>NZ_VPAK01000003.1:0-447713 GCF_013419295.1 Acinetobacter sp. YH12094
TCCGCCTGTTTTAAAATGGACATGATCTGGCTGTCAGTAAATTTAGATGTTTTCATGCAGAATCTCCTGCTCGTATCTTAAGAGAAAATTCTACTTTTAGATCCTTTTATTTTTAGGGGGGATTACCATGTGATTGATAATGTAATAATTAAAAATAACAAAAATCATGCGATTGAACTGTTGGATGAATATTTGGCTGATTGGTATCAAATGCATAAAAATACACTTTGGTACAATAGTCATTTAAATTTAGATAATTATTCATATGTTGGTTACTGGGCTTTTGAAGCAGCAGCTCTTGTTTATTTACTAGATTTGGATGAAAGTTCTTTACATAAACATTTGTTTTATCCTAAAGATATAGTTGCATGGGCTCGTAAAAATAATACTCAATCTGAAGTAACCCAAGAGAATCTAACTGTAATAAAAGTCAAAGCTGGCGAAAAATCCCCAAAAACGGGCTATTGGACAACACCTGCACAAGTGGATTCACGCGTTCATGTGTTAAGAGGTGAAATGTTACCAACACTTTCTAAGGAAGATTGGGGTGAAGTGTACTGGTATTTTAATGGTGAAGAATAAATAAAATATGCCCTTCGGGGCATTAATTTTAGGCTGAATATGAATTTTAAAATCGATCCTAAATTTTTATATTTATTAGAACATTTTAGTTCTAAAGAATTTTTTTATAGCATGAGAAATAACTATCAATCTTTTTTAGATCGTTTGGAATTGCTGTTTGTCGTTTATATGAGAAATCTACCCTGTAATTATCTGGATTTTCCAATGCCAGAGCAAGTTGACATCAATTGGGGAGGGACGGTTTTACCGCTTTTAAGAAAAACCATGGATACTTTAGATTTTGCTTATATAAGAATAAAAGAAGGCGATCTAACATATTTAGATTGCGCATCAGAGATTCGATCGAATGACAAAGGTATGAGTGAGTTTTCAAAAAAATGGATGGATGAACTACCTCATGAAAATGTGAAAGAATGTTGGGATTTTTATACAAAGGCTAAGGTCGAGGCATTCATTATTGAAAATACCTATCCAACGTATTGGAATCAAGAAAGTATTGTTGATGAAATATTTGATATTTCAAAAATTAATATTCCTGTGTCATATCCCATTTATCGTATAAATCAAAGTATTAAAGTAAAATCGAATGAAAAAGTTGCGATAACAGGTTTATATATTTCCGAATTTGTGCCGAACCGAATAGAATTTATGGCTCATAGTAATGAAGATGATAGAGGTTTTGGTAGTGTAATTCCCACTACAATAGATCCAGAAACTTATGAAACATATTATGAGAAAACAGATTGGTACTTGATTGAAAGAGTCGCAAATGAAGGGGGCAAGTTTACCGATCGAAGCTGAAATGATTTGTGTTGTCTGATGTGTGTTGATAAATGATAGCGAAATAACACATATGATTTATCCAAAAGATTTGGTTAAATTTGCCCTAAAAAAGGTGAATGGTATATTCCTGCGAATAACATGGAAAAATGTCATTTTAATCAAGGAGAAGGTATGCCTGAGATTAAAGATATCCCTTGGGGGATTAACGATTTGGTATCTGACTGAATAAGTAGATGCCATTCGGAGGCATTTTGAAATGGATGCTAATATATATTGGCAGTTTGCTGGTGATAAATAGGATAAATTTTCCTTTTGGTTATTCGTTTCTAATGGATAATATTTTTAATTTTCATTGATTATTAATTTTTAATTAAATAAATTAAAACCCAATATTTTTAAAAGGATAATGATGAAAGTTTTAAAAAAGAATTTAATGCTTATTATGCTTTCAGCAATGAGTTTAATAGGGTGTAATACTCATTCAACAAAAACTTATGTGTTGACGACAACATCTTATGGTTATGATGCAAGTTATATTCCTTATATAGTCAAATTAAATGGTGAAGAGTTGGGTGGTGGATTTGGTAGTGGAACGAAAAGATCAGCAGTGTTAACAGGGTCCCAATATGTAAAATGGGGTGAAACAAACAGTTCGCGTAAACATAAAGCTATAAATGTTCCTTTATTAATTTCTAAAGACTTAAAAGATAAAAAATATTTAGCAGTCCATTTATACCCAGATGATAGTGTTGAGATTACTCTTTCAAATGAATTACCTCGTGCTACAAATAAAGGTTTAGAGTGGAGAGCAAAAATTATTGATGAATTGAAGGTAAAAGAAGAAAAATAGCTGTATCAGTCATGAGTGGCATATAGATCAAAAAAAAGCGCATGATGACATGCGCTTTTTAATTTTCAGCTAATTATTTTTCAACGAATGCACGTTCAATCACGTAGTCGCCTAGAACGCCCATCTTAGGAGATTCTTTCAGACCGTGCTGGTCAAGTAGTGCAGCAACGTCGTCTAGGAATGCAGGTGAACCACAAAGCATTGCGCGGTCAGTTTCAGGGTTGAAACGTGGAAGACCAATTTTTTCGAAAAGTTGACCAGTTTCAATGGCAGTAGTTACACGGCCTTGAGTATGGAATTCTTCACGGGTTACTGTAGGGTAGTAAACCAATTTTTCTTTCGCGCCTAATTCACCAAAGAATTCGTGGTTAGGAATTTCATCTAAGATTAAATCTTGATAAGCCAATTCCGAAATGAAACGTGTACCATGTACAACAATGATTTTTTCAAAACGTTCGTAAGTTTCAGGGTCACGAATTACAGAAAGGAACGGTGCAAGTCCTGTACCTGAAGAAAGTAGGTATAAGTTTTTACCAGGGTTTAAGTCATCTAGAACCAACGTACCTGTAGGTTTTTTAGACACTAAAATTTCATCGCCAACTTTTACTTTTTGTAAAATAGACGTTAAAGGACCATCTGGAACTTTAATAGAGAAAAACTCTAATTCTTCTTCATAGTTTGCGCTTGCAATAGAATAAGCGCGCATTAAAGGCTTACCATTTACTTCAAGGCCGATCATCACAAATTGACCGTTTTTAAAACGTAACGCAGTATCGCGAGTGGTTTTAAAAGAGAATAAAGTGTCATTCCAATGGTGGACGTGAGTAATCTTTTCGACGTTAAAAGCAGCCATTAAAGGTCTCAATAAAATTATCAAATTAGAACAGCTTACTATTCTAATCTAAAATCATTCTCGATAAACTGAATATATTTAATTGAACTTATCAGAAAAAGTGATTATGTCTGAGCTTAAAATGCCAATTATCGGGTATATGAAATCTCCCTACCGAGAAAAGTTTGGTATTCCACGTCAGCCGAATTTGGTGCAAGTCGAATCTTATATTGAAATGGTGGAACCTTATAACGATTTATTGGCTTTCGAAGGGATTAATGATTTTAGTCATCTTTGGCTGATTTGGCAGTTTCATGAAAATAAAAATGCAGATTCGACAAAATTTCGTCCGCAAGTTCGTCCTCCGCGTTTAGGTGGTAATCAAAAAATCGGGGTATTTGCGACACGAAGTATGTACCGGCCGTCACCTATGGGCTTGTCGGTTGTGCAGCTCAAAGGGGTGAAAAAAGTCGGTAAATCGGTACGTGTCTATGTGGTCGGCAGTGATTTGTTAGATGGAACACCAATTTTAGATATTAAACCATATATTCAATATTCTGATGCAGTGATGGATGCGCAAAGTGGTTATGCGCAGGATGAGCCAGAAAGAAAATCTGTAATTTGGTCAGAAGCAGCAGAACTGCAAAAAAAACAGTTGATCGGTATGGGTTCTTTAGAGATGCAGACAGTTTTAGAATTACAAGAGGTATTATCTTTAGATCCACGACCTGCATATCAACAAGATGAGGAGCGTGTATATGGCATGTTGTTTGCTGGCTTGAATGTGAAGTTTAGGATTGAAAGTGAAAAAATTTTACTATTAAAAATTTTAAAATCTGAAAGAGAGTAATCTCTTTCAGATTTGCTAACTTACTTAATTAAATCATCAGTAATTGCTTTAGATGCAATGTTATTGAAGAGATAACATGAATTTTTTCTTAAATTTATTAGCTCTTGAATAAGCTTTTTCTCTTCATTTGTTGCATCTGCACTTATGTCTTCTAATTCTTTAATTTCATCTGCAAAAGTATATTCTGTACGTGAATCTATTAGGTTAGCCCAATAATATTTTGATTTATACGAGGCTACCCCATGATTGTCATTATACTCAGGGGAATATTCTAGATATGCCGTTGTATCTTTAAAATTATATTTTTTAATATTAGTGTTATCTTGTTGTGTTGAGTATTTAATCCATTGATTTTTAAGAATATTTTGCTGATCTTCAGTGTCAGAATATTCATCATTATCTAATGATAGATAATCCTGATTATTTGTTTCACTTATAATTTGTAGACAGTATGAGCCTGTAGGGAATTTCTGCTCATTTAATTGCTTTAAGTAGCTCATTAATTGCTCAGGATATTCATAGGAATCATTAAGATTATTTTTAGCGATCCAGTATTCATTTGGTGAAACAATTTGCGCAATTGGTTGATTACTAATGTTGAGTATCTTAAAGTTCGTTGTTAATTTGAGGTCATTTGAACCAATACTTGAGTAAGGACTAAGAACCCAAGAGCTATTGTTCGTAACAACGGTGCCTTGATATTTTCCGTACTGATTATTTGTAGAACTTTGATCGTATACACCATTTTGAGTTACATAAATTTCAGAAAAAGTATCCTCGCTTTTAGAATAACTTTTACCATTATCAAGTGTTAGTGTATCTGAATAGTATTCAATATTATTAGTATTTAAATTGAAGTCTATAAAAAAATTTGACCACTGTTGGAAAGGTGAAGTAGTGATATTATTATTTTCACTATCATTAAATTTATCTGACGAACCTCCACCGCCACCACAAGCTGTTAAAATAAATGAACTTACAATAGCTGTGCTTAAAGTTTTAAATTTCATGTTACCCTCTTTAATAAATTATGAATTACGTCACTATTATTTGTGACTGTGGCATATAGTATAGAAAAATATAAAAAAAGGAATGTTAAAAAATAACTAATTAAAATTAATAATTTAAGTTAAATTTAACTTAACGATTTAAGTGAAAATATTAAGTTTAACTATTCTAGTTTTGTTATAGTATTCCCTATGTTTGGGGAACATAGAACAATGACTTTTAATTTTGAAATTGACACTTCTTGGTGTTTAGACCAATTACAAAAAGATGGACGTATTACTGAACGAGACAAAATACTGATTCAAACCACGCACCGTCAGCGTGAGCAGTTGAAATGGCATCCTTTACAATGGATTGCCAATTTTAATTTAGTCGATCAGAGTCATCCACAGTCTACCTTAACATTGAATAGACTCTGTCAATGGTTAGCAGAAAAGTCTGGTGTACCGTTTTATATTATCGATCCTCTAAAAGCTGATGTGCCTGCACTGACTGCAATTATGTCGCAGGAATTTGCAGTACGAAATCGCATTTTAGCGGTTGAATTACAAAATGAGCATGTGTTGATTGCAACGGATCAACCTTATAAAAATGAATGGATTGCCAACTTAGAAAGAACGGTATTACCACGCAAGATTCAACGTGTATTACTCAGTCCAGATCAACTACAGCGCTACTTGGTTGAATATTACCAAGTGAGTCGCGCAGTCAGTAATTCGCAAAAATCATCGAGTTATGACCGTGAAAATAAAGGCGTTGAAGCACTATTACAATTAGGTGATACACAAAATCCAGATGCCAATGATCAGCATATTGTGAAGCTTGTGGATTGGGTCTTACAGTTTGCCTTCGAACAAGGTGCAAGTGATATTCACCTCGAACCGCGTAAAGATACAGGAAAGGTGCGTTTTCGTATCGATGGCGTATTGCATACCATCTACAACATGCCTGCAAATACCCTGACAGCTGTGGTCTCGCGAATTAAGATCTTAGGTCGGATGAATGTGGCGGAAAAACGTAAGCCGCAAGATGGACGTTTAAAAACCCGTACACCCAAAGGCCAAGAAACAGAGCTACGTTTATCGACGCTGCCAACAGCCTTTGGTGAAAAGTTGGTTATGCGTATTTTTGACCCTGAAGTCTTGGTACGTAGCTTCCAACAGCTCGGTTTTGAAGGGCGTCTGTTGGATGATTGGAAAGCATTAACCAGTCATAGTCACGGTATTATTTTAGTGACCGGTCCGACGGGTTCGGGTAAAACCACCACGTTATATTCATCGCTCAAACAATTGGCAACCGAAGAAGTGAATGTCTGTACCATTGAAGATCCGATCGAGATGTTAGAGCCGAGCTTTAATCAAATGCAGGTGAATGCAGGGATTGATCTGGGCTTTGCCGATGGTGTACGGGCTTTAATGCGTCAAGACCCTGACATTATCATGGTCGGGGAGATCCGAGATCATGATACGGCAAATATGGCGATCCAAGCAGCATTAACAGGTCATTTGGTGCTTTCAACTTTACATACCAATGATGCACCATCGAGTTTGACGCGATTACATGATTTGGGTATTCAGCCTTTTTTAACGGCAGCGACTATTTTAGGGGTTTTGGCACAACGTCTAGTTCGTCAACTTTGTCCACATTGTAAGCGTGAGACTTTTATCAATGAACAAGAGTGGAAACATCTGACCTTTGATTATGCGATTCAAATGCCTGATTTTGTCTACGAGGCGGTGGGCTGTGATGAATGTCGTCAAACGGGGTATAAAGGCCGTGTGGGGATTTATGAATTTATGCCGCTCAGTATTGAAACCAAGCAATTGATTGGTGCCAATGCAGATCTAACCCAACTACGTACACAGGCACGTAAAGAGCATGTCGAACCATTACGAATTGCAGGTGCACGTAAAGTACTTGCAGGGGTGACGACTTTAGAGGAAGTCCTGCGTGTCGTACCGCTCAACTAATGGTTTGATCAAATAAATAAAAACGTCTTTGCAGCTTAAGATTCGACTCATCTTGCTTTGTTTAAATAGCGCTATCGAAATAGACAAAGTAAGAGAGAGCGAAGATGACAACATTTACACAATTGGTATGTGGTTTAGCATTTGCAGGTGTGGCATCAGTGGCAGTTGCGAATACAGCAGTCAATCAAACAGCAGTTGCGCCAGTGAAAACCACATCAGTGAAACATGCCTTAGGCTTAAAAGATGATAGTAAAGTTCAATTGAAAGGTTATGTTGTCAAATCGATGGGCGATGAAAAATATCAGTTCCGTGATAGCACAGGCAGCATTACAGTGGATATTGATGATCAACTTTGGCAAGGCAAAGCGATTTCAGCTAAAACACCAGTAACGCTCATTGGTGAAATCGACATTGATTACAAACCGACGAAACGCGTTGAAGTTGATGTCGATCAAGTAAGATTTTAATTTAGCCTGTTATTCATTTCAGTGCTGCTCCATAAAAAAACCACGGCTTGCTGTGGTTTTTTTTATGATTTGAGTAGATATGAGCAAAAGTTCGATACACTGAAGTCGGAACCATAGAAATAGGGTAGGTAAGATGCGAATTTTATTGGCAGAAGATGATGCTTCCCAAGCAGACAGTATAAAAACATGGCTTGAAATGGATGGCTACAGTGTCGATTGGGTTGATCGCGGCGATCACGCTATTTTGGCTTTAGAACAACATCAATATGACTGCATACTTTTAGATCGTGGCTTACCAAAAGTAACTGGTGATGAAATTTTAAAACGTATCGTACAGTTGCATCCGCTTACACCAGTTTTATTCATTACTGCTCGTGACAGTATTGCAGATCGTGTAGAAGGTTTAGATCTGGGTGCTCATGATTATTTGGTAAAACCCTTTAGCTTGGAAGAGTTGTCAGCAAGGGTGCGTGCCCAATTACGCTTGCATCATCAACAGCGTGATAATTGTTTGACTTTCGGAGATTTAAGTTTAGATGTACAAGCCAAAACGCTGCGTAAAAATGCGGAATTGATTACGCTGACATCGCGTGAATATCAAATCTTGCATAAGATGTTGTTAAATCCTGAGCATATTATGACGCGTAGCCAACTCGAAGAATCACTCTATGCTTGGGGCGATGAAGTGGAAAGTAATGCGATCGAAGTTTTTATTTACCAATTGCGTAAGAAGATTGGCAGTGATTACATTAAAACCTTAAGGGGCTTGGGTTATCGCATGAATCTTCCTCAACAAAGTTAAGTCTATGAGTGATAAAAAAAGCATTTCCTTACAGTCGCAACTGATTAAAACCTCACTGCTCAGTGCAATTTGGGCGGGAGCAATCTCCCTGTGTCTGATGTTGGGATTTAGTCTTTATCACATCATGAGTGTACATGATGCCCTGATGGACGAAGTGGCTGACATGCTCACTGCTACTGATCTCACGCTGAAGCAAGACGAACAAATAGATGAGCTGAGTGAAGAGTTTGATATGCAATATCAACTCATGCAAGGGCAGCAAGTCTTAACCACGTCGGAACAACACACAGCATTTGAACATCAGCTCAATTTAAAACAAGGGTTGCATTATCAATGGAGAGAAGGCGCGCTTTGGCGTAGCTATGAAATTCAGGACGATGGATTAAGCGTACAAATCATTCAACCGATGAAAACACGGCTGAGGGAAACGCTGCAAAGCGTACTAGGCTATGCAGGGATTCTATTGATTGTCTGGTTGATCCAATGGCTATTACTGCATATTTTGATTAAACGTCAATTGAAAGTTTTACAGCTTTTTTCAAAACAAATCGCTGAAAAAAATGTAGATGACTTACAAGCCATTGTTTTACCTGAACCTGTATTACAGGAACTAGAACCGATCCAAACACAGCTGAATTTTTTATTAAACCGATTAGATCAAGCCTTAGAGGCGGAACAACGCTTTACCTCCGATGCCTCACATGAATTACGCTCACCGCTGTCTGCGATTCAAATGCGACTTCAGGTATTAAAACGAAAATATCCCGACATTCAGCAGGATTTATTGAGCATACAGCACGATGTTAATCGAGGAACACGTGTGCTGGAAAATCTACTTATTCTGGCGCGGCTCGACCCGACGCAATCGGAGCAATTAGATAAAAAACAGAACGACTTAGAACAGCTGAGTTTACAAGTCATTGATGCTTTACAGCCGTTTATTGAAGAAAAACAGATCGAATTGAAGCTACAGACCCAGTCTGTACAGTTTGCGATGAACGCAGAGTTGATGTTTAGCTGTCTACGCAATTTAGTCGATAACGCTATTCGCTATAGTCCTACGCAAGGACAGGTAAAGATTGATTTAACGGTAACAGCACAGCAGGCGGTTTGGACGATTGAAAATCAAGGTGCGGGACTGACAGTCGCAGAATTGCAACGCATTGGCGAGCGATTTTACCGAGTATTGGGAACGAAGACGCAAGGTTCAGGTTTAGGTATTTCAATTGCCCAAAAAATTGTACAGTTACATCAAGGTCAATTAAGTGTGAAAGCCTCTGAACTGGGCGGCTTAAAGGTACAACTCATTTTTCCATTCCGCTAAAAACATGATTTGCCCTATTGAATTTAAGCGAAAGATTGTTGTGAGAGGAAGATGAGTGTTGCGATTTAAATTAAGTTTGAATAGTTATAAAGCTTAATTTGACTAAGTACAAAACTTAAAAAAGCAGTAAGCGGATGGCTTACTGCTTGTGTCCACGATTATTTTTATTGCGCTGATAATTATTATTTTTATCAGAAATTATTTGGTCAAAATAAGGCGATTATTTCGTGTTAAACGTAGTCGATATTCTTCACCTGCATGCATAATGCGAATTTCACGTCCTAAGGCAAAAAGGTTGTTTGAATGTAGCATTGGCAGCGAGTGGTGTGCTTCATTGCTACGAGTAAAAAGGCTAAATGGTGCGTTCATTCCGTCGACTCCGTGGTGTATTTTTGAATGGTTTAAATGATAATCATTATCGAATAGACCTGTCAACGGTAATTTTAGGATTTTATAAAAAAGATAAATTTGCTTACACTTGGATATCAATTGGAACAGAGTAGAGAGCAGGGAACTATGTCGAAACCGCAAATCGATGTCGCCATTGCGATTTTATTGCACCAAGACAAAGTACTGGTGGGTTGGCGTGAAGCAAAACAACATCAGGGCAATAAACATGAGTTTCCGGGTGGTAAAGTCGAGCAGGGTGAAAGTCCTGAACAAGCGTGTCGTCGTGAAATTTTTGAAGAGGTTGGAATTGGTTTACATGACTGGCATGCTTTTGATTTTATTCAACATGAATACGATGATGTTATTGTGAAATTGCATTTATTTCATGCCACCGTCCCGCATGCGTTGCTGAATGAAATCCAAAAGCCATGGGCCTGGTATTCACGTCAACAACTTATGAGTTTGAATTTTCCAAAGGCCAATCAAGCTATTTTGCAGCGCTTATATTGGCAGCAACAGATCAAAATCACCGCCGATCTACCAACATTTGAAACGCTTCAAGAGACGCTTTTGTATTATTGGCGAGTCGATGCCAGCGCAGAAAATGCAGAGGCATTAAATCAATTACCTACCGTGATTTTAAAGCAATTGATAATTAATGAAGATATATGGTCATTACTCTCTACAGAGGTGCAAGCACATATTTCGGCTTTACATCTTAAGCAGCACCAATTGCTGAAAAAAAATAAAGGTGATTTACAGCTTGGGAAGCGCTATATCGCCGCTTGTCATGATCAAGTTTCTGCGCTGCATGCGCAAAAAATTGGCTGTGAGGCTATTTTTATGAGCCCAGTTCTGGCGACACAAAGTCATCCAGAGGCGCAAGGTATGGGATGGGCGCATTTTTCTGAGATTGCACGAGGCATAGAAATCCCTGTTTTTGCTTTAGGTGGCATGCGTCCTGAATTGCTACCTATTGCACAGCAGCATCATGCTTATGGGGTGGCAGGTATTCGCAGTTTTTAGAAACTAGAATGTGTATATTGAATTAAAGTCGTATTTGAAAGTCGTTATGTAAAATTCAGTGAAGGTTGGTTAGAAATAGACTTACTATTTGTAAGCTATTTACTGATGTTACGCCCGTAAAAATAATTACGCATTTTTAAAATGATTTTTAAACCGATACGACGGAGTCTTAAATCTAGAGATTGAATAAAGGGATTAGCCTTCGGCTGGAGGTACTCGTACGAAACGATGCTTCTCATTAGGCAAAATGAGAAGCGTGCTTCACAAGGAAACCATCTTGCGGTGCAATGCACCTCACCGACAAAACTCGTTCGCTAGCGTCAATTTATCCAAAGTATCGCAAAAATATTTTTAAATAGATGTGGTCTTGTCTCAAACGCTTGCGGATAACGTTACCGTGTATCGTATTTTATTTAGATCAAATTATGCTTCTGATGTTACTGCGTAACATTATTTAATAATAACTATGAGAAATAAACTTACTTTTAGTATGTTTTAAATAAAAAAGCCTGATCTCAATTAAGATCAGGCTTTTTTATGGGTGCTTAAAGAGCTTTGATGGCTTGTTGGGCTTTTTGAATGGTGCTGCTTTTCTTTTGCATTTGACCGGCTTTTAAAACAACATTCCAAAGCTGTTGTTTCATCGGCTTGGTTTGAGCATAGCTTAATCCGCGCAGTGCCAACGATTCTGCATTCGCAGGCTGACTTTTTCGATTGGCGATCATTGCCAAATATAAAAAAGTTTCCGCAGATTGTGGTGCCAAACGCTGTGCTTGAGTTGCCGCACTTTCAGCTTCATTCCATTTTCCATTGGCATAAGCGGTTTGCGTAGTTTGCATCAATTTTTTGAATGCAGGTAAGTCGCGGCCATCATCAAACTTTTGAATTTGGGTTTTCTGCTCAGGAATAACGATACGTTGACGCTTAATTTCTGGATGGTCATATGGCGTAATGATGACCCCAGAAGGGTCATGGATATCTGCCTTTTTTTCAGGTGCAGCAGGCGACTTTTGCTCAGGTTCGATCATGGTTTGGCAACCTGCCAAAATGATCGTCAAAACGCTCAGAATACTGAACGTTTTTAAAACTTTAATGTTTTGCAGTTTAATTTGAATACTCTCCACTTGATATGATGCGAGGTTGATCAGATGAACCCTGATCATTATCGACATCACTTTCACGAATGTAGTCACCTAAACTATCATTTTGCTCCTGAGTTGGCTGCGTCTCTTCAGTATCAACTGTGTAAGGTTCTACTTCATATTGTGTCGAACCACATGCCGTAGCTTGATTTGGAATGGAGTTGCGCGAAAGAGGAATATATATCGCACCTGTACAATGCTGCGCAGATAAATTACCTGAATAACGGTCTAACCAATGCCACTGTACGCTGTCTGGTTGACGTAAATTAACTGGTTTTTGACGTAACTGCTTCATCACATTGGTCCAAACAGGAAGTGCTCCTGACGAACCCGTTAAGCCTGTAACTTTGTTGTTGTCTAAACCTAACCAAACCACACTTAAATAATTACCTGAATAACCTGCAAACCATGAGTCACGCGTATCATTGGTTGTCCCTGATTTACCTGCAAGTTTGAGTGAAGCTGGTAATGATGCATAAGCAGAACGGCCTGTCCCTGAACTCATCACTTGTTGTAAACCGTAGTTCAAGATAA
This sequence comes from Acinetobacter sp. YH12094, assembly GCF_013419295.1. Lineage (NCBI taxonomy): Bacteria > Pseudomonadati > Pseudomonadota > Gammaproteobacteria > Moraxellales > Moraxellaceae > Acinetobacter > Acinetobacter sp. YH12094. The sequence continues at coordinate 12,561 of NZ_VPAK01000003.1, forward strand.
AGGCTGCATCAGGTGCAATAGTCGGTTGTACCGTTAAGCTATAACGATCTAATAAACGACCATTGGCATCGACCACTGAACGAATAGCTTTCACTGGATATTTGAAGCCACCGGTTGCAAAGTTTCCATAGACACTCATGACTTCCATCGGTGACATATCGATAGCGCCGAGGTAAATCGAAGGGTAGTTTGGAATATTAGACGTCACACCAAACTTTTTCAGATGGTTAATAAAAGTCGACATACCGAACTCTTGACCTAAGCGTACCGCAGAGAGGTTATAAGAGTTTGATAGGGCATCGACCATTGGTACGACACCATGTGCACCACCACTATAGTTTTTCGGTGTCCAAGCTTTGCCATCACTTTGAATGCTGATAGGACTGTCTTCGATTTGACTCGCCCAGTTATAGCGGTTGGATTCTATCGCACTGAGGTAAATCACAGGTTTTAGCAATGAACCAACTTGACGTTTAGCATCCATCGTACGGTTAAAGCCAGTAAAGTCCTGCGTTGAACCGACTGCTGAAACCAATTCACCATTTTCAGGATGAGACACCAGTACCGCGCCTTGTAATTCTTTCAAGCGTGCTGGATTGGCATTACTTAAACGTGCCACAGATTCTTTAAATGCAGTTTGTACACGAGTTTGAGCAATCGGGTCCATCGCGGTGAAAATACGAAGACCTTGATTGGTCAAATCGCTTTCTTGGTATTCGGTACGCAGTTGACGACGCACGATGTCCATATAGTCTGGGAAGCGAGAAGGGCCCAATGTTGGTTTTGTAATGACATTTAATGGACGTGCAGACTCAGTTTCATATTGTTCCTGAGTTAAATAGCCCATCACCACCATATTGTTTAACACAATATTACGGCGTTTAATCGCACCTTCAGGGTTTTTCCACGGATTAAATAGGGTCGGACCTTGAACCAAACCGACTAAATACGCCTGCTGAGCAATATTTAGTTCACGCAGCGGTAAACCAAAATAGAATTGTGAAGCTAAACCATAACCATTGATTGAATAGTTACCGTTTTGACCTAAATTCACTTCATTTAAATAAGCTTCAAGAATTTCATCTTTGTCATAGTGAAGTTCAATCAGCATCGCCATTAAGGCTTCATTGGCCTTACGCTTAATGGTTTTTTCAGGGGATAAATAGAAATTTTTCACCAATTGCTGAGTGAGGGTCGAACCACCTTGACGTTTACCACCAGTGATATTACTTACGATGGCACGTGCTGTACCACGAATCGAAATACCATGATGCTGATAGAAATTACGGTCTTCTGTAGCAATTAAAGCTTGGATTAAAGGCTTAGGTACTTTATCCAGTTTAATCAGCACACGGTCTTCATTGTGCTGAGGATAAATACCACCTATTAACATCGGCTCTAAACGGGCAATACCACTACTTGAAGGTTTGGTCGCACTTACTTCAGTGATTTGATCTTCACCAAAGGTCACTTTAAGGACTTGTTCAGGGTCGACACTATCACCAAAGTCAAAACCACGCGTGTGGATATAAGTTACATTGCCAGAAGTAACGTAACTCCCTGTTTTCGCATAGCTGTCTTGAGCGTTATAACCCAAAAGTTTCAGTTCTTGGTTGAGGTCTGCTTGGCTTACAGGCGCATTGGTATAAATTTCTAAAGGACGCGCAAATACCTTGGCTGGAATGTCCCAACGTTGACCTTCGAATTTATCCCGTACAATATTATCTAGACGAATAAGATAAATGCTGAACACGAGAAATCCGCCGATAATCAACAGCGAAAAAATCAGTGCAATTATGCCTATGCCACGTTCAGACTTCATAAATAGTGATAAGACCCTGAGAAATTTTGCTAATCATGCGAAGCTTTTCAGTATTTTGCAATATTTAAACTGTTATATGTATGCAAAATATTGGAAGCTACTTCACTAAAGTCGAAACTTTAAAGTTTTTTTAAATCATTTCTGTTAGTGATATGATACCAATGAGGCGAAGCGGAGCAAAAGCGCAGGTGCAAATTTCACATAAATCATTTCGAAACATTGGGTTGATTGGTCGTCCAGACAAATCATCAGTGATCGAAACCCTATGTTTGATCCACGATCATATTTTAAGTTTGGGATTACATCCTGTATTTGATACGCAAACAGCGCAGCTGGTACCCTATAACAATACTCAGACGGTCAGCCGTAACTTATTGGGTGAAGTCGTCGATTTGGTGATCGTAGTCGGCGGTGATGGTTCATTGCTTCATGCTGCACGTGCCTTGGTGAAATATAATACTCCTGTGATTGGGGTGAACCGTGGTCGTTTGGGCTTCCTGACCGATATCAAACCGACAGAAGTGATTTTCAAGTTAGATCAAGTGCTCAAAGGTGAGTTTCAGCTAGACCGACGTTTCTTGTTGGAAATGGAAATTCGCTCGAAAGGTGAGTCGATTTATGATGCTGTGGCTTTAAATGATATTGTGCTGCACTCGGGTAAATCGGTACACATGATCGACTTTGAACTAAATATTGATGGGCAATATGTGTACCGCCAACACAGTGATGGTTTAATTGTTTCGACGCCAACTGGCTCTACAGCTTATGCATTATCTGGTGGTGGTCCGATTGTCCACCCAAGTATGGATGCGATTGCCTTAGTGCCAATGCATCCTCATACTTTGTCGTCACGTCCGATTGTCGTGGGCGGACAAAGCGAAATTAAAATTTTGATTCGTGAAAACCGTGTTCTACCAATGGTCAGTGCCGATGGTCAACACAGTGTATCATTGGGTGTAGGCGATAGTTTACATATCCGCAAACATCCATTTAAGCTCAACTTATTACATCCACCTGGTTATGACTTCTATATGGCATGTCGTACCAAGCTAGGCTGGAACCAAGATTTTGACTCATTAAAGCAGGATTAATTATGAATATTGAACAGATGCTTGCCGTACTCGATCCTGAAATTGTTGGTCGATTAAAAACGGCAATTGAAATTGGTAAATGGCCAAATGGTGTAGCGCTGACTCAAGAACAACGTCAAATTTGTATGCAAGCGGTGTATGCATGGGAAATTAAACATTTGCCAGAAGATGAGCGTAGTGGTTATATCGACCGCGGGACCAAAGAAGAAGATGAGCATTGCGACTCACATGTGGAAGAACCTGAGTTCAAGCCGATTCGTTTCGTTTAATCCTTTTTCTTTCTGATTGAAAAAGCCAGCTTAATGCTGGCTTTTTTATTAGCTGATGCATACCTTAATTTGTTGCTACATATCTGCTTATTTAAGCGTGACGATTTGCCCACATGGTTTTGGCAGTTTGCATTGCTTCATCAAAACTTGCGATGGCACCCATGGTATACAGTGCGATTCCCATGGTTTCGGTGACCGCGATTTCACCATATTCATGTGCCTGCTGACCGTCCCACACGGCTTTAAAAATGGCCAAATCAAGTTCTTCTTCGACTGGACTGCGGTTGTCCGTCAGTTTAGGCAATTCATGTTCATACATTTCACCATCCTTGATACCACAAATTAATGTTTTTGCATCGGGATTACGTTCGAATTCACCACCTTCACCCTTAATGACAGCACTATTTTGATAACCCAATTGAAATGCCGCACGTTGGTGTGATCCACGATAGGCTGGATGGAAAATAGCTTGCATGGTGGCTTTGGCATTAAATGGGTTAATCAGACGCGCAAGGGTGTGAATTGGGGAACGTAAACCCATCACATTGCGTAGTGAAATTAAATCACTGAGTATTGGTGAAATGACGTCGAGCGGAATATAAGCAAAATGACGTTGTATTAGTTGCTGTTCCACATCTGTATCATTTTGGCAAATAGGAAAACCCAAATACTCTAATACTTGTTCTGTATAAAGGCGGTTAATGGTATGACCTGAAGCGCCATGCATTACGACATTGTAGCCGTGTTTTGCTAGCGTTAATGCGGCCAATAAAAACCAAGGATAATGTTTGCGTTTACCTGCATAAGATGACCAATCTAAATCGACATCTAGCTTTTTAAACTTGAGTTGATCACGTGTAGCTTGGACGAAGCCTGTAAGTTCATCAACTGATTCTTCTTTTACACGCAATAACATCAAGAAAGCGCCCAATTGAACGTCTAAAACCTCATCTTTTAAGATCATGCTGAACGCTTGGTAGGCTTCATCATAAGTGAGCGAACGTGCGCCATTTTTACCTTTACCCACGATACGGACAAATTGCGCAAAAGGATGTTCAAAATCTTTGTAAATATTTCGTTTATTGTTCATGCAAATACTGGGCTTAAAATTAGGACTTAAGGATAGTTTACTTCTATAGTTGGTATTTTTCAGCCTGATAATGGGCGTAAAAAACGCAGTCTTTAGACTATAGTCTAATGATCTCGGTCTATTATTTAACCGAAATTAACATTTGTGGCAGAACAAGCCATTAAAAAACAGGTAAAATTTAACCTACTTTAGTATGTGTTTCATCTCCTGATCAATGTGCTGATTCTATATCAGGTCCTGATGTGATTATTTAATCACCATACATATTTCGTTTTTCTGTATTTGGCTAAGTCAAATACCTTTGGTGCTCTTTTGTCGAAGACAAAGGGGTTTTGGGCTGTTTATTTTTTGAAAATAGACAAAAACTGAATATTTCTTTGAAGCAGAAATATATCGTGAAGTAATGTCATGGCTAAAAAACCAATTTATAAGTCACTATATTTTCAAGTGATCGTTGCCATTATTGCGGGTGTATTGGTGGGTCATTTCTCACCAAGTGGTACGCAAATCATCAATGGTACCGAGCAATACGTAAAAGGCTGGGGTGAATTGTTCTATCCACTAGGACAAGGTTTCATTAAGCTAATTAAAATGATTATTGCACCTGTAATTTTCTGTACCGTGGTAAGTGGTATTGCAGGTATGGAAAGCATGAAATCTGTGGGTAAAACAGGTGGGGTCGCTTTACTATACTTCGAAATCGTTTCGACCATCGCACTCATTATCGGTCTTGCAGTGATTAATATTGCAAAACCTGGTGTAGGCATGAACGTCGATCCAGCATCTTTAGATACTGCAGGTATTTCTAAATATGTTGAATCTGGTGCAGCACAATCTACCCAAGAATTTTTTATGAATATCATCCCAAACACCGTTGTTGGTGCGTTTGCTGAGGGTGAAATTCTTCAAGTTCTATTATTTGCCTTATTATTTGGTTTTGCTTTGCATAAACTTGGTGATGCAGGTAAGCCTGTATTGAAGTTTATTGATCAAATTGCACATGTATTCTTTAACATTGTAAACATGATCATGAAGCTTGCACCAATTGGTGCTTTCGGTGCGATGGCTTATACCATTGGTAAATATGGTATTGGTAGTTTGGCACAATTGGGTCAATTGATCATCTGCTTCTATATCACATGTTTGCTGTTTATTTTCATTATACTTGGCTCAATTGCACGTATTTGCGGTTTCAGTATTTTGAAAATGATTCGCATGATTCGCGAAGAGTTACTGATCGTACTGGGTACGTCATCTTCTGAATCTGTACTGCCACGTATGTTGAAAAAACTCGAACTTGCTGGTGCAGAAAAATCTGTAGTGGGTCTTGTTATTCCAACAGGTTATTCATTTAACCTAGATGGTACGTCTATTTACCTGACCATGGCAGCAATCTTTATTGCACAAGCGACCAATACACCGCTTGATATTTCGCATCAGATCACGTTGTTGTTGGTTCTACTCATTTCATCTAAGGGTGCTGCGGGTGTGACGGGTTCAGGCTTTATTGTGATGGCTGCAACATTGTCTGCTGTGGGTCATATTCCTGTTGCAGGTTTGGCATTAATTCTTGGTATTGACCGTTTCATGTCAGAAGCACGTGCATTAACCAACCTTGTAGGTAACTCTTTGGCAACGATTGTGGTTGCGAAATGGGTGGGTCAATTAGACAAAGAAAAACTGGATTTTGCTTTGGCAAACCCTGAAGAAATTGACCGTCAGATGCAAGAAGAAGGCAACGCACATCATGCCTAAGGATGATGCTGTGATGTAAAAGATGTAATTAAAAAGGAAGCTTCGGCTTCCTTTTTTTATGTAAGCCCAAAGCCAAATTTGAACGCTTTAGTTTTTAGGCATGACGGCTGTTCTAAACTGCAATAGGATGAAGCTCAACAAAACAACAAACTCAACCAAGGAAGAAACACATGCTAGCTTATGATGCAGACTTAGAATTATTTCGAGATAACTTTCGCCGCTTTATGGCAGAGCATGTCGCACCACATTATGAGCAATGGGAACGTGAAGGCATTATGCCGCGTTCAGTATGGAATGCTTTGGGTGAAAATGGCTTTTTATGTGTGGATGTGCCTGAAGAATATGGCGGCTATGGCGTCCCAACGCATTATTCACTGATGCTAGTCGAAGAATCTGCGCGAGCAGGTTTTAGTGCATTATCGACAGGTATTTCATGCCATTCTGAAATTGCAGCGCCTTATATTTTGCACATTGGTTCAGAAGAACAAAAACAATATTGGTTACCGAAAATGGTCACAGGTGAAGTGGTCGGTGCCATTGGTATGACAGAGCCTGGTGCAGGTTCGGACTTACAGTCTATGCGCAGTAGTGCAATTTTGCAGGGCGATCATTATCTGCTCAATGGCTCGAAAACTTTTATTTCAAATGGTCAACATGCAGACCTTGTGGTATTGGCTGCAAAAACTGATCCACAAGCACGTGCCAAAGGCGTGTCACTACTCTTAGTCAATACACATTTGGATGGATTTAAGAAAGGTACCAACCTCGACAAAATTGGTCTACATGCACAAGACACTTCTGAGTTGTTTTATGACAACGTCAAAGTGCCAAAAGAGCAACTTTTGGGTCAAGCTGGACAAGGCTTTGCTTACTTGATGCAAGAGTTACCGCGTGAACGTACCGCAATTGCCTCGACTGCAATTGGTGCGATTCGCGGTTCCATTGATGTGGCAACGCAGTATGTTAAAGAGCGACAAGCGTTCGGACAGGCGATCGGACAGTTCCAAAATACTCGTTTTGTCTTGGCACAGGCTAAGATTGACGAATTGGCTACAGCGGCATTTTATAATCAAAATGTTGAACTTTATATGCAAGGCAAACTTGATGTTGAAACTGCAGCAGCACTCAAGAGCTTTTCTACCGATATGCAAATGAAAGTGGCCCATAATCTACTTCAATTATTTGGTGGCTATGGTTATATGACCGAATATCCAATTTCACGTTTCTTTGTCGATGCACGTATTCAGCAAATCTACGGTGGCACCAATGAAATTATGAAAGAAATCGTGGCACGAAGTATTTTAGGTCGATAAAAAAATTATCAGGCTGAAAATTAAAATAGCGAAGTGACGACTTCGCTATTTTTTTGACGATGTATTTCTACAGATTTGCGTGTTTGAATTAGATTATGCGGTTGAGTGTAAGTGAATATATTGAAATCTATGATAATGACGGTTGCCCCAAAACTTGCAGACAGACTTCGATAAATTCAGGTATATCTAAAGTACTGCGAGACGATATATACAGGTTATTATCATTCAAGACCGATTGATCCGACACCACCACACCTGCGTTTAGTAAAGCAGATTTCAGCGTTTCAGATTGGGCGAAATGGCGACCTTGTATGACACCCGCTTCTAATAACAACTGTGGACCGTGGCAACTGCTCAAAATCGGCTTTTGGCTATTTGCAAAATTACGTACAAAATAGATAAAACGGTCATCTAAAGAGAGTTTCTCTGGGGAATAACCGCCGGGAATAAATAAGGCATCAAAATCATGTACAGAGGCGTCGTCGATACTCTGGTCAATGGTGATCTGGGAACGGCGTTTAATACCGTAAACAATTTTTCCAACCTGATCTTCGATATTGATAATGCTGTGCCGAGCGGCTCGAAAGGCCTCCACAGGCTCAAGGTACTCAATATCTTCAAAATCGTAGGTCACTAACACTGCAATTTTCTTGTGCATACTTGTACCTATGGGTCTGTTATTTTTTTTCTGATATTTAGACTACAAAGCAACGAAAAAAATTACCTGTGTCTTTTGTAATAAATGCGTCAATGACTGTAAACACTAGATGAAAGTGCCTATTAAGTCACTGAAAAAACGATCAATGACCAAGTGTTTATATAGATCATCTTTAAGTTTCAAATTATTTCTATGCCATGAAAACCAAGTTTAGAATTTTTTATTTTGCTACAGGTATTGAGAGCAAAATTTAAAACTGCAATGACCAATGAAATAAACTGATTGATGGGCTTATACAAGGGGATGGATCTGATGCAAATTTGGAGGAAAAGAGAAGGTCTATTTATTGTGCTGCTCAAGATGAATGATCAATAAAGCCGTCAAAAGGTAAGATTTGTCTTAATTATGGCTTTACCTATCAGTTTGGCTGTTTTGGCTCTTAAGTTAAGCTGATGAAGCTTTAATCAACTGTATGTTTTTAAGGCTGAAACCATCAAAGTCGTATTGCGCAACATTTGAAAGCTAACTATTGTTATACTGTTTGCAAAATTTTTTTGAAGGGCGACATAACAATGATCAACGATGATCAAAACACTCCGACTTCTCTGGACTTAGCTCAAATTCGTGAAGATATCGACTCTGTTGATATGCAGATTCAACAACTTATCAACCGTCGTGCGAAACTAGCTGAGGCAGTTGCAAAAGCAAAATTTGCTGCTGAAGAGAATCCACTGTTTTATCGTCCTGAACGTGAAGCGCAAGTTTTACGTAAAGTTATGGATCGTAACGAAGGCCCATTGTCTGATGTGACAATGGCACGTTTATTCCGTGAGATCATGTCGGCTTGTTTAGCCCTGGAAGCGCCGCAAAGTATTGCGTTTTTAGGTCCAGTCGGAACTTATACGCATTCGGCTGTTTTAAAACATTTCGGTCAAGACGCTGTTGTTCGCCCTCTTCCAACGATTGATGAAGTATTCCGCGAAGTAGAAGCAGGCAGTGCGCACTATGGTCTTGTGCCTGTAGAGAACTCATCTGAAGGTGTAGTGAACCACACCCTAGATTGCTTCAAATCTTCACATCTGAATGTTATTGGTGAAGTGGAGCTGCGTATTCATCACCAATTCTTAGTGTCTGAAAACACACGTAAAGACAGTATTAAACAGATTTATGCACATCAACAAACTTTGGCGCAATGCCGTGGTTGGTTAGATGCTCATTATCCAGGTGTAGAACGTGTTGCACTCAGTTCAAATGCAGAAGCTGCACGCCGTATTCGCAATGAATGGCACTCAGCAGCAATTGCTTCTGAAGTCGCTGCGAACATTTACAACCTTGAAATTTTGCATAGCAATATTGAAGACAATCCTGAAAATACTACTCGTTTCTTGGTGATTGGTCGTGAGAAAGTACCGCAATCGGGCAATGATAAAACTTCATTGTTGATTTCTGCGCATGACCGTGCAGGGGCGTTGCTTGAAATTCTTGCACCGTTTGCCAAGCATAATATTAGCTTAACAAGTATCGAAACACGTCCTGCATTACCAGAAAAATGGGCTTATGTATTCTTTGTGGACTTGGAAGGTCATGTTGAGCAAGAAAACGTGAAAGCGGCAATTGAAGAAATTCGTCCATTGGTTAAAGAAATTCGTGTATTGGGTTCATATCCGATTGCTGTTCTTTAAGATCACAACTGTGATCAATTCCATCAGGAGTTGATCACCTTCATCATTTGAAAAAACTGGAAGTGTAAAATGACGTTTGTCCCAGCCAATGAAGGCATTGCAAAGCTAAAGCCTTACCAACCAGGTAAACCAATTAGTGAACTTGAGCGTGAGTTGGGTATTACAGATATCGTAAAACTCGCATCAAATGAAAACCCATTGGGTTGTTCTGACAAAGTGAAAGAAGCGGTTGCTGCTGAACTTGCAGAAATTGGTCGATATCCGGATGGTGGCGGTTTTATTTTGAAAGACCAAGTTGAAAAACAATTTGGTATTGCACATGACCGTATTACGTTGGGTAATGGTTCAAACGATCTTCTAGAAATTTTTGCTCGTGCTTTTGTTTCAGAGCAAGACTCTGTGGTGTATAGCCAACACGCATTTGCTGTGTATGGTCTGGTGACACAAGCCATTAATGCTGAAGCGATTGAAGTGCCTGCAAAAGGTTTTTCACATGACCTAGATGCAATGGCTGCGGCAATTAAAGACAATACTAAATTGATTTTTATTGCGAACCCAAATAATCCAACAGGTACATGGTTTGAAGAAGCTGAATTTGAAGCGTTCATGCAAAAAGTACCTGCAAATGTGATCGTGGTTTTAGATGAAGCTTATGTGGAATATTTCCCAGAAAACTTCAACAGCTTGAAATTCTTAGATCAATACGCAAACTTAATCGTTAGCCGTACCATGTCTAAGTGCTATGGCCTGGCTGCGTTACGTGTTGGTTTTGCCTTGGCTTCAGTTGAAGTGACGGATTTCCTCAATCGTATTCGTCAACCATTCAACGTCAACCATTTAGCAATGGTTGCTGCAGTTGCTGCACTTAAAGATGAAGCGTTTATTGAAAAATCACGCGTAGTGAACAAAGCGGGTATGGCTCAACTTGAGTCAGGCTTTGATGCTTTAGGTTTAGCGTATGTGCCTTCACGTGCCAACTTCATTTTAGTAAATGTAAAAGCAGATCCTGCACAGACTTTCAATGCTTTATTAAAAGAAGGTGTGATTGTTCGTCCAGTTGGTATCCCCGAGCATTTACGTGTATCAATTGGGACTGAAGCTGAAAATGCTAAATTCTTAGCTGCATTGGCTAAAGTTTTGGGCTTAGAGGCTAAAGCTTAAGTCATGTCTGTGCCACTATTTGAAAAAGTTGCTTTTATTGGGCTTGGGCTGATTGGCTCAAGTCTAGCTCGCGTCATGATTGCTGAAGGTTTAGCTAAGGAAATTGTAGCGTCTACGCGTTCACAAAAAACTTTAGAAGATGCAAAAGCTTTAGGGCTTATTCAGCAGGGTTATAGCGATCCTGCTGAAGCGGTCAAAGGTGCAGATCTCGTTGTCTTGGCTTTGCCTGTACGTGCGACACAAAAAGTCCTTGAAGCGATCAAGCCTTATCTATCCGAACAGACGATTATTACCGATGTTGGGAGTACCAAAGGCAATGTCGTTGATGCAGCGAAAGCCGTCTATGGTGAGCAATTACCTGCTGGTTTTGTACCGGGGCATCCGATTGCTGGGGCTGAACTAACAGGTGTGCATGCAGGTAAGGTAGATTTATTTGCTAATCACAAAGTGATTTTGACACCTTTACCAAGCAGTGCAGATTGGGCTGTAGAGAAACTGATTCAATTGTGGCAAGCTGCCAAAGCGGAAGTAATTTGCATGGATGTGGAAAAACACGATGAAGTGTTGGCCCATACCAGTCATCTTCCGCATTTGATGGCATTTAACTTGGTTGAGCAACTTGCGAACCGAGAAGACAATTTAGATATTTTCCGTTATGCCGCTGGCGGTTTTCGTGATTTCTCACGCATTGCTGCAAGCGACCCACATATGTGGCATGACATCTTTTTTGCCAATAAAAAGGCAATTTTAAATGCGGTAGATGGCTTTGAAAAACAATTGGCTATTCTTCGCAAACTGATTGAAGATGAAAATTCACAAGCGTTGATGGGACTGTTGGGGCATGCACAAGCGGCACGTCAACATTTCAATCACATGCTCGCAAAGAAACCACTGATGGAGAAAAATAAAGTGACGACACAGCAATTCAAAATTTTACCGGGTCCAAAGCAATTCCAAGGTAAATTTACTGTGCCAGGTGATAAATCTGTGTCACATCGCTCTATCATGTTTGGTGCTATTGCAGAAGGCACAACGCATGTCACTGGTTTCCTTGAAGGTGAAGATGCCTTGGCAACCCTTCAAGCATTCCGCGATATGGGTGTAAGTATTGAAGGCCCTAAAAACGGCGAAGTCACTATTCATGGTGTAGGTATGCATGGTTTAAAAGCACCTGCAGGCGCTTTGTATATGGGCAATTCAGGTACTTCAATGCGTTTGCTTTCAGGCATGTTGTCGGCACAGAAGTTTGATTCAGTGATGACGGGTGATGCGTCATTATCAAAACGTCCAATGGAACGTATTGCCAAACCATTACGTGAAATGGGTGCGCAAATTCAAACTACAGGTGAGCGTGGTACGCCGCCCGTGTCTATTTCTGGAAGTCAAAACCTTAAAGGTATTCATTACGACTTACCAATGGCATCTGCACAAGTAAAATCTGGTATTTTGTTGGCAGGTCTTTGGGCGGAAGGTGAAACTGTTGTCACTGAGCCAGAACCGACACGTGACCATTCTGAACGTATGCTTCGTGCATTTGGTTATGACGTGAAAACAGAAGGAAACCGCATTTCACTTCTAGGTGGTGGCAAGTTAGTCGGTACGGATATCCAAGTACCCTCTGACATTTCATCTGCAGCATTTTTTATGGTGGGTGCAGCGATTACTGAAGGTTCAGATGTCACACTTGAAGCGGTCGGCATTAATCCAACACGTACAGGTGTGATCGAAATTTTAAAACAGATGGGTGCTGACCTGACTGTTGAAAATGAACGTATCGCTGGCGGTGAGCCGATTGCAGATATTCGTATTCGTGGTTCACGTACACTCAAAGGCATTCATATGCCAGAAGATCAAGTGCCATTGGCGATTGATGAATTCCCAGCGTTATTTATTGCTGCTGCATGTGCAGAGGGTCAAACCATTTTGACTGGTGCAGCTGAACTTCGAGTGAAAGAGTCGGATCGTATTCAAGTGATGGCAGATGGCCTAAAAATTATGGGTATCGATTGTACGCCAACCGAGGACGGTATCATCATTGAAGGTCAAGGCAAAGCGGGTGAGTGGGGTGCAATCTTCACAGGTGGTGAAATCGAATCACATCATGACCACCGTATTGCAATGAGCTTCTCAATGGCAGGTTTACGTACTTCGGGTGAAATAAATATCGTGGGTACAGAAACTGTTGCGACCAGCTTCCCGACATTTACAGAGCTAGCGACTCAAGCCGGTTTAACGATTGCGGTAAGTGAATAAATAATTCACTAAATTTGTATATTTATTCAACAACAGCCAAGCAAATGCTTGGCTGTTTGGTTTTAATTGCTTATGCTAAAACCATACAACAAGAATGTCTTTGGATAGATACATGAGAAAACTACAATTCACCGCCCATAGCGATTCAAATCGAGTTGAAAGCAGTGCTGATACGCAAACTCAGGTTGCTGAATTATTGGCAAATAAATTAGAGCGTTATGGCTTTCAAACGTTATCGCAAAGTGGTGATCAGATTGCAGTCAGTGTCGATCAACATGAATTGCCACTTTCAGTGACATGTCAGGGGCAGGATGAATCAGGTCGTCTAGTCTGTGAAATTACCTCTTATCCAGATGAAGACCAAGATTGGTTAGATCGTATTACTGAGCAAAGTTTATTGAATCAATTGGCTCAAGCGGTCGAAAACAGTTTAAAAGAAGAAGACTCGTATAGTGAGTTTCAATGGAAACAAATGACGAAATGAACTGAAAAATTGAATTAAAAATCATCTATAAAAAAGCAGCATAGTGCTGCTTTTTTATTTTTTAACGGAATGTATCGAACAACGTTATAGACATTCAATATTGATAGGATTAATAGTTCGATTGCTCTTTTTCACATAGTCACACATTTTTTCTGACTCTTGTTCATTGAGTCCCCAAAACACGATCACACCACGTTGATCAGTCAATTTGCTATCGCTTAAATAAATATAATGGGTGTCATGATAGTTTTTATCGAGCATATCTTTATATTTTTGATCGGTAAAAGATGAACAAGACGAAATTTCAGCTTCTTTACACACCGAGTCACGCGAACAGCGTTGCTTAAAGGTTGAGATCATATTCATGGTGTCAGTGCTGTTGAGTTGGGCTTCACACACTTGGCTATTGGGAAAGTCGTAGACCATTTTTAAGCTAAAATCACGACCATCGACATTCATCTTGTATGACGCAGTCAAATAGGCTTTGGGACTATGGTTCGCAGCAACCGTAGACGCTGGCAAATTTGTCGTTGTGGATGGGGTTGAATTAAAATAATAAACCAAAGCTGCAATGCTTAGACTTAAAATCACAGCAACAATAAATTTCATTTTTCCCTCTAAATTTTATCTTAATTTTTCTGGGTATTATTTCTGTAGTTGATTATTTAAACAAGTAAATAATTGGTTTTTAGATAAAAAATTGAGGCTTAATCAAAATTAAACGAGCATAGGCTTAAGTCATTACATGTTGAACGAATTGTGATCACTAATGCAAAAAAATGGATAACTTGACAAGCGAGTAGTTCAGTTTATCTGGAATATTGGGGGAATAGAGCGTTCGCTAGGCAAGAAAAATGAGCCAGTTAAGCTGACTCATTTTTGGTATTGTTTATACTAAAAAGCGTGAGATCGCGATACGAAGCTGTTTGAGATAACCTGTAAAGAAGTGGTTTGCACCTGGTAAAACCGTGATTAAATGGCGCTGTGGTTTGGCCCACTGAATCAAGTCAGATAACAGTGTGACATTATCTTCTTCACCATGAATAAATAAAATATCACCCTTAATATGCGGTGTCACATAGTGACGTACACCTGCAACTGTTGTGGTTGGTAAGCCGCATAAAATAGTCTGTACAGGCTGTAACTCCACTGGCAATAGGGCATAGCATTTAGTCATGACATTTGCACCAAAACTAAAACCGCCTGCATAAAATGGCAAGTTTGGGTGTTGGCTACGAGCAAATTCAATGACTTGCATGGTATCTTTGGTTTCACCATTGCCTTCGTCATGTATTCCTGCACTTTGGCCAGAGCCGCGGAAACTTGGGCGATAGACAACATAGCCACGTTCTAAGAACATTTGCGCTAAAAGCACAGGTACTTTGTGCTGTGGTGTGCCACCTTGCAATGGGTGAGGGTGTGTAACTACCGCGAATCCTTTCACTTCACCCTGTGGATAATCAACAAAAATTTCAAGCTGACCAACAGGCCCTTGAATGAACAGTTGTTCTGACATAATGACTAAAATGTGAAAGCGGGAGAGTCGCATAGTTTACAGATTATGTTTATCAAAAACACAGATTGGATTTGAAAATACTCTACTGTTATAGTTTGTTTAATTAAAAATTAATCAGGATGTTTATGCTCGCTTTAATTTCTCCAGCAAAAACTTTAGATTACGAAACCGCTTTACCGACTGAAAAATTCACTCAACCACGGCTATTAGATCATTCTGAGGAATTAATCTCAGTCGCACGTAAATTGTCGGTAAGTGAAATTTCAAGCTTGATGAGTGTCAGTGAGAAAATTGCGACTTTAAATGTTGAGCGCTTCCGAGATTGGCAGCCTGATTTTGATTTTGCCAATGCACGCCAAGCAATCTTTGCCTTTAAAGGTGATGTATATACCGGTTTAGATGCTTATAAACTTACAAACTCAGACCTTGAATATGCACAAACCCATTTGCGTATGCTCTCGGGTCTCTATGGTTTATTGCGTCCACTGGATTTAATGATGCCATATCGTTTAGAGATGGGGACCAAGCTGCAAAATCCACGTGGACATAACCTATACGAGTTTTGGGACAATACCATCACCAATCTCATCAATGACGATTTGGAAAAAGCGGGCTCTGAACTTTTGGTCAACATCGCTTCAGATGAATATTATAAGTCGGTCAAAGAATCAAAAATTAAAGCCGAAATCATCAAGCCAGTTTTTCTCGATCAAAAGAACGGCAAATATAAAGTCATCAGCTTCTATGCCAAAAAAGCACGTGGCCTAATGGCGCGATATTTGTTGGAAAATAAAATTGAACGTATTGAAGATATCAAGTCGTTTAATACCGATGGATATTATTTCGATGCCGACAGTAGCTTAAAGGGCGAATTGGTCTTTAAGCGAGATGAGCAACAAGCTGCTTAAGTTCAAGATTGAAAATTTTGAATCTGTAAAAAATATGAATAGCCGCTGTTTTTAAGTCAGCGGCTTTTTTATCTTCTTCACTCGGGATGTAACGGTGGGCCTGTGAAATTGATCGTGCTTTAAATTTCGTATATGAAATGATCTACAATTTGAGGCTTTTTGAGGAAAAGGATTTAAAAAAACATTCAGCGATTATCTTGTCTATCAGTCTAAAATATATTACAAAGTTAACATTGATCGAACAAATAGCTTATTAAATGACTTAATAAGATATAAAATTGTGAAATATGTAACTTTTTTGTTTAAGTTTTTTGTTATTATAGCCAAATATTTAAACATGAATAAAATTTTGTTATGAAAAAAATACTGATACCAATTTTTATATTCAGCATTGTGTTCTTAGGGTTTAGTGTTTATAAAAATGCAGAGTTAAAGCGACAGCAAGAAATTAATCAGGTGTTCAATGATGATTTGAACGCATCACCTTATATGCGCTAAAAAAAATCAATCTTGCTGCTTTTGAATTGAGCTCAAGCATGATCTTGAAGAGTTCGTCTAAATATTGATATTTTATTTTTACATATAATAATTTGAAACTTTATAAATAAAACAATGTCTTAAATTTACTAAATTGAAAAGCGATGAAAATGTGGAAACATTAAAAAATCAATGTGTTATAATTTGCCGAAATTAATTTGATCAGTATTTATTGATATTAAATACGAATTAAATGACATAAATAGAGGAGCTGCATAGGTTTATGCAGCTTTTTTGTTTGCAAATTTCAACATTTGTACTGTGTTGTATGCTGTTGAAAATAGGATTTTTTAAAGCCTACAATCTGCCGAATTGGCATATTCGTTGCTTAGGCATACACAAAATTAATGATGAATACATCACATGATTAATTTTGTGGAATGCTTATATGCATAAAGTTTACTTCATAGGGGCTAGGTCATGACGACTCCTAATCCATCTTCCGAGAACATGCTTGAACGTCTGTTTAAACTGAGCGAAAACAAAACCAGTTTCAAAACAGAAGTCATTGCAGGTGTAACTACTTTTTTGACAATGTGTTACATCATTATTGTCAATCCAATGATTTTGTCCGAAACGGGTATGGATCATGGTGCTGTTTTTGTCGCAACCTGTTTAGCAGCAGCCATTGGCTGTTTGGTGATGGGTCTTGTTGCTAACTATCCAATTGCCTTAGCACCCGGTATGGGCTTAAACGCTTACTTTACCTATTCTGTATGTTTGGGTATGGGCGTGGAATGGCAAACTGCTTTAGCAGCTGTTTTTGTCTCTGGCCTTGTTTTTATCGCTATCAGCATGTTCAAAATTCGTGAAGCGATTGTCAATGCGATTCCAATGTCGCTTAAACTGGCGATCGGTGGCGGTATTGGTTTATTCCTTGCGCTGGTTTCTTTGAAAAATGCCGGCATTATTGTTGATAACCCTGCAACATTGGTTAGTCTGGGTGATTTAAAACAGCCGTCTGTCTTGTTAGCTTTACTTGGCTTCTTGATGGTTGTGGTTATGCATCACTTTAAAGTACGTGGTGCAATCATCATCAGTATTTTGGTGATTACTGCAATTTCAACCCTGCTGGGCTTCAACGAATTTAAAGGTGTTGTAGGTGCTATTCCTTCAATCGCTCCAACATTCATGCAAATGAACTTCGAAGGTCTATTCACCGCAAGTTTGATTGGCGTGATCTTTGTATTCTTCTTGGTCGATTTATTTGATTCTACAGGTACATTGGTCGGTGTATCACACCGTGCAGGTTTATTAAAAGACGGTAAATTACCACGTTTGAAGAAAGCATTATTTGCTGACTCATCTGCAATTGTTGCGGGTGCGGCATTGGGTACGTCATCAACTACGCCTTATATTGAATCATCAGCAGGTGTTGCTGCCGGTGGTCGTACAGGTTTAACTGCAGTTGTAGTTGCTGTATTGTTTATTTTGGCATTGTTCTTAGCACCACTTGCTCAGTCTGTACCAGGTTTTGCAACTGCGCCAGCATTATTGTTTGTTGGTGTGTTGATGATTCAAGGTATCGTTCATATTGAGTGGGATGATATTACTGAAGCAGTCCCAGCATTTTTAACAATTGTATTTATGCCGTTTACGTATTCAATTGCAGACGGTATTGCAATGGGCTTCATTAGCTATGCATTGGTTAAATTGCTTACAGGTAAAGCGAAAACTGTACCGTATATGGTCTGGATTATTGCTGCACTTTGGGCATTAAAATTTGCTGCATTTGGCGGTTAATACTGTCAAATAGCGAAAGGGTGTAAACTCAGTTTGCACCCTTTTTTATTTTTATGAGGATAAAAGATGGATCAACTTGAGCTGATTCGCGCTTTGCCAAAAGCAGAGTTACATGTGCATATTGAAGGGACATTTGAGCCTGAACTCATGTTTGCAATTGCCCAACGCAACAATATTGCAATCCCTTATCAATCAGTCGAAGAATTAAAAGAAGCGTATAATTTTCATAATTTACAGTCTTTTTTAGATATTTATTATGCAGGTGCAAATGTACTGATTCATGAGCAAGATTTTTATGATTTAGCATGGGCATATTTAGAAAAATGTGCAGAAGATCATGTGGTTCATACTGAAATGTTCTTCGACCCACAAACTCATACAGATCGTGGCGTTGCTTTTGAAACGGTTTTGAATGGCTTACAACGCGCTTGTGATAATGCCAAAGTAAAACTGGGCATTAGCTCACATCTGATTATGTGTTTCTTACGTCATTTATCTGAAGACGCAGCATTTGCAACATTAGAACAAGCTTTACCATATAAAAATCAAATTATTGGTGTTGGTTTAGATTCGAGTGAAGTGGGTCATCCACCATCAAAATTCGAACGTGTTTTTGCCAAAGCACGTGAAGCAGGTTTTCTTATCGTTGCGCATGCAGGGGAAGAAGGTCCAGCAGAATACGTATGGGAAGCCTTGGATCTACTGAAAGTAAATCGTGTTGACCATGGTGTACGTTCAGAAGAAGATCCAGCCTTAATGCAGCGTTTAATTGCAGAGAAAATGCCATTAACCGTTTGCCCGCTGAGTAATTTAAAACTTTGTGTTGTGAATGATATGGCTGATCATAATATTCGCCGTCTATTGCAACAAGGTGTGCATGTGACCGTCAATTCAGATGATCCATCGTACTTTGGTGGTTATATGAATGATAACTTTGTTGCGATCACCAAAGCGCTTGATTTAAGCAATGTAGAGTTAAAGCAACTGGCAATCAACTCTTTTGAAGCATCATTTATTTCAGATGCTGAAAAACAAGCTTGGATTAAAAAGATTGAAGCGTTGAATTAATAATCAGCGTATAATCTCAGGCAGTGAATATTCACTGCCTTTTTTATGTCTAAATCATGCTTTTCTCTCATTCAAATCGCTCTATATTTGCCTCATCGATTACATTTTTAGCCGCAGTATTGATTTCATCCGCTGCTAGTGCAGATAAATCAAGTTTAAGTCAGCGTATGCTAAAGCCTGTGATTGAATATCAATGCTCGCAAGAGTTAAATAGTTCTAAAATTTGGAAAGGTGCTGCGTTGTTTATGAGTGCTCAACAGAAAAAAGACAATCAAGCTGCGATTTGTCAGTGCGTGAGTGAGCATGCTATGGATGATATCGGTGCGAAAGATCTGATGACTGCTGCAGTGAATGAAACTGAAAAGAATAAACTGATTTCTAAAGCGGTTTTGAATAGTATGCGTGGCTGTGCTCAGCAAGTGCTGAATTAAAAGATGATGCTCACAATAAAAGCCACATAATGTGGCTTTTATTTTGTCTTTATTAAGGTTTTGGTTGTCGTGTCATGCTTTTGAGCACATGGTCTTTATCAATAAAATGATGTTTCAGTGCTGCCAAAATATGACCGACTAAGAGCAAGCCTGCTGCCCAAGAAATCCAAATATGTAGCGGTTTCACGATGGCTAATAATTCAGGATTATCTTGGACCAAGCGTGGTATTTCAAACAAATACAGGACAGGGGCCGGGTGACCTGCGCTCCAACTAAATAAGCAACCTGTAATAGGTAAAGCCAGTAGTACAAAATACAGTGCTAAATGACCCAAATGTGCCAAGGTTTTCATGCCGGAGGACATGTTGTCAGGTAAATCTGGAGCGGGGTGGGTATAGCGCCAAAAGATTCGTATCACCACCAGAAAAATAATCGTAGTCGCAATATTTTTATGGAGGGTAATGACTTGCCCTTTAAAGCTGCCATCGACGTCATAACTCAGAAAATTACCACTATAAAAGCCAATTAACCATGCCACGATGAATATGATCGCCATCAGCCAATGTAAGACCTGAGCTGTTCGAGTGTAGTATTGTGTGTTATTGCTCATGTTGATTATTTAAGCGTCCAATCTTATGCAGATTCTAATACAGACCACAAAAATATGCGTCGTTTAAAATCGGGACACTGTGTTGTGAATATGCAACACAGGCTTTGATGATTAACTACACAATTACCGAATTTATTTTAAATAGTCATATCGGATGGTGTGTGATTTGGGGCACAATATGCGCGTTAATTAACAGAACAAAGGAAATATTCGTGAAAAAATTAGTTGCTGTTCTAGCGCCATTAGCGCTTGTACTTTCTGCATGTGCTGCGACTGGTACAACAGGTACAAGTTCTACAGGTACAACTTCAGCAAACAGCTTGGCAATGATGGCTGTTAAAGTGGGTGTTCAAGCGAAATGCGTGACTGAGCTAAATAACAACAGCTACTGGAAAACAGGTTCAAAATTATTAACAGAAACTCAAAAATCTGAACTACAAACTGAAGTGTGTTCATGTGTAGGCGAGAAAGCGACAACTAGCGTGACTGCAACGGATTTGGTTGTAGCAGCAATGGATAAAACTTCACAAGCTAATCTTGCGGCTAAAATCGTGACAAATACTTTAAATGCTTGCGTGATCGAAACATTTAAAAACTAAGATTTAGAACAATTTATACGATCCAAACAGTGGTTTTGTTGTGTATCAGCAAATCCAAATTAAGGGTCGTATTTTATTTTGAGTGAGAGATATATGAAAATTGCTGGTGCAGATGAAGCGGGTCGCGGTCCATTGGTGGGTTCGGTTGTTGCGGCAGCTGTCATTTTAGATCCAAATAACCCGATTGAAGGTTTAAACGATTCTAAAAAGCTCACTGAAAAAAAACGTGAAAAGTTATTTATTGAGATTCAAGAAAAAGCCTTGGCTTGGGCGATTGCTGAAAGTTCCGCACAAGAAATTGATGAGATCAATATTTTGCAAGCATCATTACTTGCAATGCGTCGTGCAGTGGAAAAACTCAGTGTGCAGCCAGAACACGTGTTGGTAGATGGTAATAAAGTCCCAGCTGGTTTAGCGATGAGCTGTGATGCTGTGGTAGGCGGAGATGCGATTCATCCAGAGATTTCGGCTGCGAGTATTTTGGCAAAAGTGACTCGAGACCACGAAATGGTTGAGCTAGATGCAAAATATCCACAGTATGGTTTTGCGAAACACAAGGGCTATCCAACCAAAGCGCACTTCGAAGCGATTGCGCAGTATGGGGTGATTGATGAACATCGCCGCAGTTTTGGCCCCGTACGTAAAGTTCTAGAAGGGTAGTAATAAAGCTTAGTTGAACGTCTATAGTAAAAGCATGTTCTAGATAAATTTAAAGCGGCCTAATGAGCCGCTTTATGATTTAAACAACTTAAATCTTAGCGATTATAGTTATTTTGGGAATAATCAGTTTCTTCAAAAGATGGCTGATATTCTTGATCAATGTTTTGGAGATGTTCGTGCATTGCGCGTTCATGTTGAATTCGTTGGTAAATTTCTTCACGATGAACAGATACTTCTTTTGGAGCATTCACGCCAATACGAACCTGATTACCTTTAACACCAAGTACAGTCACGCTAACTTGGTCTCCAATCATTAATGTTTCTCCGACACGACGAGTCAGAATCAGCATGTTTCTCTCCTTGCAAAATGCAAAACCTGCAAATGATCTGTTATGTAAAATTCATAACTTGTAAAAGCAAAAAATTTAGCAGTGCATCTGAAACAATCATTGTGACAGTCGCAAACTGAGTAAATTTTAAAATCCTCAGGTTTAATATAACAGAGCCACTATAAAAAAAACTATAGTGGCTCTGAATTTTTACGATGTTTTTCAAAATCTGTCTAACAATGACAAATTTTGACACACAGCAAGGTTAATTAAGCACGTGCGCTTGATTCACCTGTTTCACGGTCTAGACCGAATGCAGTGTGTAGAGCACGTACAGCAAGCTCTAAGTATTTCTCATCAATAATCACTGAAATTTTGATTTCAGAAGTCGAAATCATCAAAATATTAATACCTTCTTTTGCAAGAGCAGTAAACATTTTGCTTGCAACACCTGCGTGTGAGCGCATACCAACACCTACAATCGATACTTTTACGATGTCTGCGCGAGTTGCAACTTCACGTGCACCAATTTCTTGTGCAGTCGCTTCAAGAATGGCTTTCGCTTTTGATAATTCACTACGGTTAACTGTAAATGTGAAATCAGTTGTGCCGTCTTCTTCAACGTTTTGGATAATCATATCCACTTCAACATTGGCATCACCAATTGGTGAAAGGATGTTTGAAGCGATACCTGGTTTATCCGGTACACCAAGAATAGTTAATTTAGCTTCATCACGGTTGAACGCGATACCTGAGATGATTGGTTGTTCCATGTTGTCTTCCGCTTCAGTGGTGATTAGTGTCCCGACGTTTTGTTTAAAGTTTTCGTCGAATGCGCCATCATCGTCATTATCAAAACTTGATAATACGCGTAAAGGCACTTGGTATTTACCGGCAAATTCTACAGAACGAATTTGAAGGACTTTAGAACCAAGTGATGCCATTTCAAGCATTTCTTCAAAAGAAATACGATCAACTTTTTTCGCTTTTGGAGCGACACGAGGGTCAGTGGTGTAAACACCATCAACGTCTGTGTAAATCTGACATTCATCAGCTTTAAGTGCGGCGGCCAATGCAACACCCGAAGTGTCAGAACCACCACGACCTAGAGTCGTAGTGTTACCTTCGGCATCAAAGCCTTGGAAACCTGCCACTACAATGACACGTCCAGCGTCAAGGTTTGAAGTCAATACATCCGTATCAATCGCTTCAATACGCGCCTTGGTAAATGCGCTGTCGGTTTTAATACCGACTTGACGGCCTGTAAGTGATTTAGCTTCAACACCAATAGAGTTAAGTGCCATTGCTAACATAGAAATCGTTACCTGTTCACCCGTAGACACCATTTGGTCTAATTCGCGTGGATCAGGGGTTTCGGTAATGGCTTTCGCTAAAGCAAGTAGACGATTGGTTTCGCCACTCATTGCAGATACAACAACCACAACTTTGTGACCGTGATCATGCCAACGCTTTACACGACGAGCAACATTTAAAATGCGCTCTGGAGTACCCATTGAGGTACCGCCATATTTTTGAACGATTAATGCCATAACTATCCTTACCAAGTAAATAAGTCTAAAGACTTAAAGCACTTACACATATTTTAAGACCGCACTTCGGCGCGATTTTAATATACCACGTAGCTTATGAACTCCAAGGTAGGAGGAGTTCAAATAGATACTTTGTGTCTGCAGGGGATTCACATGAACCCAGCCTTTTAGACTCCATTTTCATCATTTAGCCAGAGGTTGAATATTGGTTTCAACATGATGATTGAGTTTGCGCTTTCACGCATCAACAGTGTTTAAGCAGGATCCAGCATTAAAAAACACACTGCTTAAACCTGTTGATTTGCTCAAAGGAGGTGAGTCACTTTGAGCTATAGGACTTTTGGTCTTATTTTGCAGCTAACCATGCAACGAGGTCAGTCATTACCGCTTCAAGTTTGTCGCTATAAGGCGCACCACCTTGAGCCATATCAGGTTTACCACCACCTTTACCGCCAAGTTCTTGACCAAGGTGTTTGATGATGTCACCTGCTTTTACAGCAGCAGTGTATTCTTTAGCAACCGAAGCAATGAGGCTCACTTTGTCGGCATCAACCGCTGCGATCACGATCACAGCATTGTCTAACTTAGATTTCACACCGTCGTGCAAGTTGCGAAGTGATTTCGCATCTACACCTTGAACCGTGGTGATTAATGTTTTACGGCCACCAATCTCTTGAACTTGACTCAATAACTCAGCGGCTTGGAAGCTTGCCAATTTTTGGTTCAATTGTTCAATTTGTTTTTGCAAGCTAGATGCTGTGTGAGACAAAGCTTCAACTTTTTCTAAAGTTTGATCTTTTTGCGCTTTCAGCAAATCGTTGATTGCATGAATGTCACGATCTGCTTTTTGCGCAGCTTCAACAGCTTTAGTACCCGTAACGGCTTCAATACGACGTACGCCTGCAGCAACACCGCCTTCAGAAGTGATTTTGAATAGACCAATATCACCGGTGCGTTTTACATGAATACCGCCACAAAGTTCGATAGAGAAGTTTTTCTCATCTTTGGTTGTACCCATTGAAAGTACACGTACTTCGTCACCGTATTTCTCACCGAACAACATCATTGCGCCTTTTTCTTTGGCCGCCTCGATGTCTAAAAGTTCAGTTGAAACAGCAGTATTGGCAATCACTTCGGCATTGACAATGCGTTCAATTTCTTGAAGCTGTTCAAATGAAACAGGTTGGTCATTAGCAAAGTCAAAACGTAAAAGTTCGCTTGCAACCAATGAACCTTTTTGCTGTACGTGCGTACCTAAAACTTGGCGAAGTGCTGCATGTAATAGGTGAGTTGCAGAGTGGTTGCGTGAAGTTGCTTCACGGATATCCGCTTTAACAATCGCCTCAACTGCTTGAGCTGCTTTTAAGTTACCCATGGTCACGATGCCTTGGTGTACAAAAGCGCCGCCTGATTTTTTGGTGTCTTGAACTTCAAAAATACCAGTTTCGTTTTTGAAGATACCTGTATCGCCAACTTGACCGCCACTTTCTGCATAGAAAGGAGTTTGGTTTAGAACGATTAGTGCTTCGTCACCTTCAAAAACTTCATCAACTTGTTCGCCGTCTTTGTAGATTGCAACAATTTGACCTTGGCCTTGAGTTGCGTCATAGCCGTCAAATTGAGTCTCGCCTTCAACTTTCACAATTGAGTTGTAGTCGACAGCAAATTTACCAGCATCACGCGCACGTTGACGTTGAGCCGCCATTTCGACTTCGAAACCAGCTTCGTCAATGGTTAAATCACGTTCACGTGCAATGTCTGCTGTAAGGTCAGTTGGGAAGCCGTAAGTATCGTAAAGTTTAAATACAGTTTCACCCGGAATTACAGAACCTTTAAGTTGAGCCAATTCACCTTCAAGCAATTTCAAACCTTGCTCTAAAGTTTTTGCAAATTGTTCTTCTTCTTTTAAAAGCTGAGCTTCGATACGTGCTTGCTGTGCAGCAAGTTCAGGATAAGCAGCACCCATCACGTCGATCAGCGGCTGCAACATTTTGTAGAAGAATGAACCTGTTGCACCCAATTTGTTACCATGACGTACGGCACGACGGATAATACGGCGCAGTACATAACCACGGCCTTCATTAGAAGGGTTTACACCATCTGCAATCAGGAAGCAGCATGAGCGTGCATGGTCAGCAACCACTTTAAGAGAAGCAGGGTATTCAACTGGCTTGTTTGCAGCTTTTGCAGCAGCTTCAATTTCAGTGGTATCCAGGCCAATGATTTCAGCAGCAGCTTTTAATAAGTGTTGGAATAGGTCGATTTCGTAGTTCGAGTTTACATGCTGTAAAACTGCAGAAATACGTTCCAAGCCCATACCAGTATCTACAGAAGGTGCTGGAAGAGGGTGTAGTACGCCATCAGCAGTACGGTTAAACTGCATGAATACGTTGTTCCAGATTTCGATGAAACGGTCGCCATCTTCTTCAGGAGTACCTGGTAGGCCACCCCAAATGTGGTCACCATGGTCAAAGAAGATTTCAGAACATGGACCGCAAGGACCTGTATCGCCCATTGCCCAGAAGTTATCTGAAGCGTATTTTTCGCCTTTGTTGTCACCTATACGGATAATTCGTGAAGCGTCTAGACCAATTTCTTTGTTCCAGATATCAAATGCTTCGTCATCTGTATGGTAAACAGTGGCATAAAGTTTATCTTTTGGCAGACCTAACCATTTTTCGTTGGTTAAGAAATCCCAAGCAAATGTGATGGCATCACGTTTGAAGTAGTCACCAAATGAGAAGTTACCCAACATTTCAAAGAACGTGTGGTGACGTGCTGTATAACCAACGTTGTCTAAGTCGTTGTGTTTACCGCCGGCACGGACACATTTTTGTGAAGAAGTTGCACGAACGTAGTCACGTTTTTCAAGACCGAGGAAGCAGTCTTTGAACTGGTTCATACCAGCATTTGTGAACAATAGTGTTGGGTCGTTGGCAGGTACCAGAGAACTCGACGCGACACGTGTATGCCCTTGCGATTCAAAGTAGCTTAAAAAAGCTTCGCGAATTTCAGCTGATGTCATAAAACGAGTACTCACAACCAAGTCTCTCCTAATTTCGATTTGGTAATAGCATATCAAGCAAGTCTTACAAAATTTTAAAGCTGGCTTGAGATGCTGACATAAAATTTAAAAACGCTAAATTATAACGGAAAAAGGTGTAGTGACCAATGATTTTCGGCTATCTCTATGACTTTTTATATGTTTTAAATTTAGCACCTATATTTTTAGATTTTTAAACCTTTGGAACGCTGAAAGTATTTATTGATTAATCTTGTGAGCGCACTGTTGCTGCGTTTTATTTACTGATGTTGCGCAGTAACATCAGAAGCGCAATTTGATTCAAATAAAAGAACGATACGCGGTAACGTCATGCGCAAGTGTTTGAGATAGTGCTACTTTTAATCAAAAATGTTTTTGCGATATTTTTAATAATTTGACGCTAGTGAAAGAGTTTTGTCGGTGAGGTGCATTGCACGGCAAGTTGGTTTCCTTGCGAAGCACGCTTCTCATCTTGCCGAATGAGAAACAATGTTTCGTAAGAGTACCTCCAGCCGAAGGCTAATCCCTTTATCAATTCAAAAATGTAAGACTCCGTCGAATAAAGTTAAAAAGTATTTTAAAAATACTTAATTACTTTTTCGTGCATAACATCAGTTATTTATATGTCTTGAAAAGCTTTGAAATTTCAAATTCAACATGTTAATGAATGCTCTACATGAAGGTGGGTTGCTTTTATATTTTTCAGTTCATTTGGATAATTGCATGTTTATACCCAATTTAATCATAGTGTTTGGACTTGATCTTAGTGCTGTACATGTTTAGTAAAGCTAATATTTGGATCTATACAGGTGCTAAAGTTTTATAAAAATAAAGCCCAATAAGCATTAAACGAATAAATGATAACGTTTTCATGTTGAAATCCATTAACATATAGATGCTTTATTTTTGTTTCAAAACGAAGGATTGGTCATGCAGCGAGTGGCAATTAATGGATTTGGTCGAATCGGACGCAATGTATTACGCGCTTGGTTTGAAAATCCAAAAGAATTTCATTATGAAATTGTTGCCATAAATGATGTCGCTGATGTGGAAACCATGGTGCATTTGTTTAAATATGACACCACGCATGGTCGTTTTGCAGGCCAAGTCGAAATTCTTGAACAAGATAACGCTATTTTTCTAGATATCTCTTGTGCTCAAGCGCATCTCAAAGTGCAAGTTTTAAATGAAGCACAGCCGAGTCTTTTGCCTTGGCAGCAACTGAATGTCGATGTGGTACTTGAATGCACAGGTTTATTTAGATCGCGAGAGGCAGCCACACAACATATTGGTGCAGGTGCCAAACGTGTGATTATTGGTGCGGCGCCGTTTGACAGTGTTGATGCTGCGATTGTGTATGGTGTTAATCATCATGAAGTCAAAGCGACGGATCAAATTATTTCGAGTGTGTCGTGTACCACGCAGGCTTTGGTGCCTTTAGTCAAAATTATTGATGATGCCTTTGGTATAGACACAGCACTCATGACAGAAATTCATGCTGTGACTGCGGATCAGTCTGTATTGGATCATGCACATCGTGACTTACGTCGTGCGCGAGCTTCGGGTCAAAATATTATTCCAACGACGTCTTCAGCTCTAGGGGCATTGAAACGGGTCATGCCGAAAATGGAAGATCGAATCGATGGCTATTCGATTCGTGTACCGACTATCAATGTTGCTGCAATCGATTTAAGTTTTGTGTCCCAATCGCTTATCACCAAGCATGAGTTAAATGCAGTGTTAAGCAAAGCTGCACGTTTTGATTATCATGAAATTATGTCAGTAACCGATGAACCTTTGGTATCAAGTGATTTTAATCATTCACCTTATTCATTGATTGTCGATTTGAATCAAACCATGGTGGTAGGAAAACAAGCAAAAGTTTTCGCATGGTATGACAATGAATGGGGTTATGCGAACCGCTTGCTCGATTTATGTGAAAGTTTTCATTCTCTATAAAAATTCAAACTTATCCAATATAGAAAACATCTACTAGCTTGTAGGTGTTTTTTATTTTCTAAAATTAGATGAAAAATCATGCTTAATGACCTACATATGGCTTGAAAATATTGAAAAACTTTAAAAAATATTCAAGCACAGCCGATTTATTGTTTAAGATGAAAGTCAAAGAAATATATAAAGAGTATTGAGCATGATGTTGATGTTACTTTGGGGATTTATTTTATTATTGGCGCTGGCGGTTATATTTTTAATTTGGCTACAGTTTAATCGTGACGTATCGCAATCTACCGCGCATGAAACCTTGCCACTTGAAGAAAAAGTGGTGCATTTAGAAGCCAATCTGAAAAAGACCTTGGAAATTATGCAAGATCTTGCAAAGAAAATGCATATCCAGCAAGAAGTATTAGATCAAACCACTCACAAATTACAGCAAGTTGAATTGCAAAATGCAGAGTTGGTGAACCTTTTGGCAAAAGTGATCAAGACAGACCAAAGCTAATCAAAAAAATACAAAAGACTGCCCACACCTCGATATCTGCATGAAGCATGTGATCTCAAAGTATGGGTGTTTTTTATCCAATAAGATGATTCCTAATATTCATCATCATTGGGTTTAAATCGTAGTTCTTTCGTTATTCAAAACATGATCGCGTATTACTTAGTTAAATCAAAATTTGTCTTAATACTGCTGCTGAAAGCATGCTAATCACAACGGTAGGCAATAACGAAAAACGTGATGCTGCAAATAGGGTAATGGCTATCGCAATCAGATCGGCAGGATTATCTTTGACAAAATAGGGCGCAATCACTGATATCAACACACAGCCGGGGACAACTTCCATAATTTGACGTTGTTTGTTGGTGAGGCTACGGTTTTTCAGTAACACATAACCCAAGATGCGGGTCAGGTAAGTGGTTAAGGCTATAAATAGAATCGCGATCACGGTGCTAGTGTGGATCATGCATCATCTCCAATTAGGAAAAATGCAGAAGCAATGCCAGTAACTGCGCCAATCGGAACATACCAGCCCGCAGGGAGATATAAGTAAGCCAAAGATGCGGCAATCAAACTGACCAGCCATGGACGCGCCGCTTTAAAGCCTTTCCACATGCCACGCAGTAAAACAAGAAATACAGCAGGGAAAGCCATATCAAAACCAAGTCGACTAATATCGCCAAGTATCGGCCCAATCATTGCCCCAAGCGTGGTAAAGCCAACCCACATCAAATATAGAGCACAGCATAAGCCTGCATAGAACATCAAACTAAAGGCGCGCTGAATTCCCAAAACATTAGATTTTTTTTGCGCATCAGCCAAACCCACAGCCCAACTTTCATCGCACATAAAAAATAAAGCGGTATAAACCGTACGATTTGGTAAATGTCGTAAATACGGGACAAGGCTCGCCCCCATTAATAGGTGCCGACTATTCACTAAAAACGTAATAAACATCAGCATGAGAATATTTGGGGGATTGGTCCAAACTTCCAAAATGGCAAATTCAGAACCACCGGCAAAGTTAAGGCCAGTCAAAAGCGGAACTTCTAAACTGGAAAATCCTTTATGTGTTGCCTGAGCACCCAAAACTAATGCAAAAGGAATAATGCCCAGCAGCATTGGAATAGATGTTTTTAGACCTCGTTTAAACTCAATAGAATGCTGTGAATGGGTGTGATTGAGTGTACTTTGTCTAAACATCAACATGACGTTTTCCATGAAGCGAGATCAAAAGCAATATTTTATGAATATCTGAGCAGCATTTGGCAGCTATTTTATGGAAGATTGCTTTTATTGTGCAATAAAATTGCTAAAATAAAGATTATTGTGAAATTTAGTGCCTTTATTGATGGATCAGATAGATAAACGCATTTTGCAAGCATTACAGCAAAATGGAAAACTACAAAATAATGAATTGGCCCAACTAGTTGGTTTATCACCTTCGCCGTGTTTGAGACGGGTTAGGCAACTAGAAGATGAAGGCTATATTGAGAAATATGTGGCTTTACTGAATCAGTCAAAATTGAATTTAAGTTTAACGGTATTTGCGCGGATTTGGCTAAAAGGTCAAGATGCAAAAACCGTGAATGATTTTGTCGCAGCGATTCAAACGATGCCTGAGGTGGTTGAATGTCAACTCATGGCAGGGGATTGTGACTTTTTCTTACGTATCGTCGTGGCAGATTTAGAAGCCTATCGAAAGTTTCAGATTCATCATTTAACGCAGATTGCCAGTGTGCAAAATGTAAAAACAGAGATACCGTTACAGGCCGTTAAACAAACTACAGCGCTTCCATTGGATTGATGTTCGTGTCTTAAATTAAGTT
This sequence comes from Acinetobacter sp. YH12094, assembly GCF_013419295.1. NCBI lineage: Bacteria > Pseudomonadati > Pseudomonadota > Gammaproteobacteria > Moraxellales > Moraxellaceae > Acinetobacter > Acinetobacter sp. YH12094. Next base: position 43,420 of record NZ_VPAK01000003.1, read on the forward strand.
ATTGAGCCTGATCATATTTATAACTTTGTTTAAAACTTCATCTATAGAAAGCAGGGTGCTGATTATTTTTTATCAAATGGTTAAAAAAATAACGTTCACAGGATTTTAAAATCTAAGCATAAACATGTATTTAGTTGTAAAAGTTAAAGCTGTAAATGAAGTAATGAATGCTGAATCATCTTTTATGAAAAAGTCGTGTGCAAGCGTAAAACTATCGTGCTAAACTAGGAGAAATCGGGTGTGCTCCCGATTTTTTTATGCGGATTTGTTCCGCGCTGACAAGAATTTAGGTTTACAACATGCCCATTTCAGAGACATGGTTATTACCTGATGGTGTAGCTGATGTACTGCCAGAACAGGCGCAAGTGATTGAATCTTTGCGTCGTGAAGCATTAGATTTCCTCGCATCTCGAGGTTATCAGTTGGTGTACACGCCATTCATTGAATACATCGAATCTCTATCTTCTCTTTCAGAATCGAATCAAGATTTAGACTTAGCCACTTTTAAAGTGATCGACCAACTTTCAGGTCGTTTGCTTGGTGTGCGTGCCGATATGACACCACAAGTGGCTCGTATTGATGCGCATGTACATCCTGTCGAAGGTGTAGCTCGTTATTGCTACGCTGGTACAGTACTACATACTAAGCCACAGGGTTTTAATACCACACGTGCACCTTTACAGTTAGGTGCAGAATTATTTGGTTCAGACAGCATTGATGCTGACGTTGAACTGATTGATGTCATGATCAACTTGCTTGCTAAAGCAGGTCATGCAGATGGTATTCATCTTGATTTAGGGCATGTCGGTTTATTCCGCAGCATGGTGAAACAAGCTGGCTTGAGCAAAGCAGTTGAACGTCAGTTATCTGACTTGTATCAACGTAAAGCGCTACCTGAACTTGCTGAATTCACACAAAGCATTCCAAATGGTGCTGACTTCTATACATTAGGTCGTTTTGCAAGTGACTTAGATGCACTGCAAGCCAATTTAACGGCTGAAGTTTTAAATAACGAAGCATTTAAACTTGCATTTGATGCAGTGAAATCGACACAAGCCGCAATTCAGGTGCGTTGGCCAGAACTACATATTGGTATCGATGTGGTTGAACTTCGTTCATATCACTATCACACTGGTTTAATGTATGCCGTATATGCGCCAAACCGCGCTGCGCCATTGGCTCAAGGCGGTCGCTATGATGGTATTGGTGAACACTTCGGTCGCGCGCGTCCAGCAACAGGTTTCTCTTGTGACTTATATGCATTAACTGCAGGTCAAGTTCAAAAAAGCCAAGTTTTGGTTGCACCAAAAGGCATCGAAGCAGATTTATTAAAGGCAATTGAGGCAGCACGTACCGAAGGATTCAGTGTTGTTCAATTGTTAGGTAATGATGATTTAAGCTCAGCACCGTATGCAACGCACCAGTTGGTGAATGCAAATGGCGAGTGGACAATCAAACAAATTTAATCTCGGATGTGCCTGCGGGCACACACGTTTTTTCCAATTTTAACAGCATGATGCAATGAGGCTATTATGGGCAAGAATGTTGTGGTACTTGGTACCCAATGGGGCGACGAAGGTAAAGGTAAGATCGTCGACCTGCTCACAGATCAAGCGGCTGCGGTAGTTCGCTATCAAGGCGGACACAACGCAGGTCATACACTTGTGGTTGGTGGTAAGAAAACTGTTTTACACCTCATTCCATCTGGTATTTTACGTGACAACGTATTGTGCTTAATTGGTAATGGTGTTGTTTTATCACCTGAAGCTTTAATCCACGAAATGGAAGTTTTAGAAAAAGAAGGCGTGCCTGTACGTGAACGTCTACGTATTTCTCCAAACTGTCCATTGATCCTTCCACACCATATCGCCCTTGACCAAGCACGTGAGAAAAAACGTGGCAATGCGAAAATTGGTACAACAGGTCGTGGTATCGGTCCTGCATACGAAGACAAAGTGGCTCGTCGTGCAATCCGTGTTGCTGACTTGGTTCGTGGTGGTGCTCATCTTAAAGCTCAACTAGAAGAGCTTCTTGAATACCATAACTTCCAATTGACTCAATTCTTCGGTGTTGAAGCAGTTAAAGTTGAAGATGTGATCGCTCTATGTGACGAATGGCGTAAAGTCATCGAACCTATGGTGATGGACGTGACTGGTGAACTTCATGCTTACCGTAAAGCAGGTAAGAAAATCATGTTTGAAGGCGCGCAAGGTTCACTTCTTGACGTTGATCACGGTACATACCCGTATGTTACTTCTTCAAACACAACTGCTGGTGGCGTAAGCTCTGGTTCAGGTCTTGGGCCATTGCACCTTGACTATGTATTGGGTATCACTAAAGCTTACACAACTCGTGTAGGTGCTGGTCCGTTCCCAACTGAACTTGTTTATGATGCTGCTAACGATGTTGGTGATGCGATCGGTAAACACTTGGGTACTGTCGGTTCTGAGTTTGGTGCGTCTACTGGCCGTCAACGTCGTTGTGGTTGGTTCGATGCTGAAATTCTACGTCGCTCAGTAGAAGTAAACTCACTTTCTGGTATTTGCTTAACTAAACTAGACGTTCTAGATGGTTTAGAAGAAGTGAAAATCTGTGTAGGTTACGAAGCAGCTGATTCTGGTTGTGTAGGTTCTTCTGATGCGCTTGCATTTGAAACTTTAAAACCAATCTATGAAACTATGCCAGGTTGGTCTGAGTCTACTTTCGGTGCGAAATCACTAGATCAATTGCCACAAAATGCAATTAACTACGTGAAACGTTTAGAGCAATTGATTGAATGTCCAATCGACATCATTTCAACTGGTCCAGACCGAGATGAAACAATCGTATTACGTCATCCATTCGACGCATAATGTTGTTGAATTAAGATGTAAAAGCCTCGCGAAAGCGGGGCTTTTTTATATAACGAAGAATACAACTTCAAAAAAGTTGATTAAATTTAAATGATGGAAAAATAAAGATTTTGAAAAAAATAAGTATAAAAATATTGAGTCAGTCAATTTTTTGTATATATTTGACACTCTTTATAAATAACTAGAGATCATGATGAATTATAAAAAATCTTTGGCATGCTTTGCCGTAGCAGCTTCTTTATCAGGTTGTACCACGATTGCTGATCTTGCAGGTGCTGATTCTGCATCTTTGAACTTACAGGCAACACAGTCTTATAACGCAATGCTGAAAGACGCACAGACCAAACAAGTGCTCGATACCAAGTCTGCGACTTATCAAAAAGTAAACCGTGTTTTCTGGAAAATGAAACCATTTGCAGATCAGATGAATCAAACGGGTCAAGCTTTTGAGTGGAAAGTTGCCGTGATCAAGTCTAAAGAAATCAATGCCTATGTCGCACCCGGCGGGAAAGTTGTTTTCTATACAGGAATCGTCGAAACACTCAAACTTACGGATGATGAGGTCGCTGCAATCATGGGTCACGAAATGGTTCATGCCTTAGAGGAACATGCAAAAAATAAAATTGGTGCTTCTGCACTGACTAATCTTGCAGTGAGTATCGGTTCACAATACGTAGGTAATGCAGCAGGTGGCTATGGTGCAACCTTGCTTGACTTGGGGAGTCAATTTGGTGTGGGCTTGCCGTATTCACGTAATTTGGAAAGTCGCGCGGATAAAGGTGGCCTAGTGATGATGGCAAAGGCTGGATACAATCCAGAAGCGGCGATTTCATTGTGGAAAAAAATGAATGCGAATGATAACAGTGGCAACGACGCACTGAGCAAATTTATGTCTACACACCCAAGCAATAATGACCGTATTGCTGCTATGCAAAAAATGATGCCGGAAGCGCAGCAATATTATAAAAATGCGACACCATCGAGTGTACGTCGTTAATATCTGCGGTTTTCAAGACTAAAGTTGCATTTTAGTATGCTATACACTTTGTGGTGAGTTGCTAAAATGCAATTTAAATTAGGAAGAGAAGTGCAGGATGCAAAAGAATATTTCGACCACCATTTTTTATTCTTTATTATTTGCGATGGGGGGAGCACCCACTATTGCTATGATGATCATTCGTGCCCAAACTCAAGATCCACAATTAATTTATCAAGCCCTGATTGGGTTGTCGGTGATTATTGCCTGTATTCTTGTGCCCATAGTTTTGATACAAAATGCTGTCCTATTTTTTAAGCGAAAAAATGTGCAGTTAGAAGAAAAAATTAAGCCATTAATGCATGTGTATTTGGGCTTGAATGTGGTTTGTTTAATCTATTGGTTGGTTCTTCAATTTTCAGCTTAAAAAAATTACATAAATACTATTATAAGTCGCTATAACTTCGTTTTAAGCTCCAAACCATAAGAATATAATATCCATAAATTCACTTATATTTTAATGGTCTGGAGTATCCTTAATGAAAAAAATAATTCTAACGAGCCTGTGTATGGCCGGTGTAATGACGATTTCGGGCTGTGCGACAGTGGCAGATATGGCAGGAGCGGATACTGCTACATTGAACGCGCAAGCAACACAAAGTTATAACAAAATGGTGGCGGATGCGCGTTCTAAAAATCAGTTAGATACTTCATCAAGTACGTATAAACGAATTAATTCAGTATTCCTCAAACTTCGCCCATTTGCAGACCAAATGAACCAAACGGGTCATGCGTTCCAATGGCAATTGGCAGTCATGAAATCAGACCAAGTCAATGCCTTTGTCGCTCCAGGCGGTAAAGTTGTATTTTATACAGGTATCGTCAATAAACTAAATTTAACTGATGCAGAAATTGCGGCGGTTATGGGACATGAAATGGTCCATGCTCTTGAAGAACATGCAAAAAGTAAATTGGGTGCTCAAGCCTTAACGGATCTTGCGCTGAATATTGGTTTAAGTGCCGCAGGCAATAATGTCGGTCAATTGGGCACTGCTGCTGCGCAGTTAGGTAGTCAAATTGGTATAGGGTTACCGTATTCACGTTCTCTGGAAAGCCGTGCTGACCAAGGTGGTTTAATGTTAATGGCACGTGCAGGTTATAACCCACAAGCGGCGATTACACTTTGGGAAAAAATGAACAAGCTTGAAGGTGCGGGAGGTTCATCATTCCTTTCTACGCATCCATCAAACTCACAACGTATTGAAGCGATGCGTAAAAATCTACCTGCAGCGCAGCAGATTTATAACCAACGTCGTTAATTCATAAGAATTAATTATCCGTTTTAAAAAAGCAGGCCGTGGCCTGCTTTTTTGTATTTAATAGTTTGAAAAGTTCTTATATGGCATACCTATATCAGGCGCAATAAAAAAGGCAAAGTAAAAACTTTGCCTTTTTGCACTAGAGATCAGAAGATCTTAGTGGTGGTGACCGCCTGCACCGTGTACGTGACCGTGTTCAAGTTCTTCAGCAGAAGCCTCACGGATTTCAACGATTTCAACTTCGAAAGTTAAATCTTGACCAGCAAGTGGAAAGTTCGCATCAACAACAACGTTGTCGCCTTCAACCGCTTTAACTGTCACGATTTGAACGCCGTCATCAGTTTGAGCTTGGAATTGCATACCTGGTTGGATGTTATCCACGCCTTGGAACATTTGAGCAGGAACTTCTTGAACGAGATCAGGATTGTATTCGCCATAACCTTCAGCAGCAGGTACAGTTACAGTGAATTTTTCACCAACTGTTTTGCCTAAAAGAGCTTTTTCAAGACCTGGAATGATGTTACCAGCGCCGTGCAAATATGCTAGTGGCTCACCTTGAGATTGGTCGAGAGTTTCACCCTCTGCATTAGTCAATGTGTAGTGGAAAGAAACCACAGAGTTATTTGCAATAGCAGTCATGTTATTGATCCATTCAATTTTTTAAGGGTTACATCATAAAGTGAAATTGCACTTTTGTAGACTAAATTTATCAAAAAAATGCAATTTTTAAATGCTTATGATGCTTTTTTCATTAATCGGGGCAAATCTGTAAATTTCAATGCAATTTAATTTTAGGCGCAATTTTTCGTGTAACAAAATCTTTAGCCGTTAATAGTCCTGCATGTGCGTAGCCGTAAATTGTGGCTTGATGCATTCGATACAATGAAACATACATTGATTTGGCAACAAAGCCTTGAACATTGACCTGACCTAAAAGTTCACCAACCGCTTTATGCTTGCTTAATGAGACTAGAGAGCCTTTGTCTGAAAATACGAACATTGGGAGTTGCTGACCACGGATACGTGCTTTTAAGCAATCCACAAGAAAAGACGCTTGTTGGCTGGCCACTTGAGCGCGTGGGCCGAGGACGGGTTCATCTGCGCGCGGTTGGCAATGAGCACAATCACCAAACGCGAAAATGTCAGGGTGTGCTTTGGTTTGTAGTGTTGCATACACACTTAAACGCCCCATGTGGTCTTTTTCAAAGCCTTCAAGTTTAGAAATTACTTCTGGTGTTTTAATGCCTGCCGCCCAAACTTTTAGTTCGGCTTTAATTTTGCTTCCATCATTAAAATAAACATGTTCAGCATCGACTTTTTCCACACGTTTAGAGGTTAAGACCTCAATTTTCATGCGTTGTAATTGCTGCTGTGCATGCTCGGCCATTTTTTCAGGGAGTGCAGGCAGAATCCGATCAGCACCTTCAATCAAATTGATCTGTACGCTTTGAGGATGAATTTTATTTAAACCATATTTATAAAAATTATTTTTGGCTTCAACCAATTCTGCTGAAAGTTCAACCCCCGTTGCACCTGCGCCAATAATGGCAATTTTCAACTCACGTGCTGTATTGCTATTTTGCGCATCCAAATACAACTGTAAGAGATCTTGTTGGAAGATTTCAGCTTGTTGCAGACTGTCCAAATAGTGGCAATGTTCATACACGCCTGGCGTGTTGAAATCGTTGGAAACTGAGCCTAAAGCAAGAACAAGGGTATCATAACTCAGTTGCAGTTGTTCTTGAGTAGATTCATATTTACCTTGTTGGACTTTGCTAAGCTGAATAGTTTTTTCAGCAGGATTGACATCTTCAAACTTAGCCAACACAAATTCATAATGATGCTTCGCAGCATGCGCATAATAGTTAATTTCTTCTTCACTAACCGACATTGTACCTGCGGCAATTTCATGTAAGAGGGGCTTCCAAACATGCGTGAGTTTCATGTCAACGAGGGTAATACGCGCTTTCTTTTTTTTACCGAGTAAATCACCGAGTTGAGTGACCAGTTCTAAACCACCGGCACCACCACCGACAATGACAATATGGTGTAACTTGGAGTCATCAGCGTTATTCATTGAATTCCCTATTTTATTATTGTTGAAAAAAAGAAGATGGCACGAGTATGCCATCTTCTTTTTTGCACGAATAACGAATTGTCTTACAAGTTACATAATCACATCATTGACCTAGAGGGTAGGTTTTAACTTCTGCTGCATCCGTATTAAAGATGCTAAAAAGGCCTTTGATCCACATCATGAAACGCTCAAAAACATTGGCTTCTTCAATTTGTACGTCATCTTCAATATCAAAGGTATTAATCAGTTGGTTATTTTGATAAACCGTAACGGTCGCTAATTTCATCACTTCAGCCAAAGGCGCAGTAAGTTCTTTTTCCTTCACTTCAACACTCAATTTAGTCTGCGTTTCATGAAGTGGTTCAATGGCTTGAATTTGACCATTGCCGGTATTTAAAAGAATACGTTGCTGCATAGGATCAAACGCTTTTAAATCGATGGCATAAGCTTGATCATAAAGTGAAGTTGTAATCAGTTTAGGTTGTTGAGTTTCTACCTTAAATATTTTCAAGGTTGATTTAACCACAGGTAATTCTGCAATTAATTGCTTATCTTTGATTGCAACTTCATTACGTGTATAGGTATAAGCCAAGTTCATGAGGTTGTGTGCTACTTCTGCACGTTTTAATCCACTTTTTGCCCCTAATACCACAACAATCAAACGACGTTCTGGCGCGTCAGGATTCGCGATCAAACGGTTGGCTGTTAAAGCTAAATTATAACCTGCAGCTTTAGTAAAACCTGTTTTTAAGCCATCAACGGTAGGATCTTGTTTGAGTAAAATATTAGTTGCATGGTGGAAACGGTGATTATAACTAAAACTTTGTTGTTTAGAATAATTCAAATAGTCAGGTGTTTCAGTCACCAGTGCTTGCCCTAAACGTGCAAGGTCAGCCGCCGATGAATAATGTTCTGGCATGGTAATACCGGCTGGATTTTGAAAATTGGTATCATTCATGCCCAAAGCTTTAGCTTCTTTGTTCATGCGTTCAATAAATTTTGGAATATCACCAGAAATGCGTTCAGCTAAAGTCACAGCGGCATCATTGGCAGACATGACCACAAGACCTGCTAAAAGCTGATCAACTGAAATTTGTTCGCCTGCTTTGAGATACATTTGTGATTCATCCCATTGAACCACTTGTACAACTGGGGTTGCGGTTAGGATTTCATTTTTCTTTAAATGACCTGCTTTAATTTCCTTTAAAGCAATATAAGCCACCATCATTTTGGTAAGTGAAGCAGGGGCACGCTGAACATGGCTATTATGTTCTGCTATCACTTGACCCGATTGAGGGTCTAAAATGGTCCAAGCTTCAGCTTCAACAGTTTCAGGGACAATATTTAAAAGGGCAGCATTTGCTATCGTGGAGCATAGAAAACTAAGCAGCGCGATGAGGTAGATCACGTGTTTCAATGAGGTTCCTTAACCAACCATTCCGTTGGTGGTAAAACGAAAAAATTTTTAGGCATGCTATGCCTTTTTTTTTCTGCTGACTAGTCATAATTGTAGACAATTGCGACAGTTCCGCATTCAGTTGTAAAAAATGTTAATCTAATTGATAAGTTATCTTTTACTAATTTTATATCGCCCATTATGTTGCATTATCAAATCGAATTTGACGATTATCGTCAGCATCTAGTCCATGTCACTGCACGTTTCTTGGCAAATCCAACACAGGTGCTTTCTTTACCAACTTGGATTCCCGGAAGTTACTTAATCCGAGAATTTTCGAAGCATATCGAAGCTGTTCGAGCTTATGATGAAGATGGGCGTTTGTTACAAATTGAGAAATTTGAAAAAAATAAATGGCGCTTATTCAATACAGATCATGAGTTGATCACGGTTGAATATGATGTATATGCCTTCGATTTGTCGGTCCGTGGTGCTTATGTTGATCAAAGCCGTTTATACGTCAATCCAGCTTGCGCATGTTTAGGTTTAGTTGACCAAGAACATACAGCTATTGAGATTGAAGTATTCTTGCCACCAGAGTTAAAACATTTCCAACTTGCGACTGGATTGAAGTCAAAAAGTTTAGTGAAAGGTCGTTATACCTTGTATGCTGATAACTATGCTCAGTTAATTGATGCACCGTTTGAATTGGCGGAACAAACCCGTTTCAGTTTTGAAGCCAACGGCATTCCACACGAATTTGTGGTTTCGGGCAAACATGCCATGAACGCGCAGCGTATGCAGCAAGACATTGAAAAAATTTGTTCGACAGAAATTTCCATGTTTGGTTCAGCACCATTTAAAGACTATACCTTTATGACCATGGCAACGGCGAATAGCTATGGTGGTTTGGAACATCCAAACAGTACGAGTTTAATTAGCCCGCGTGATGATTTACCAAAAGCTAATGAACCTGTAGAGCCTTCGGCAGATTATCAACGTTTCTTAGGTTTATGCAGCCATGAATATTTCCATTCATGGTTAGTAAAATTTATCCGTCCAGAAAACTTTGTGAATTATGATTTGAACAAAGAAGGCTACACTTCTTTGCTTTGGATATTTGAAGGTTTTACATCGTATTATGATGATTTGATTTTATTGCGCAGCGGCGTGATTAATCAGGATTCATATATCAAGCTTTTGAAAGCACAAATTGATCGCTATTTACAAAATCCAGGTCGTGAAATTCAAACTGTTGCTGAATCAAGCTTTGATGCATGGGTGAAATTCTACCGTCAGGATGAAAACTCAAATAATGCAGGTACAAGTTACTACAACAAAGGCTGCCTCGTGGCGCTATGTTTAGATCTTGGCTTACGTCTACGTGGTTCAAGTCTTGATGCCCTAATGCGTAAATTATATGCAAATGCGCAAAATGGCATTCAAGTGAATGAACGGACTATTTTCAATTTATGCAATGAATTGACGGGTGATGATTGGTTAGAACAAATCAATCATTTGATTAATACTACGGATGAATTGCCGTTAGACCAATTATTCCCTGAGTTTGGCCTAAGCTACACGCTTAAAAATGACAAATCATTGCCATTTGGTCTAAAACTTGCTGATAAGCCTGAAGGAATGTTGGTTCAGTCCGCTCGCCGTGATGGTGCAGCAGCAAAAGCTGGCTTGTCTGCGAACGATGTGATTATTGCAATTGATGGTCTAAAAGCAACCGTTAAATTGGCAGAAAAATATGCCAAGCAAGACGGAACTTATACCGTACTGGCATTCCGCCGTGATGAGTTGATGAGCTTTGAAGTAGAAGCGGCAGGTTCAGAATTGACGGAAGTTGAACTTAAAGTTGAAGATCAGGCTAAAGCTGAGAAGTGGTTAAAAGCTTAATTTGATAAGTATTTAATTTTCATGTAAAACCCATACTTAGGTATGGGTTTTTTATTAGAAAATGAATAGTAAAAATTTAATAATTGGAATTTCGATAACTGTAGTTTGGTTCTTAGTTATAGGACTGTTTTGCGTTCAAAACAATTTTGTATTTACCAATAGAGAGCTGAATTCACTAGGGGATTTCCTTGCAGGTATATTTGCTCCAGTTGCTTTTCTTTGGTTAATACTCGGGTATCTCCAGCAAGGTAAACAATTAGATCAAAATACCAAAGCTTTGGAACAGCAAGAAAAAGCATTGCAGTTGCAAATTGATGAGATGAAAAAAAATGTTGAGCAACAAAAAGAATTAGTGACTATTCAGAAAAATCAATTTGCTGAGCAGCAGAAGCTATTCGAGCCTCTATTTTTTATTTCTAATACAGAAGTTTTTAATGTATTAGGTCAAGATGTTGATAGGAATTCAGCGAATAGTCATCTATTAACTTCAAAACAAAATGTATTTGTCAAAGTTATTTTTAAATTAATTAATTTTGGAGAAGAAATCTTTGATCTTAGAATTAAAGAAAGTGGCAAGCAATTATTAGCAGTAAAAATTGACCGTGTAGAAAAAGGAGTGATTCAAGAAATAAATTTAGAATTAACGGATTTTCAAATAGATTTATTAAATCGTGAACAAGAATTATTGGTTGAATTTAATATAAATTTTACTTGTAAAAATGGAAAAAATTTAAGTAAGAAACTTAGATTGTTTGTTTATAAATGTAATGAATTAAAATTTGGTGCAGAATTTTTCCTAGAGAAATAAAGCCCACTTTCGTGAGCTTTAATTCTTAAATCTTAACGTCCGTTACGAGCGCGGCCACGTGGGGCTTTAGTATTCGGACGAGTTGTACCATTGGTACGGCGTTTTGGTTTTTCGCTCTCATCCATTTGCCAGATACGTTTTGTACCAGACTTTTTCACGGATCCATCTTTATTCTTACGAACCATTGGCTTACCACCTGTACCGCCTGGTTTTTTCACATAAGAGCGCGAACGGTAAGGTTCTTCTGCAGGTACGTTTTGAAAGTCAGGGTACAGTAAAGGCTCAATTTCTTTGGTTTCACCTGGTTCTAAAGCCAATTGAACTAAATCGATTGCACCAATACGTGTACGAATTAAACGTAAAGTCGGGAAACCCACTGCTGAAGTCATACGACGAACTTGGCGGTTACGGCCTTCACAAATTTGGATTTCAACCCAAGAGGTTGGAATGTTTGCACGGAAACGTACAGGAGGATCACGTTCCCATAACCATTCTGGTTGTTGTACTTTAATGGCTTTGGCTGGCAAAGTCATACCATCTTTTAGCTCAACGCCTTTACGTAATTGTTCAAGCGCTTCTTCTGTGATGTCGCCATCGACTTGCACTAAGTAAGTTTTGAACTTTTTATTTTCAGGATTGGTGATGTACTGATTTAAACCACCATGATCGGTTAAAAATACCAAACCTTCGGAGTCCATATCTAAACGACCTGCAATACGTAGACTAGGATCGTCCACGAAGTCAGATATGGTCATATGCGCTTCGTCTTTACGGAATTGGGAGAGCACGTCATATGGCTTGTTTAAGATGACGATTTTCATAGGAAATAACTTCTATTAAATACAATAATTCAAATTGGTTAAGATTTATTCAATAGGGAAATGCAGCTATTTCCCATCTAAATCTCAAAAAAGGTAGATTTGCTTTAGAGTATTATGCGTGAAGCGCAATTAAAAGTCTTATCAAACAGAAATTATTTTTTCACTCGCTTCTCAGGGAGGATCATAAAAATGGGTTATCAGAAGATCGTCGTTCCAGTGGATGGGACAAAAATTACAGTAAATTCAGACTTATCATTCAATGTTCCCAATAATCCAATTATTCCATTTATTGAAGGCGATGGTATTGGTGTTGATATCACGCCCGTGATGAAAACCGTGGTGAATGCAGCAGTACAAAAAGCTTATGGTGGAAAACGTGCCATAGAATGGATGGAAGTTTATTGTGGTGAAAAAGCCAATAAAATTTATGGCACCTATATGCCCGAAGAAACCTTTGAGGCTTTACGTGAATTTGTAGTTTCAATTAAAGGGCCGTTAACGACGCCTGTCGGTGGCGGTATTCGTTCGCTAAATGTTGCACTACGTCAAGAATTAGATCTCTACGTCTGTGTGCGCCCAGTACGTTGGTTTAAGGGCGTTCCTTCACCTGTTCAGCATCCTGAACGTACAGACATGGTGATCTTCCGAGAGAACTCAGAAGATATTTACGCAGGGATCGAATGGAAAGCAGATTCGCCTGAAGCCAAGAAAATGATCAAATTTCTCAAAGAGGAAATGGGCGTCACTAAGATTCGCTTTGAGGAAAATTGCGGTATCGGTATTAAGCCTGTATCTAAAGAAGGTTCTCAGCGTTTGGTTCGGAAAGCTATTCAATTCGCCATTGATAACGATAAGCCGAATGTCACCTTGGTGCATAAAGGCAATATCATGAAATATACCGAAGGTGCGTTTAAAGAGTGGGGTTATGAAGTCGCAGTTGAGCGCTTTGGTGGTGAACTGCTGGATGGCGGTCCTTGGGTCAAAATAAAAAATCCGAAAACTGGCAAAGAGATCGTGATTAAAGATGCGATCGCAGACGCTTTTTTACAACAGATTCTGATGCGTCCGACTGATTATTCAGTCATTGCTACCCTAAATTTAAACGGTGACTATATTTCAGATGCTCTGGCGGCTGAAGTTGGCGGTATTGGTATTGCACCGGGTGCCAATATTGGTGGCGCTGTACAAGTATATGAAGCGACACATGGCACTGCGCCTAAATATGCGGGTCAAGACAAAGTAAACCCAGGGTCTATTATTCTGTCTGCAGAAATGATGCTCCGAAATATGGGCTGGAAAGAAGCCGCAGATCTGATTATTAAAGGTATTGCGGGGGCGATTGAAGCCAAAACAGTGACTTATGATTTTGAACGACTCATGCAAGGTGCAAAACTATTACGTTGTTCAGAGTTTGGACAAGCCATCATTGAGCATATGGACTAAGTTTATTTGCCAATCTAGGTGTAAAAAAGCTAGATGTATAAAAAGGCTAGGTAAAAAGGACTGAATGATTCAGTCCTTTTTTATGGGAATTAATTAAACACACAGAAAAAGGGTTACTCAATGCCATTAAATAAGATGAGATAAACAGATGACTTCACGCAATCAATCAGATGGTCTGGCATGCTTGTGTTACTAAAAGTTTAAAACCACACTATTCGAGTGAACTTAAGTAATGCAGAAAATAGAGGGGGATTGATTTCAAATTAATTATTCTCCAGAAATTTTACAATGACGTAATTCGAAACATTTATCGGGTTGGTTCCATGAAAATTAGCGGTACATTGGTTGTTGTCCTTTAGTAGATGTACATCTAGTAACAGTACATTGTGACACTTATGATGATAAGGAGAAATGAAATGTCTCGTAAACAGCATCAACAAAACCAACAAACTGATCAACAGCAGCAAAATGATCAGCAACAGCAACAGCAACAGCAACAGCAACAAGACCAAAAGAAACAGAAACAACAGCCACATCAACGAAATCAGCGTCAACAACATCATTAATAGGCTAAAGACTTTGTGAGTCAAAGTTCATTTGGCCAAACGATTTACTCATTGAACGAAATTAAAGTTTTATACGTAGACGAGAAGGAGATGAATTTGTCTAAGAAAACCAAATCACTTAAAAAGGAAATTAAAGCGAGGTTGAACAAAATTTCAAAGCATAATTCTGCTTTGAAAAAGTTAAAGAAAAAGCTGAAAAAAGCTTAGTCCATTCACGATTTATCAAAAAGAAAAGACCTATTTAAATAGGTCTTTTCTTTATATACATGATTGGTGATGTAGTTGAATGTCTTGTGATCTACCTAGACGAGATGCTTACTTAATTTTGCAGTGCGAGTAAACCAAAAGAGTTGTAGTGTTCCAATGCAGAGCAAGCATGCGGCCAAAATAAATTGCTGTGAATAATCAATACCAATTCGCTGTAAAAAACTAAAGCTTATACCGCCAATCAATTGAATAGATGCAAAGCACAGGGTTGCAATACTCCAGAGCTTTTTATAGGCGCTACCATAGATTTGCAGAATGGTATAAGAGGTGAGAAAAACCACTGCCGGATTGAGCAAGCCTGTAGCAAAAGAAGATAAAAAAGTAAAAAGTGGATGGATATTAATGATCGCTATAAAAATCGCGAAGACATAGCAGCTATATAAAATTTTAAGAGCGCTGATATTTCCCAGTTTTTGTGCTAGGCAGTAAGCAGCAAATGCCCCTAAAGCACTCCCCAGACCATATAAAATCCAATTGAAATTGATCCCGATCGGGCTTAGGTGTAGGGTGTGAGTTAAATAGTCAATCCAAAATAATGAATGGGGCACGTAAGCAAAAGCACTGGTGCTATACACAATTAAGAGACAATAGAAAATTCCATCGACTTTATGTTCTACTGCTGGAACCGCGGTGAGTGTTGTGAGCTGTAATTTAAAACTCTTCAAAAGGACGCTGAGTAACATACAAATCAGGCTTGAAAAAGCAAACAAAATCAACCAAGCCCACATTGTCGAAATTTGTTGGATGTAAGGCAAAAATAGCGTTGCCATTAACACCCCTAAGCCAATACCACTGAAACCAATAAAGTTGATTTTAAAGCGGTCTTGAAGCTGTGAACATTGGGCCACGACACTTGGGGAGAGGATCATTAGTAAGCCGCCGCTGATCCCTGAAATAACGCGCCAAGTGCTATACCAAAGTTCTGAAAAACCTGAAAATGCACAACTGAGTAAACTGAGTGTCCCTGCAATAGCTGCGAGTTGGATATAATTCACCATGCTTTTATTTTGGGGTAATTTCATGGCCCAAAATGCACCGATCAAGTAGCCGAGCAAATTGGCACTGCCTAAGATGCTGGCAAAACTTGGGCTCCAACCAAATGCTTCACGGGTTGAAGGGAGTAGTGCGGTATAGGAAAAACGTAAGATCCCGATGCCAAGGCACATACTTAGACAGAGAAATAAGCTCAGTTTAATTTTGTTTGAGAACATCCTGTACTCATGTATTTTTATGATTGGTTAAAAAATAACATGAATATGCTGTAGAAAAATCAACAGATCTTAAAGTTTTGACTAAGGTCTAAGCTAAAAATTAATTCTTAAAAATTTAACTATTCAAAAAGATAGCTGTGGTGTGCGTACAGTAAGAAATCAAATTTAAAGATACAGTAATAAAAAAACCGTACATGGCGTACGGTTTTTTATTTTTAAAGCACTTATGAATTAACGCATTTTCGCCAAGAAACGACCTAAACGAGTGAGTGCTTCACGTAGTTCATTTTCAGCAGGCAAGAACACCACACGGAAATGATCAGGTGTCGGCCAGTTAAAGCCCGTACCTTGAACCAAAAGCACTTTTTCAGCACGGAGGAAATCTAGCATGAATTTCTCATCGTCTTGAATTGGGTAAATTTCAGGGTCCAGTTTAGGGAAGCAGTACATAGCACCCTCTGGTTTCACACAAGACACACCTGGAATATCATTCAACATTTCCCAAGCAATGTTACGTTGTTCATATAAACGGCCGCCCGGACGGATGAGATCATTAATTGATTGATAACCGCCTAAAGCTGTTTGAATCGCATATTGCGCTTGGTGGTTGGCACAGAGACGCATCGACGCCAACATGTCTAAACCTTCAATGTAATCTAGCGCGCGTGATTTATCGCCTGTAATTGCCATCCAGCCTGAACGGTAACCGGCAATTCGATACGCTTTAGATAAGCCATTGAAAGAAATACACAGCTGATCGCCCGCCAATGACGCAACAGAAACATGTTCAATACCGTCATAAACGATCTTGTCGTAAATTTCATCAGCAAACAAAATTAAGTCGTATTTCTTCGCAAGAGCCACAATTTGCTCAAGCACATGACGTGGGTAAACTGCACCTGTTGGGTTGTTCGGGTTAATCACCACGATACCGCGAGTATTCGGAGTGATTTTACTTTCCATGTCGGCAATATCTGGATACCAGAAATTTTCTTCATCACATTTATAGTGAATAGCTGTACCGCCAGAAAGGTTAACTGCTGCTGTCCAAAGCGGATAATCTGGCATAGGCACTAGCATTTCGTCGCCATCGTCGAGCAAGCCTTGCATTGCCATCACGATCAGTTCAGATACGCCATTACCGACATACACGTCGTTCACGTGCATGTTTAAGATGCCTTTTTGTTGATAATACTGACAAATCGCTTTACGCGCAGGGAAGATGCCTTTTGAGTCGGTATAACCAATTGCATTAGGCAGGTTGAGTGCCACGTCGTTAATAATTTCTTGAGGTGCTTCAAAACCAAAAGGAGCAGGGTTACCAATATTTAATTTAATAATTTTATGGCCAGCTTCTTCCATCTCATTGGCCGCTCGTAACACAGGTCCGCGAATGTCGTAGCAAACATGCTCGAGCTTAGACGATTTCTTAATTTCGCGGGGGGTGTTAAACGTATTCGGCATTTTTATATTCTCGGAAAGAGTGGAGGTCACTTTTGCATAACGGTATAAATAGCTTTTAAATGTCTCGGTCGTTACTAAATCGAGATGATGTTCGTCTCTGAGTAAAGCAACTATTTTTTCATGCGTAAACCCTGCCTGTTGATATTGTTTGATCACGGGCAGCAGATTTTTAAAAATTACGCTCTTTTTCTGCGACATTTTTTTATCCTGAGCAAGAGTAGCGCTAAGATTATCACTAAAGGTGCTCACAAAAAAGCATTTAATTTTGTATTTTGCTCACCACGATTTTATGTTTGCTTACTTTTTGCTTTTTGGGTCATTATATAGATTTTGTAAATTGTTGAATAAAGACTAGAAATTTAAGATTGAATGACGTAAATATAGGATTATCCTATTTTAAATACCACGATATAAAGGGACGTCATCATGGGAAAACTCAATAAAACAGAAAGAGAATGGCAAAGAGAATTGTCACCAGAAGAGTTTCGCATAACGCGTCAGAAAGGCACGGAGCAAGCTTTCACTGGAAAATATTGGAATACGAAACAAGCTGGCACGTATGTATGTCGATGTTGCGGGGAGCCGCTTTTTTCTTCTGAAACCAAATATGATAGCGGTTGTGGTTGGCCAAGCTTTTATAAGCCGATTGAACCTGCTGCAGTAGAAGAAAATGTAGATACGACACACGGTATGGTCAGAACAGAAATTGTTTGTCATCATTGTGACGCACATTTAGGGCATGTTTTTACTGATGGCCCACAGCCGACTGGATTACGTTATTGTATTAATTCGGCATCCTTAGAATTAGAAACAAAAGAAAAAAATGATGAGGAAACTTATCCATGACCACCATTCACCAGTTTGAAGCAGAATTACTGGACGGAAGTAATAAATCCTTTGCAGATTATGAAGGCAAGGTTTTATTAATTGTAAATACCGCTAGTAAATGTGGGTTTACTCCTCAATTTGCTGGTTTGGAGAAAATTTACGAACAATATAAAGATCAAGGTTTTGAGGTTTTAGGTTTTCCATGCAACCAATTTGGCGGACAAGATCCGGGTTCAAATGATCAAATTGGCGCATTTTGTCAAAAAAACTATGGCGTATCTTTCCCGATGTTTGCCAAAGTGAATGTAAAAGGCCCTGAAGCGCATGTGATTTTCCGTTATTTAACCAATAACTCGAAAGGCGTATTGGGTAATGGTATTAAATGGAACTTCACCAAGTTTTTAATTGGCAAAAATGGGCAAGTTATTAACCGCTATGCACCTACGACCAAGCCTGAAACATTGAATGAAGATATTGAAAAAGCTTTAGCTCAGTCAAAATGAAGTGAATTATTGGCCGAACTGAGGTTGATATAAAGGCGCGGAAGCGTCTTTATTTTTTGGATGTTTTATACTGAAGTGTCTTTATTTGAAGGTCATAACATTGTTTAAGCAGATGGTTAAACGTCGAATTTGTGTTTTAACGTTTTTTTTACTCGTATGTGTGGGCTTAGCTTGGGCAGATAACGCTCCAAGTGCATCTGAACCTACAAAAATGTCTGTTGTTGCAAGCAATCTAGACCGTACTACAGATGCTCGGGTCAACGCATTATTGCAATTGTTAAAAACACCTATAGAAGAATACCAACCTACGCGTGTTGCAGATGTAATTGATCCACATGTAAAACCGAAAATGTATGAAGTTTCTTGGGTAAATGCACCGCAATATGTGCTGTCTGCGTCTGAGATGAAAACATATAAACAACCTGTCAAACTACAGCTCACTGTGATTGCTGCAACAGGCTATATTGGTGGCTCAAAACTCATTGCAAGTTCAGGCTCTAAAAACTTTGATCAAAAAGTACAAAAATCCTTATTAGTTGCGCGACTTGAACCTATTCCGATGGTCGATAAAAATCTCAGTTATACCGTTGAACATGAATTTTCTCTTCATCCACCTCAATAAGCTCATAGCAGAAGGCAAATTTTGAGTTCCATAAATGATCTGTTATTAATGGTAGATCTAATTGATAATGAAAGATATTACTTTGCAACTAGCTAAAACCTTTCAGATGTCTGCTTATCTATTCGCTTTACAACAATCTGTTATGACCATACTTATTTTTTATACAGCGTTTAACAGTGAGAGAACCTCGAACATTTAAATTGAGTGCTACATTTGATTTCTAATGGTTTTCAATGATTTCTCAATGATTGTTTATAAGTAATTATTGCTAGATGATTAGCTCTGAATGATTGTTAAGAAATGACTTAAATAAAAATGCCCCAAATCTGGGGCATTTTTTGTTTTAAGCAGAACGCTTTAAATCAATTAAAGTACTGCTTTTAAGCGACGAATCACTTCTTCACATTGGGCAATATCGGCAACGAGGGCTAAACGGACATGGTTTTCACCCGGATTCCCTTGTGCTGTATCACGTGATAAATAACGGCCTGGAAGCACTTTAACGTGTGCTTTTTCCATCAGCATTTTGGCAAAAGTTTCATCATTATCCACTTTTAACCAGTAGTAGAACCCTGCATCAGGTTTTTGTAATGGTAGTAGGTGACCCAGTTCGCGTTGGAATAATTCAAATTTTGCACGGTACTGGACGCGGTTTTCTTCGACGTGTGCTTCGTCATCCCAAGCTGCAATTGAAGCCAACTGGTGTTGAACAGGCATCGCAGCGCCATGATAAGTACGGTATTGTAAATAGGGTTTTAAAAGCGCAGCATCACCTGCCACAAAGCCAGAGCGCATACCCGGTAGGTTAGAACGTTTAGACAGTGAGTGGAATACCACGCAGTTTTTATAGTCATCACGGCCCATTTCAGCACAAACTTCAAGCAGACCAACAGGCGCTTCATCAAACCAAAGCTCTGAGTAGCATTCATCAGATGCAATCACAAAATTATATTGGTCAGACAGAGCAATCAGTTTTTTAAACTGTTCTTTAGTAAGTACCGCACCTGTAGGATTACCCGGTGTGCAGACAAACAATAAAGCGGTTTTTTCCCAAACTTCAGCTGGCACAGCGTCAAAGTCGCCAAGGTAGTTATTTTCTTCTGTACAGTTGATGAAGTAAGGTTCTGCACCCGCAAGTAAAGTTGCGCCTTCATAGATTTGGTAGAACGGATTTGGCATCACCACATAAGGGGCATCTTCACGTTTAACCAAAGCTTGTACAAACGAGAAGATCGCTTCACGCGTGCCTGACACCGGCAGGACGTTGGTCTCTGCACTGATGTTATTGAGTTTAAAGCGACGGGTTAACCAATTTGCAATACTTGTGCGAAGCTCAGGTAAACCCTTGCTGTTTGGGTAAGTGGATAAATGCTGAAAATTATCAATAATGGCCTGTTTCACAAACTCCGGTGCAGGATGCTTTGGTTCACCAATCGATAGGGGAATCAAAGGCAAATCTGCGGGTTTCACATCCTGAAATAGCTTATTTAGCTTTTCAAATGGATAAGGGTGCAATAATGACAAACTGGAGTTCATGGAATGGATACCGATCAATTTAAGTTAATGATGACTACAAACCTGATTCGAAGCTTCATCGAGTGCTGACTTTAACTGTGCAGCAAACGTTTCCGCTTCTGAATCACTCATAGGTGAGCCATCTTTTTTAGTGACATAGAAAATATCTTCAGCACGTTCACCGAGCGTCGCAATTTTCGCAGAGTGAATATCTAGGCCTTGCATCATAAATAAACCACCGACTTTAGCAAGTAAGCCCGGATGGTCAAGTGTCGCAATTTCAACCATATTTTGTTGAAGTGCTTCATTAAAAGAAATACTCACGGTATTTTCAATATCAAAATGACGCAGTTGACGTGGAATACGACGCTGCATTAGGCCTGGGTATTTGTCAGATTGGCTTAAGGCTTTTTTGAGCGCTTCAATAACGGTTTGCTCACGCTCTGGATCTGTCAATAAGGTGCCAAAACGGTCAAGTACAACATAGGTGTCCAAACTAAATGCAGTGGATGCAGTAATAATCCGAGCATCCTGAACGTCTAAGTTCATTCTGTCCAAAATTGCCACTGTGGTCGCAAACAAGTTAGGCTGATCTTGTGTGTAAATAAAGATCTGTACCGCATCTTGTGCAAATTTACGATGTGCTCGCATCATCACCAATGGTTCTGCATTATTGCCATGTTTTAAAATGGCGCGCGTATGCCATGCGATTTCATCGGCAGATTCTTTTAGGAAATATTCATCACCGAGTTCTTGCCAAACAGTTTCTACATCGTAGAGCGAAAAATCGTTGACTAATAGTTCACTGGCCGCAAATTTAGTGTCTTCGATCAGCATTGGATAATCTACAGGACGCCCCAAACCTGAACGAATCACATCACGTGCTTGTGTATACAGTTGACGCATGAGTGATGCACGCCATGTATTCCAAAGCGTCGGATTGGTTGCGTTGATATCGGCAACTGTTAAGGTGTAGAGATAGTCGAGATGCTCCATATCGCCCATTTTCTCAGCAAATTCTTTCACCACATCTGGATCGGAAATGTCCTTTTTCTGAGAAGTGACAGACATCAGGAGATGGTTTTGAATCAACCATGCGACAAGGTTACATTCGCGTTCGGTAAACCCATGGGTACGGCAGAAATCAATTGCATCCGCTGCACCAAGTTCACTGTGGTCACCACCACGACCTTTGGCGATATCATGGAAAATTGCCGCTAAATAAACAATGTCACGGCGCGCCAGTCGTTGGAATACAGAGCTAACGACAGGGAAGTCCTTAGCAAATTCAGGCTCTTTAAAACGGTTTAAATTACGCAGTAATAATAGGGTATGGGCATCGACAGTATAAATATGGAACAAGTCGTATTGCATGAGTCCCATGATTTGCCCAAAGGCAGGAATATAGTTGCCGAGCACACCATACCGTTTCATCGCCACCATGGTGTCATATAAACGGTAGGGTGAGCGAATGATCGCCATAAATAAGGCTTGATGTGCAGGATTGTCACGGAAGTTTTGATCAATACGTTTTGCCGCAAGAGACAATAGACGTAAAGTTCGGGCACGAATCCCTTCAATTTCAGGACGATTCGCCAAGAGGTAGAAAATTTCTAAAATAGCACTTGGATTTTCAGAGAAAATTTTATGATGCTGCACAGCCAATTTACCATCAACTAATTTGAAATTGGCATTGATCTCTTCAATCTTACGTTCATAGTCAGGTAAGCGTGGCGTAATGACAGATTCATTAAAATAAGCCAAGAGCATTTCATTTAACGTCGTCACTTGCTGAGCGCTACGATAGTAACGTTTCATGAACTGTTCGATTGGATAATTCGGTGATTTACCTTCTTCGCGCTGATAGCCAAATTTAGCAGCAATGTCACGTTGATAATCAAACAATAATCGGTTTTCGTCGCGCTTGGTTAAGCGATGTAAATGATGACGAATTTCCCAAAGAAAGCTTTCTGTTTCTTCAAGAACACCCAGTTCAAACTCTGAAATAAAACCTAAATGTACAAGGTCATAAATGCGATTGACACGGAAATGACGCTTAGCAATCCATCCGATTTGGTTGATATCACGGATCCCGCCGGGCGCATTTTTAATATCGGGTTCTAAGTTGCTTTCGGTATTGTTATGTTGAGCATAGCGTTTGGCTTGCTCTTGCATTTTGGCATCATAGAAGGTTTTATCCGTCCATGTCTGTGACACGATACGGCGTGGCCATTTAGCTAGGTGTTCATTGCCCACAATCAAACGTGCTTCGATCAGGGCTGTTGCCACGGTTAAATCATTGGTGGCTTGAGCAACACAATCGTTAATAGTACGTACACTGATGCCCGGTTTGAAATTACCAACATCCCAAAGAGTTGAAATAAAGCTGGAGATGAGTTTTTCTTGTTCTGGGCTGATTTCATCTTCGGACAAAATCATGATATCGACGTCGGAGTAAGGCAGCATTTCGCGGCGACCATAGCCACCGACAGCAAATAAACCGAGATCGGTTTGGTCGAGTTCAGCATGTGTCCATAAGAACTTTAAGGCTTCATCGATTAGATTCGAACGAGCCAAAATTACATCACGAATCGACTGTCCATTTTCAAAGCATTCCTGTAACTGATTTTCAACATCTGAGCGCCATTGGTTAATCGCCTGAATGTCGTGGTTACTTTTAATGTAATTCAGCAGAGGAAGCGTATTGATCATGAACAGTGGTCCGTTAAGGTGTTACAAACTTAGTTTTGTTGAACACTGACTTGTTGTGCAGCATGTTGAGCAAGTTCACGCGCGTGATCTGTGGTTTCAGCGCGTGCTGTTGCTACGCCCATACGGCGACGTTTAAAGCCTTCTGGTTTACCAAAGAGGCGTAAATCGGTGTTTGGATTAGCCAAAGCAAGATTTAAGCCAGTAAATGATAAATTGGTATCATCCACGCCTGCATAGATGACTGCGCTTGCAGCAGTACTGTGTCGAGCAGTATTCACAGGCAGACCAAGAATGGCACGTGCATGCAGTTCGAATTCGCTTTGGAATTGCGATGCAAGAGTGACAAGGCCTGTATCGTGTGGACGAGGTGATACCTCACTAAACCATACTTTATCGCCTTTGACAAACAGTTCCACCCCAAAAATGCCACATCCACCTAATGCAATGGTTACTTTATTGGCAATACGCTTGGCTTCTTCTAAAGCAAGAGCAGTCATGAGTTGTGGTTGCCAACTTTCTACATAGTCACCAGCGTCTTGGCGGTGGCCAATTGGATCGCAAAATGATGTTTCAATTTCACCTGTTTCTGCATTTTTAGCACGAACAGTCAGCAGGGTGATTTCAAAGTCAAAGTCAATTTGTGATTCTACGATCACTGTACCTTGATTTACACGTCCACCTGTTTGTGCATATTCCCAAGCAGCATCGACTTCATCAAAGCTTTTTACACGTGACTGTCCTTTACCCGAAGACGACATGACAGGCTTAACAAAGTTTGGATAACCAATGTCATCGCATGCAGCACGGAACGCTTCAAGGGTATTGGCAAAGCGGTAGGCTGAAGTCGGGAGTCCAAGCTCTTCGGCAGCTAGACGGCGAATCCCTTCACGATTCATTGTCAGGTTGACAGCTTTTGCAGAAGGAATGACAGTGGCAATATTTTGTTCTTCAATCTCGACTAAAACTTGAGTCGCAATAGCTTCAATTTCAGGAACAATCAAATGAGGCTTCACTTGAGAAATTAAAGCTTTAAGTGCCTCAGGATCTGCCATATTTAAAGTATGAGAAAAATGTGCAACTTGCATGGCAGGAGCATGGTCATAACGATCGGCAGCATGAACTTCTACACCCAAACGTTGCAATGAAATCACAACTTCTTTACCGAGTTCACCAGAACCTAACAGTAAGACTTTATACGCTGAAGACTGAAGTGGAGTACCAATAGTGACGCTCATGTAAATCATCCATGCTTGATTTTATGGGAATTTAAGCATAGCAGAACTTGTTCGAGAGATAAGAGAGTGTTCACATAAATAAATGATATTGTCCAACAATTTTTTTTATATCTTTATGGGGGCGTTCGCTTAATTATGTACCTGCGAAAATCTTTAAATAGTGGTGTTTATTTGTTTTTATTTAAATTCACTTTAAATATGCCAGCATTTTTTACAGATGCAGGGAATGGCTCAATATCCAAATTTGCACATTGAAGCGCACGAAGCTGCACAGATGTTTGACGGAAGTTGGGCCAGTACAGCAATCCGAGCAGTGGTACGGCGCATATGCATAAAATCAATATTAAGCTAATTAAAATGGCAGTGAAATAGAGCGCGTCTGCAGCTACCGATAGAAGGTGAAATGATGAATTGAGCCATGCGCCAATGCTGAAAATACACAATAGAAAAATCAATAAGAAGTCGGTCAGCTGCAGAAAATTGCTAAACAAGCGGGGTATTGATATGTGTGAAAACATCAGGCGACGCGGATGTAAGTGCAGAATCTGCTGTGTGTAGTTATATAAGCCCACAATCGTCTTTTGCTGATTTTTCTCTATATAAATGGCGCGGATCTGATCTGCAGTTTGGTAATGTACAGCGCAGAAATTACCACTGAACAGCTGGCTTTGAATGAAGCATTGAAAATATACGCTTTCGATGGGTTTTTGCAGTCCCCAGCTTAATTCAGATGGTTGTCTAGAATGAATATAAATTTTGCCTTGAATACAATGGTGCTTTGCCATCTATTGGTTTTCGCTAGATTTTTTATGTTATGCGTTGACTATCTCATAAATATTGCTAATTAAAAGGCACAGGCTGAAGAAGCTTGTGCTTGAGGGGGATTGTCGCTGTCTCGGCTTTAGAGATGAAAAGGTATATAGGTATAGACTAAGCCGTAAGTCAGTGCCGCAGTCAGTGTAGCAGGGACAATTTTTTTAAACTTAAAATACAAGCCTGCAAGCACCGCAAATCCAACCAACATGGCAAAGCTTTTATTTGGGGTTTCAAGCAGAGGCGGTAAGGTTGCAACCACCAACATTGAACTAATTGCGGCAATGCCAATCGAGCCCAAAGCGATTTTGAGCCATAAAGAACCACGCTGTTGTGAACCTTGCTGAAATTTTTGAATAACAAAAAATGGCCCAAACCGTGATGCAAAATTCGCAATTCCGACCAAGATCCCGACCAAGATAATTTCTAGATTCATGATGCTTCACCCATATGTTCAGGATCAGGTTTTTTTAAGACATAATGTTTGAATAAACCGGCAAAAATACCAGAAGAAATACCGATAAAAATCGCAGCAGACAAGTCGATAAAGTAACAAGCAATCGCAGAAACAATAATTGTAACCGTGACCACAAATGTATGTTTTTTCTCAAATGCTGCGAGTAAAAAGCTTAAAAACAATGCAGGCAGTAGGAAGTCGAGTGCAGCTTGTAAAAATTGTGGAAGGTTGCTGACTTGATCGGCAAATAAACCGCCTAAAAATGAGCCTGTTGCCCAAGACAGCCAACTAAATAAGCTGAGTCCTAACATCCAAGATTCTGACCATTCTTGACGACGTTGCGACAGTTTGATCATACCTGATGCAAAAACTTCGTCGGTTAAACCCCAAGCCCAAACTGCCGTTTTCTTTAAATTGAGTCGGTCTTGAATCAGGTTTTGTAAAGCAGGACCGTAGAGCAAATGGCGTATATCGAGAGCAATCACAGTGAGTGCAGTCATCCAAATGGATGTTCCACTTCCCAGTAACGCAACGACGAGAAACTGACTGGCACCGGCATACATAGAGCAAGATAAAAATAAGGCTTCCCACGCAGTGAAACCAAATTGAGTCGCAGAAACCCCAAATGCAAAAGAAACAGGAAGATAGGTAAAGATAATGGCTTGACTATCTTTAGCACCTTGCCAAAAACCCGCAGGCTGAACTGTAGGAAGTTTGTGCTCAGACACGACACACCTTTGAAAGAGTTGAACAACAGGTCAAATGATGATTGAGTATTGTACTCGAATTCACTAGCATATTGCCGAATATGTTTGCTGAAATGAGCTGGATATGCAGAGGTTAAAGATGCGTGGGATACTGATTGTTTCATTATTGAGCAGCACGGTGTTGTTGCAGGCCTGTGGTAATGATGGAGCTGAACAAGCTCAAGTCGAAATTAAAGCAGCACCTAAATTAACCAATGATGCAACGGAGTATGCTGCCAAAGCTTGGGCGTTTATCAATGAAGCCGATCCGATTGTTTATGCAAAGCAAGTCGATCAGATGGAAGAGAAAGTTCGTATTCCAGCGCGTAAATTGAGTACGGAATGGCGGATCAATGTCAAAATGACCGATTCTGTGACTGAAGGGAAATATGCACTATGTCGTAAGGCATTAACAAGTCTGGAAATTTGGGCACGTGAAAGTATTGATCAGAGTTCGACTGTTGCACAGAAGCAAGCAGATTATGAGCGTGATAAAAATCAATGCAAAGGTGCGATTGAAAACCCTGAACTCGGAAATACCGATCCGAAAAAAGTAGGCATTTAACCCGATCAAAGCAGTGAATTTTCACTGCTTTTTTTTTGGAAAATATCAAAAAACAAGAATAAATCTATAATAGAAGATTGGAAAATCCTCCTAAAATCATCGCTATTTCATATAAAAAATTAAATCAGTGCGCTGCCGTAGTATTGAGCTAAATTCCAAATTGCATGGTTGTTTTCTGAAGTTAAATAGATAAAAAGCATTGATTATTAAGTACATAATTATTTTTTATAAAGATTCATTGATAAAAAACACTCCATTTTAGAATGCTAATCGTCTGTCTTTTTCTTTAATTAATATCTTTAAAATATTAATAATATAAAGTATGAATAATGTGATAAAAAATTAAAATTATCATTATTTGATAAAATATGTAAAAATTAATGCGTAAAAGATGAAGTATGTAAGTTAAATTAAAGATGTTGAATAGGTGATTAAGATGAAAAAAACATTAATGATGTTATCGGTTTTGGCTGTTTTGACTACAGCGGTCAATGTACAAGCAGCGACTGAAGACAAATCAGAAGCATCAACTCAAGAAGTTGCAGCATGTACAAATGGTTTTGACAGTGTAAATGTTTGCCAATTATTGTCGTGATCAAAACTCGATAAAGCGAAGTGCCACAAATAAAAGCAAAATAACTATAAAGAATCATTCTGGTGCAATTAAATGCACTTATTTAAATCACAAATGTCAGACATCATGCACAGGAAGTGCATGAGCAATCTGATGTAACTGCGCTAGATCTAAAATTTCAATTTGTTTAAACGCTACACGAAGAACCTGCATTTTTTCCAACTGCTGAAGCTCTTGATTGACTGATTGTCTTGAGCAATTCATCAGTTGCGCGAGTTGTTCCTGTGAGATGTGTATGGTGTGTTGCTCAATTTCCAAATGATTTCCATATCCATTTAAAATAAACAGCAGACGCTGTGCGAGACGTTGACTTAAACTTTGCGTTTGTAAGGCAATGAGTTCCATAAAGGCATAGCGAAGTTTTTGACTGGTGAGCTGGGCAATATGAAACCAAAACTCAGGGTGTCGTTGTAATAATTGCTGAATTGCTTGAGTCGGTAAGTGTAATAAGGTGGATTTTTTGATACAGATGGCATCGTGAGAGCGTGGTAATTGGTCAACCAAGGATATTTCGCCAAACCACATAATCGGCTCAGCAATGGCGGCAATCGCTTCTTTGCCATGAATATCAATATAGCCTAAGCGAACTGCGCCTTCTAAGACAGCATACATACCATTAAAACGCTGTCCTGATAAAAAAACACGTGCGTCTTTTTCGAAAGTTAAGGTTAGGGCATGGCGGCAGATAAAGTCTTGGAAGGAAACTTTTAAGCCTGAATACCATACATTTTTATTGAGTTGATGCACATATTGAGCGTCCAGCACAGCATATCCTTATTTTATGGTCTAACTTGTCTATTAGCTGACAACTTTATTGATGCATTTTTTATATAGTGAAATGAGTGAATGAACAAGGAGTAAGTTAATGAGCAAACTTGAAAGATTGCTAAGCCAATATGCAGCATATCATTTAGATCGAAAAAATGTGCTAACGCATTTTGTGGGTATTCCGCTTATTGTGTTTTCGATTATGTGTCTAACCGCACGAGCAGGGCTGATG
Organism: Acinetobacter sp. YH12094; assembly: GCF_013419295.1. Taxonomy (NCBI): domain Bacteria; kingdom Pseudomonadati; phylum Pseudomonadota; class Gammaproteobacteria; order Moraxellales; family Moraxellaceae; genus Acinetobacter; species Acinetobacter sp. YH12094. The sequence continues at coordinate 72,155 of NZ_VPAK01000003.1, forward strand.
ATTTCAGGTTTTGAACTGACCCTTGCATTGTTGTTGATTATTGCCAGTGTCATCTATTACCTGAGTTTAGATAAAATTTTCGGTTTGATCATGCTTTTGGTGTTTGCAATCACATATCCCTTAGCCTTAATGATCGCAAAAATGAGCCTTATGTCTTGGCTGATCTGGAGTGTGGGGATCTTTGTAGTGGGTTGGATCATCCAGTTTATCGGTCATTATTATGAAAAGAAAAAGCCTGCGTTTATGGATGATGTCATTGGCTTGGCAATAGGGCCTTTATTTGTTCTAGCTGAGTTTGTGTTTCTACTAGGCTTTCGTAAAGAGCTTGAACAACGCATGCTGACAGAAGCAAGAAGACAGCGCGCAGAGATGGATGCAAAAGCATTACATACTGCTCACCCATAAATGATTTAAATAAAAAAGCCGAATAATTCCAGCTTTTTTTTTACGATGTGTTAATTCTCAACTGTTTAGGATTTAACAGCTGCTTTATGTTGTTCCGCAGCGACCTTTTGTGCAGCGATTTTTGCTTTTGCGTCAGTATTTGCAGCTTTGGCAGCATGGGCTGAAGTTTTAGCTTCTGATTTTGCTTGTGTTGCAAGATGCTGTGCTTGAGCTGCATCATGTTTTGCTAATTTTTGATTATGTTTCACTTTACTCTGAGCCAATTGGCTGGCTTGTTTTGCATCGTGTCGAGCGACTTTTGCATCATGCTGCGCAACTTGTGCTGCATGTGTAGCAGTACGTTCCTGATGTTTTGCATCTTTAGCAATGGAAACACAAGTACCACCTTTATGGTTTGCACCTGTACCACCTGTAAGTGTGGTGCCTTGTGGACATGCAAACGCAGTTGCACTAAGCATTGTAAAGATACCTGCTGTTAGAATTGTGCTGATTTTTTTCATTGCTATTGTTCTATGAAAATAGGCATTAGTGCCTATGGGTAAATTTATAGCAGAACGGTAGAGATTTAAGTCGTTGCACTGTGGTGACTCAGCAACCAAATCATGTATTCGTGTCGATATAATTTTGTTTTTAAGCAGGTTTTAAGTTTTTAAATATGCTTATTTTTTGGCTTGGGCTTTTGCCTAAAATTAAAAAAGCCAGCAAATTGCTGGCTTCTTATGAGTACTGTCTTATACGTTAAAACGGAAGTGTAGAACATCGCCATCTTGAACGATGTATGTTTTACCTTCTAAACGCCATTTACCTGCTTCTTTAGCACCAGCTTCACCGTTGTATTGAACGAAGTCGTTGTAGGCAACACATTCAGCACGAATAAAGCCTTTTTCGAAGTCAGTGTGAATCACACCAGCAGCTTGAGGTGCAGTTGCACCAATTTTCACTGTCCAAGCACGAACTTCTTGTACACCCGCTGTGAAGTATGTTTGAAGGCCGAGTAAGCCATAACCTGCACGAATAACTACGTTTAGACCAGGTTCTTCCATGCCTAAAGCTTCAAGGAATTCCGCACGATCTTCATCTTCAAGTAATGAAATTTCTGCTTCGATTTGGTTGCAAAGTGGAACCACAATCGCATTTTCTTCAGCAGCTAATTTTTGCACTGCTTCTAAGTGAGGGTTATTTTCGAAACCATCTTCTGCAACGTTGGCAATATACATGGTTGGTTTAAGGGTTAAGAACCCATAACCACGCACCAATTTACGTTCATCTTCATCAAGGTCAGCTGCACGCGCAGGTTTACCTTCATCCAGTAAAGGTAAGATTTTGTCTAAAACAGCTTTGGTCGCAATCGCTTCTTTATCGCCACCTTTTGCAGATTTTGCTAGACGTGTAATTGCTTTAGAAACAGCTTCTAAGTCAGCAAGTGCAAGTTCAGTGTTGATTGTTGCGATATCGTCAAGTGGATCAATTTTGCCATTTACGTGAATGACATTCTCGTCTTCAAAACAACGTACAACATGTGCAATAGCATCCGTTTCACGAATGTTGGCTAAGAATTGGTTACCAAGGCCTTCACCTTTAGATGCACCAGCAACGAGACCTGCGATATCCACAAATTCCATCGTGGTTGGGACAACACGTTGTGGGTTTACAATTTCAGCAAGTTTATCCATACGTGGGTCAGGTACAGGTACGATCCCAGTATTTGGCTCAATTGTACAGAATGGGAAGTTTTCAGCAGCAATCGCAGCTTTGGTTAATGCGTTGAAAAGCGTTGATTTACCAACGTTCGGCAGGCCGACAATACCACAGTTAAAACCCATGAAATAACTCACAAAGTATTATAAAAAAATTGTGGATGATTTTACATGAAAGCCATAATAAAGTCAGGTGATATGGGAAGGAGAATGTATAACTTATTGAATCGCGCTGAGATCGAGATGAATTCACGTCTGAATAAAGCTTGAGTTGCACTACGGATGCAGAATAGGTGCAAAAATGACATTGTGTTTCAATAACACAGTGACTAAAGTATCCCTATAAAATTACTGGGTTTTATAAACCACAGTTACAACAAAAACTTGGAGCATTTATGCGAACTCTCTACCAGTTTCCACTCTCACATTTTTGTGAAAAGGCGCGCTGGTTACTCGATCATAAAGAGTTGGATTATGTGGCTCATAATTTAATGCCGGGTGTACATCGTGCATTTGCACAGCTTAAAACAGGGCAAAACAAATTACCGATTTTACGTGATCAAGATCATTGGGTTGCAGATTCAACTCAAATCGCCTTTTACTTGGATGCGACCTACCCCGAACATAGTCTGATCCGTCCAGATGTCAAACTGCGTGAAGACGCTTTAGAAATTAATGAACTCTCCATTGAGTTAGGCCAACATGTGCGCCGTTGGGGGTTGGCACATGTATTAAATGAAAGTGAAGAATCACTTGATATTTTAATTGGTGAAAAGGGATATTTACGTCAGTTTGAAAAATATTCCAAGCCCATTATAAAGGCACTGGTTTCTAAAGGTTATCAATTAGATACGGATAAGGTTGCGGCATCGCGTGAACGATTGGAGGAAATTGTGGTTGATTTAAATCAACGTCTGATCGAACAAGGTGGGCGTTATTTTGTAGGCGACCGATTAGGTTTGGCTGATATTGCTGTGTGTTCAATGTTGGCGCCGATATTGGAGATTGTCGGAACGCCGTGGGAAAAAGAGCATGGCGAAACCTTGTCAGAAGAGTTTAAAGCTTACAAAGCCTATTTGAGCGATTTGCCTTTAGGTCAATATGTGCAACGTATATACCAAACAGAACGTAACGCACGGGTAGATTGGCGTGGTGTATAAGCTCTTTATATGAAAACTTTGCGTCATACTGCTTTAAAAAAGCGCGCCTAACAGCGCGCTTTTTCATCAGACATTCAATCCTTAAATATAGCTTTGTTGTTGAATATCCAAAATATTCAGTACTGGACTGATACTATCGGCTTGTAAAGTATTCAGCGGCATAACAGGGTAGAAGATATTGCCTAGCGCATCCTTAATACTTGGGATGATGGTGGAGATATCAAAATCACCTTGAGCAGAACCTAAATTTTCCAATAGGTCATTAATATTCGGTAATTGGCCCGTGAGGTTTTCAGTCAATTGGTTGAACTGATCCGTGATAGAACCAAGATCAATTTTTTCAGGAGCAAGATTGCCAAGTAAATCGCCAAGATCTGGAATGGTCAGTTGATCGAGGAACTGAGTCGCTTCACCATTACTGTCCATCAGAGCAATGACTGGTTTCAATGAATCAATCACTTGATTTAATTCAGTTGAAAGCGTCAGTAAGGATGGATTGTTGACCACATCCAAAATGGTGCTCACGCTATTTAATACATCATAAATCGCTTTGACGGTTTGAGCCTGATCCGTATCGATGACATCGCTTTTTGCCAGTAAATCTAGAAGCGGATTAAGTCCTTTGATCACCCCTGAAATGGTCTCAGGGACATTCCCTTGGTTGGCTGATGAAATGGCGGTCACTAGATTGGTCACACTTCCAATCACTGTCGGTAAAGCATGACTCAACTGTTCCATATCAATAGTTGAGTTATCTTTATTGATTGAGGCTAATAAAGGCAGGAGGGCAGTCGTTGCACCTTGTGCAATTTGCCCAAAGTCGATGTTTCCAGAAGACGAGCTCCCAATCATCTGAATAATGGGTTGCGCATATTCTAAAACTTGGCTGAGTGTATTGATAATTTGTGTTGCATCCGTTGACCCTGTTGCGCTTCCAAGCATAGCAAGCAGTGGTTTGATGGCATTTACAGCGCTACTAATATTGTCAGGAAGATTGGCTTGATTATTGGTGCTACTCAGTAAACTTTGCAAGCTGTTGACAATGGTAGGTAAGGATTGAACCAACTGATTCATCTCTGTCGAGCCAGCGTTGCTACCTAAGTTTTGTAGGAGTGGTTGCAGAGTTGTCATCAATGTCTTGAGTGCATCCGAATTTGAACCGTTATTAGATGTTAGACTTTGAATCGTGCTAATCAGTTGGGGCAGCGTTTTAGTCAGTGCGCTAAAATCAAAAGACTTTGTCCCACCTAAATTATCTAATAATCCTGTCAGCGTATCCGTGATGTTTGTTGTAGGTTTAAGCGGGCTAAGTAGGTTACTGACCGTGCTGCTAATTGTACTGAGCTGTAGGGAAGGACTAAGTACAGAACTTAATTTTGAGCTGAGTGAACTCAGTGATTTAATTGCCATGTTTATTCTTCCGTTTTTGTTTTTTTGTATATTTATGAACCGCCGCTATTTTTTAATGTAATTACCAAACCAAGTAAATAAGTGAAAAAAATGAAATGTGACATAGAGCGCACATTGAAAAATAAAGTAAAAATAAAAAATTGAAAAATATAAATAAAATATCTTTCCCTTTTATCAGAAATTGATTTATTCAGATCAATGGAATGCATCGAGAAGCTTTATTGGTAGGTTGTCTAAAGACGTTATTTAGAATATAAAAACTAAACTTTGATGAAAAAACATTCATTTAAACACGATATTTATGCAAATTATTATGTTCATAATGCATATGAGCTTTATTATTTTTAATAAATCATGCTATACATGAGAAAACTTGCACATAAATGCTGATTTTAAAATTTAAAATAACATTGAAAATGACAACAGGTGTTTGATGAATCTGGATCATCAGCACTGTTTTCAAAAATGGCTGGAGTAGACTGATGGAACTAGACCGTTTTGATAAACAAATTTTAGAAATTTTGACCCATGAAGATGTCAATTTAAATGAACTGTCAGAGCGGGTGAATTTATCGGTCAGTTCAGTTCATCGTCGGATCAAACAATTGATTGATCACAATATTATCAGTGGTCTAAAACGTGAAATTAATTATCAAAAATTGGGCTTTAGTTTGCATGTGCTGCTACAGGTGTCCTTAAGCAAACATGATACAGATACTTTTGCTAAATTTTTAGAAGAATTAGAAAGTATTCCAGAAGTCATTAATGCATTTTTAGTGACAGGGCAGTCGGCAGATTTTATTGTTGAAGTCGTTGCGCGTGATATGGAGAATTATAGTGAAATTTTACTCAAACGTATTGGTAAAATTGAACATGTGGTTGCATTACATTCAAGTTTTGTAATTAAGCAATATAACGTTTTTAACTGTAATGGATTGTTAAATAAGGTTTAAATACAGCTCTCATATATAAACTCAAACAGTTGAAAGCTAGGCAATAAAAAACGCACCGATGGGTGCGTTTTATACTTCAGTCGATTGAATTATAGAGCTTCTAACTCAGCCATTACTTCATCGGTGAATTCAACGTTGGTATACACGTTTTGAACGTCGTCTAGATCTTCAAACATATCAATCATTTTGATGATTTTTTTCGCTTGTTCGATATCTGAAATCAACGCTTTAGTTGAAGGGTTCATGACCACTTCGGCGTTATCAGATTTTAGACCTGCTGCAGCAAGTGCATCCTGAACTTCACCGAAAGTTTCTGGTGTAGTGATAACTAGAATTTCTTCTTCGTCCACTTCGATGTCTTCAGCACCTGCTTCTAAAGCGATGTCCATGATTTGATCTTCTAAAGAAACATCTTCAAAAGTAATCTCACCACGTTTGGTAAACATATAAGCCACTGAACCTGCAGTACCTAAATTACCATCAGTTTTCGAGAAGCAATGACGAACGTCAGGAACAGTACGGTTTAAGTTATCCGTCATTGTTTCAATGATGACTGCAACACCACCAACGCCATATCCTTCGTAGGTTACTTCTTTTAGATCGGTATTTTCTTCACCGCCCACACCACGTTGGATCGCACGGTTAATGGTGTCACGTGTCATGTTTGCAACTAATGCTTTTTCAACAACAGCACGTAAACGTGGGTTAGACGCTACATCACCGCCGCCTAAGCGTGCAGCTGTCACGATTTCACGGATAAATTTTGTGAATACTTTAGCGCGGCTTGCATCTTGTTTTGCTTTACGATGCTTAGTATTAGCCCACTTGGAATGACCCGCCATGCGAAATATGCTCCTTGTAGATTGGCCTTATGCCTATCAAATTGAGCAAATTCTACCATAATGGCTTTTTTGTGTGAAAGTACTGGATTTCATGAATTGAGTAGTTGAAAAAAAAATATCCAAATTTGAGAAAATAATGCGAAATGTCTAAACGCCCGTACTGTAATTTTTCTTATGATGAGAATCGGGCTAAAAGGGGGAGTCTGATCCTGTTATAACAGGAAGATATAAATGTACAATGCGTGGAGCACGATACATTTATATCTTTAAATACGTAGTTCGTTAAAACGTGAATTGCGCTTAGTGTTTATTTTTAGGTTCAGGGATCACGATATCTAAACCTACTTTATCTTTATAGAGCTGCTTGATTAAGGCTAAATCGTGATCGAGCTCAGTCGGGTAAATCTTACCGAAAATACCACCTTGTTTGGTTTTTGAGTTGGCATACATTAATACAATCGGCACACCTGCTGCTTTAGCAATATACCAAAAGCCTGTACGAATTGGTTTTCGTGCTTCACCACGTACTGCACGGGTCGCTTCTGGAGCAATGACTAAATTAAATTTTTCGCTAGCTTCAAAATGCTTAACCATTTGAGTCACTATGTCTTTATTGGCTTTACGGTCTACAGGAATACCGCCAATCGCTTCAAGAACAGGTTTAAATGGACCTTTAAAGAGTTCTTTTTTAATCAGCGTGTGAATTTTGATGTCGTAAATTTGGCAAAGGGCCAATGAAAGAACAGCATCCATCATTGAGGTGTGTTCAAAGCCGACGATCACTTGTTTATTTTCTAAAACATCAGGTTCTACGTGGTATTTCCAGCCTGCCAATTTAAATGCAGATTCGCCAATAAACTTTTTCAACATAGTCGGTGATACGGTGATTTTAAAAAGGTGTAATTTCTGCTTGTTTGGATCATGAGTCAAGAGGATTTAAGTGAGCTTTGATCTGAATTGTGCATATATTACAAATCGGAATAAGAAGGGGGATTGAAGACTGATACTTTTTAGCAATAAATCGGCTAAATTTTATATGGTAAAGCTATCATCATAGATAAAAATACTCTTAAAAATTTGCTAAATATGGCTAGGCACCGTCAGAAATTCTTATTAGACTTTTGTCGTAGGTTAAAACTTTTAACCTGTTGGTCTTAACTCGTTTTCTAACGGAGAACTCAAGCATGATTTATTTAACTGCTGTGTTATTCGCTGTTGCAATGTTTGCTTTGATTGTTATTTGGTCAATTATTGAGTTTTATTTGGACTTAAGAAAGCCTGAACAGGTTGAGTCTTAATATTGGCCGAAATTTATAGGCCCCGTAGTTGATTTATTAATACCATATATTTTATATAATAATTATGTTTAATTAATAGTAAAAAGATATTAATGTGGTTTTGTTATTGAGTCTTGAGCTTGTATCTCAATAGATATTTTTTAGATTTTCAATATTAGATATTCTTGAGCAGGTTTCAGAAATGGCTATTCCTTGTTGTAAAAGGCTTTGATGCATAAACCTTCAAAGGGTGAGTTATCCCCAATCCATTTAAATTTAGTGACAACTTGGGTGTGAGGTCTACCTAATTCCGTAAACCTATTCAGAACTGCCACTCGCGCATAAATTTCATTAACCTGACTTTGAAAATGTCTTGCCGTCAGCTTATCTCCTAATTATTTGATGCAATGCATCTTGGTTTCCACCAAACTGCGACGGTGATAGCCTGACAGTTTTCCATAGAGTTCTGCCTAAATGTTTAACCGTTTGAAGTAACTTATTTGCTCTAACGAGCTAGCTTTTTATCTTTCCATAGCTTTGCATTTTTCTTAGGTGGAATCACTGCATGTGCTTGACGATCTAAATTCACTTGTCTGCAGCACTTCGTGTCGTACGCCCCATTGGTATAGACAGAATCTATTCCCTCATCTAGTGGTATTTGTTCCAGAAAATCACTAAGTACTTGTGAATCACTGACATTATTTTTCGTAAGCTGAACAGCACGTCTTTGAAGCGTTTCAGCATCAATACCAATATGCAGTTTATGCCATTGCCGACGTTATTCAGGCTGATGCTTTTTACGCTTCCATTCGCCTTCACCTAAAAATTTTAAACCCGTAGAGTCGACAAGTAAGTGTAACCCACTACGACTTTTCTGATAGCTTATTACAATATCCATATGCTTTAGTCGTCTACAAAGGGTAGAGTACGAATATCACTGATATTCGGGGCTGCTCAGCCACAGAGTTTAATCAGGCTATAGCAAAGCCTGTGACCATGCGTAAAGTAAGGTGGAATAGAGATTTGATCATTAAAACAGCATTGAATCGCTGTATCGGAATAAGTTTGATTTCGTCCGTGCTAACTTTGTGGTTACGCATACCATTGGGTCTTAGGATCAAACCAGATTGAAATATTTCTTCGCTTGATGAAAGCTTTGTTATATGCGGACCAATTTAGTTGTCAGGTAGATTTTTATCAAGTTAGCACTTACCGTTGGACAGATTGGTCTTCTTGTTAGTGCTGTTGCGCCACATCTGGGTTCAGCTGTACTTAAAAATGTGACAACAAAACTTTCGCAACATGCAGTCATGGCTTTTTAATGAGTGTACGTGTGATTGCTGGTTTGAATGTAATAACATTAAGTCTGGTTGCTGTTGAAATAGAACTAAAAAATGGGTCTGACGATGCTTTAGAAGATTGGTGTCAAAAAACACCTTTCAGGAAAGCGAATAGTAAAGAGACCCCTTTTAAAAATGAAGATGAAGAATATCAAGAATTTGTAAAAGCGGTAGTGAGTGTTTGATTATGCATGATTTGGTGAAATTTGAAGGTCGTATTGAAGCGCTAGAAATCCATAATGGTGTGTTAAATACTTTGGGGGGAGCAGGGGATAACTTAATCAAGTCTTCAGCGATTTTAAGTACAGTGGCTGGTAGTGTTTCATTGGGTGCACAAACGGTTTTTTTAGCCACACAGAGCCGTTTACATATACAAACTGTGGTGATGAACATAGAAGGCAAAGTCTGTGTAGGTCAGTTTCACCGTGCATTGTTAGCAGCAAATGAATATGTCATTTGTATTGCTAAGCAAATTGAACCCAATGTATATGAGTTATGTTCAGTGCTTAGTCCAAAAACAGGTTTACTGCATATGCAAATGGGTATGGGTGCAGCCGATAAACCTGCATATAAGTCAATGATGAAAGGTGGAATAGTCTGGTATGCAATTAGTGTTATTGGAGTTTTTTTAATTTTTATATTTAATGGTGATCTTACCCAGGAAATGTTTTTAATTTTAGCTGTAGCTAGTATTTTATTTTATTTTTATGTTTATTGTTAAAAATGCATTTAATTCATTACGCCATATGAATGAAAAGTCAGAACAAGTTTTTAAGATGTATGGATTTAAAAATCCAAAAGAGATTTATTTGCTGACGGCTCGACATCAAGATGATAATGCAAAATTAATATTAGAATCGGTTTATGAATACCGTAGAGCGATTGATGATGATCCTTACCCTGAAGTTTATATAGCAGAACAAGAAAAGAAAAATTAATGTATTTATATGATTTGGTGAAATTTGAAGGTCGTATTGAAGCGTTAGAAATCCATAATGGTGTGTTAAATACTTTGGGGGGAGCAGGAGATAATTTAATTAAGTCTTCAGCGATTTTAAGTACAGTTGCGGGTAGTGTTTCATTGGGGGCACAAACAGTTTTTTTAGCCACGCAAAGCCGTTTACATATCCAAACTGTGGTGATGAACATAGAGGGCAAAGTCTGTGTGGGTCAGTTTCACCGTGCATTGTTAGCAGCAAATGAATATGTCATTTGTATTGCTAAGCAAATTGAACCCAATGTATATGAATTATATTCAGTACTTAGTCCAAAAACAGGTTTACTGCATATGCAGATTGGAATGGGGTCATCTGTGAAAAAGTTTCATTCGTCGGTTAAGAAAGGAGGCTATATTTGGTTCGCCTTAGCTGTTTTGACTACTATTTTTATTTGGATTATTTTACCTGGAGATTATTCAGTTGAAAATATCTCAATTTGGTTTTTTGGGTATTTTATCTTATATTTTATTTTTATATACATTATAAAAAGTTCTGCAAATTCATTAATATATCTCAGTGAAAACTCAGAACAAATTTTTGACTTGTATGGCTTTAAACATCCTCAAGAAATATATCTATTTACTGCACGACATGAAGATACATCAGAGAAATTAATTTTAGAATCTATTTATGATTATCGAAAAGTTATTAAAGATGATCCTTATCCTGAGGATTATTCTGATAAGAAATGAAAAAGTCTATTTTATCTTTAATTACATATTCTGCCCAAGCAAGATAATGATATCCAAAAATGGATTTGTAAATTTTTGCTGATCTACAGATCAGAGTATATCAAGATTCCAAACGATTGAAGAACAAATATTAGGTTTAAAGTTGGTATTTCGTAAGTATGAAAAGTAAAATCAAAAAACATGTCTTTGGCTATGATGTATTTAAACAAGATGTTCCTTTTTCTCAATTAGAAGAAGGAGATATTTTAATGACGACAGATAATGATTCTAAAAGAAATCATAATTGGTCATTCTTAAAAATGAATGATGATTTTATTGAATTGATTGATCAATCCTATGCACGACTTGGAAAGGCCATCAGCCCATTATTTCTCTCATTGCCAATTATTTTATTGGCTTTATATTTAGGGATATCTCCATTTTTTGATGATTATATTAATTTTGCTGAAACAGCTTTATTTGTGTTAATTGCTGTATTTATGATTTTTTTAATTCTCTACGCTTTTCTTAGCCCATATTTTAAATACGATCATAAACAACCTATTTGTAAGCCTGTTCTTTTTAATAGAAAAACAGGTAAAGTTTTTTTCTATATTAATGATCAAGAATATATAGAAAAGAAATGGACAGATGTAGTTTATATTATGGGCAGTAGTTTTGGGTTGTCTGGCATTCCATTACGAGAGCTTCGGGCACATATCATCGAAGACGGCATCCTAAAACATACCTTTGTGATTGGCTTTCCAATGATTGGAATATTTCGTACTCAAGGTTTATGGACTTTTATTTGTCATTTTATGATGAAAGGACCAGAGGAGCTTTACCCCAAACCGCATCCTATGTACGGTACCATCGATCCGTTTACCCAACTAACCTATTGTCAAAAGGTCGTGGGTGCAAAAGAAAGTTGGAGAGATACATGGAAATCATTTCGAATCATTTATCATTATAATTGGGTTCCAGCATTGTTTTCTTATCCCTTTGATGTGTGTAACTTTGTGGCGCGAAGAATTTTATTGCATATCAAACCATTGCCTGTTTGGCATGATGATGTGATAAGAAAAAATAAAATGAATTTACAGCGGCCAGAAGAAATCAGTGCAAAAGATAATTTTGAATTTACGATGTTTAAAATGATGGATAAATAAAAAGCTCTTTCGATTTTTCAATATAAATTAAGGGAATAGGCTGAAGAGGATTACCACCTAACGCCTACATCAAAGTCACGTAAGCATTGTATTAGCTTATTATTTATTGATTTCAATTTGATGCGAAAAAATAAAGCATTATGTCTGTGAGCCGCAGAGTTTTGTACCGTTGTTGCAAACGGGCTATAGATGTTTTATCAAGCTTTCAGAAACGCCTGACTATACTCAATTTTAGCATGAACATTATTGGGTTTATAAAGATCCGATATGGAAAGCCGAAACACGAAAAAATAAAGCTGAATTGGAGCGGGTCCTTTTGATAGAGATACACTGTTGGTAAGCAATATTGAGATGATTGATACTTCACTAGAATCAAATAACCAAAATGGAACGTATAAAGTTTAAATTAATTTATACAACGAAATGCGGTATCTTGGCTTCCATCAATAGTATTGCCATGCTCTTTGAACATAGCGGATGGAGGGGCTTTTTGACGGTAAATATTCATGCCATCACCACCAGCAGCATTATCACCACCTTGTGGAAAGGAGCTGCGCAAGACTTTTTCTGTGCCATCTTTAGGGCCTTGTGGATTCTTAACAGGTGACTCTGCATAGTAGTTTTCGCTATACCAATCTCTGACCCATTCAGTATTATTTGTCACCATATCGTAGATTCCCAAAGGATTTGGTGATACTTTTCCTAATATAGGAAGATGTCCATAATTATTATACCCATATTTAACAGAATTGGTTTTGAGTTGTTCATAGCTTGCAATATTTACCCCATTTTTCATGGTGCCATCATTGGTTGCATAGAGAAGGTATTGTCCACGGTTTCGGGCAGCATATTCCCATTGTGCTTCTGTCGGTAAATCCATTTTTTGCCCCATTTGATTGCCTAACCACTGACAATACTTTTGTGCATTGTACCAATTTGCACCTGCTGGGAGTTTATGAAAAATTTCCTTTGGATAGTCTTCTAAATAATCTGGTTGTACTTGATTGGTGGCCTTGAGATAGATCAAATAATCTTGCAAAGTAATTTTATTATTGGTCATCTTTAAGCTGTCTAAGACCACTTTATGCGGTGGTTTATTATCTTTATCAGATGAATAACCTACATAGCTATTGTAGGGAGGTGTCTCGACATTGCCTTTGGGATTCGTTACTGCCACACTATCTGGAGCTGTTTTTTCTAGTTCTTTGGTGATGGTGCCGAAATCCCCCATAATAAATGAACCACCTTGTACATTCACCATATTTTTCTTTGTGCGCTCGACAAGCTCATGAATTTCACTCTGTAAACTTGGATCAGTTACTTTCTGATTGGCTTGCTTTTGATAAGATTCAGGTGGCTCTGATGGCGTTTTAGCACAAGCCGTTAATGTCAGGCTCGAGAGGAAAATAAAAGCGAATTTTCGATTAATCATATTTTTTAAAATTATAGAGTTGTTTAAATATTATCAAAGAATAAAACAAATTTAATATCTCAAAAAGTAAGTTTTTATATTTATTGAGTCAACTCTAAATATGGCTACCAGCTAAGATTTACATCAAGGTCATGCAAGCATTATCTTAATTTTACTTAACCCGAAGCAAGATTAATTGATCCATGGCGTAACACACTGGTCAACTCGTACAGCCTCTTTGTTTGATATGACAATTTGCATGAATGGTTTAGATGGGCTTTGTTGCTCAAATCTACCGTTAAAGGCTTATTCAGCATTATAATTCTCAAATGAATAAGTCCACATCTAAAATCTATCGCACAACCAATTGGCCTTCTTATAACAGAGCATTAATCAATCGAGGAAATATCTCTATTTGGTTTGATCCCAAAACTCAATGGTACGCTCAACCAAAGGGCAAGCATGGTCGAAATCAAACCTATTCTGATGCTGCTATCCAATGCTGTCTGATGATTAAATCTCTATTCCGTTTGTCTTTACGTATGGTCACTGGCTCTGTTGAAAGTTTTATTCATCTTTGTAGATTAGATTGGACAGCCCCGAATATCAGTGATATTCGTATTCCACCATTTGTAGAAGACAAAAGCATATTGATATTGCAATCAGCTACCAAAAAAAAGTAGCGATGGGCTGCATCTACTCGTAGACTCTACAGGCATGAGGTTTCTAGGTGAGGGCGAATGGAAACGCAAGAAACATGGACCTGAATATCGTCGCCAATGTCGTAAACTACATATTGGTATAGATGCTAAAACCCTACAAATACGCGCTATTCAGCTCACAACCAATAATGTCAGTGATTCACAGGTGCTTGGTGATTTACTTAATCAGATTCCACAACATGAGCAAATTGACTCTGTTTATACCGATGGAGCTTGACACCAAGCAATGCCGTCAGGTCATTGCAGATCGGCAAGCGCATGCGGTGATTGCACCTAGAAAAAATGCGAAACCATGGAAAGATACAAAGAGTAGCTCGCTAGAGCGAAATGAATTATTTCGAACAATTAAACGTTTAGGCAGGACACTATGGAAAAATGGTCAGGCTATCATCGGTGAAGTTTGGTTGAAACTAAGATGCACTGTATTAAATTATTAGGAGATAAACTCAGTGCAAGGAGTTTTGATAGCCAAGTGAAATGCGATACATACACGTGTAGCAGTCCTCAACAGATTTACGGAATTAGGTCGACCACTTACCCAAGTTACGCCTTAAATTTGGCTCAGTTAGGGGCGCTTTGCATTTCAAATCTTTGTGCAACAAAGCCCTTTTGATACACAACCTAAATGGCTTCAGAGTGTGGAGTATGAATGTCAAGTCGCGGAAGATGACCCGTACATCGTTGATGCATTTACGACTTATCGGTTAGATACTTATTTTCGTGTTATTAAATCTTGATTTTTATACTTAATTTTTAGCCATTTAAAAGTAAAGTGAAGTTAAATTATATAGATCACAAATCCTATAAAGAAAAGCTTTCTATATTACAGTGCAGCATATTGAAAAAAAGAAATAAAAAACCCATGAATCATTATAATTCATGGGTTTATATATTAAATCATTGCAAAGTTGAGCATATGATTACAAAAAATTGGTGGGCCCACACATTACCATACTCTAACTTAAATCATTGTTTTAAAGAAAAATTATTTCAATAAAGTAAAAAAGATACAAACTTGGATACATAGGTTATTTTTGTTGTTTTTTGTAAAAAATTAATTTCACCTAGATCAATAATACCTTGAATCAATTCCATTCTGCTAATAATTGCATATATAGAAATTTTTTAGTTTTATGATTTATATAATTGCTTAATATCCTAACTGACAAAACTGACAAAACTATGTTCTGTCAGTTTTGTCAGTGCCATTTCAGCTCATTTCGTAAATTTTTGGATTTATCCAATAGCGTTTTGTTGGTCGTCCACCTTTTACTGTCGCCTCAACCTCTTCAACGTGTACCCAACATGCATCATTTAAGATATCTACGGCTTCATATATATTCTGCATGTCTGTTAATGATTTCCAATTTTTACGAAATAGCTCTCTTGCACTAAAACCGTCTGTACGCCATTTATCTGACTCTGGAAGTTTTTTCAATTTGTTAGCTAATGTACTTGCTCTAAAGTTAGAAGAATGTAGTACAAGTCCATAAATTCTTCTTGCATGACTTTCTAAATATTCACACCACTCTATTGCCATTTCAATAGCTCTCTTACTAACTCCGCCGACACTACCTAAATTAATAGCATCGATAACATGAAACAGTAATGCTAACCCTGCCAAAAGTTTTGGATATTTAGATAAATGCTCTTGGATTATCGGATGATCTTCTTTAGGTATTTTTTCCTTATGAAGTAAAGTCATCCATTCCTTGAAAATATTTTGAGCTTCGTCTGAAAATATAAAATAAGGTCTCTTGTTTTCATTATCCGAACTATTAGCACCAATACCACAAAGAGAAACTTCATTAAGTTTATCCATACTTTCAAATATTGTATAAACCGCGCTTCGTGCATCTTTATCTGGTATTCGGTCAACATACTCCCAAGTTTCAGCATCAGGGTACACAAGCAATTGGAAGCGCTGTATAAACCCATCATTGCCCAAGCCTTTTATTGCAGGTTCTAGATATTTAATTAATTTATCAGGTTGAATTCCTCCCATGACGGTTAAGCAATGATTTGGAATAAATTGCGGTCCTCTCCCAATTCGATCAACTTGATATGATCCCGTCCCATTCCAGCCTTCGAGAAAGAAAGGTTTGCATAATCCACCATCTTTTTCAAGAAATGCAAATAATCCAACAAGCTCATCACGGAATACTAAAATTCCATTTGGATTATTTACTTCCAAGTCTGATAAAGCTTCTATTGTTGTATCATCAGTTTTATACCGCTTTTCTGGTATATCCTCATTATTAGCTACTTCATTTTTTTTATTGGCTTCAATTCTAAGCTCTTGCTTAGCAATTTTTAAAAATAGCTCTTCTCGCTCAATTTCATCTTTTATTTTGGTAAGTTCTTTTTTTAGCTCTTTAAGTTCCTGCTCCGCAGATAATTTTTCAGCTCGCATCTTAATAATTAAATCTTCAGTTAAGTCTTTAAATTCTTGATTTATCAATCTTATATCTGATTTCTTATCAGAATCTTTGCACTTACTATTTTCTTTTGCCTTATCTATTAGTTGTGAAATTGGACGAAGTCCTGCTTCATAAGCTGGAGATTTCTTCATACTAGGTGTGCCGACTACAGCACTCCATAGATTTGTCATCACACTCCAATCTCCGAGAGGCTTGGGTTTAATTGTCACTTTTGTACCTAGCACCGAACCTAGTGATGACAATAACGAGACTGCAACAAAATCTACTGGCATTTTATCTGCACGCTCTGCCTCGTCAAAAACATAATCAGCAAGATCCATTGGCAACATACTTTTAGTAAGCTTTTTTACAGGTAGTAATTCTGCTCTGATTGGTTGTGGAACTTTCCAATCTATTAATTGAGTGCTAAGAATAAGATTATTTATTTCATTCTCTAATTCTTTGGTACATGTAAAAGAGTCTACAGGTAGAGATAAACCAATAATTTTAATATTTAAACTAACAAGACGCCTTTTTAGATCCCTCACATGATCACAAGTAGTAACAATACAAACCTCATTAAATTTTTCTTTAATCTGCTGAGCTTTATTTTGACTTAAATTATTTACTAATAATATTTTGTATTTTGAGTCTGATAGTTTATAAGCAGTTTGGCTATCTTCCGTTACTAAAAGCACTGACTTACTTTTTTCATTAAAAATGATATTACCATTCCCAATATTTATTTCATTACCTTTAATTAAATTTATGAATCGTAATCCAATAATTTCACCATTTAAATTTCTCAACGGTATAACTGGCATGTCCTCAAGATTCGGATAGTTCTCTAAATTTCTAGTAGCCCTTTTGAATTCTTTAGGCAGTAGGCCATAAATCCTATTCATAGCATTTGCTGTTTCAGTCCCCTCCTGAATTACCATTGAATCATATTCAAAGTAATCAGCAGCATTTGTGCTTTCTGCTTCTTCAACAGCTATGCTTGTATTGTTTGAATATTTTGAATTCATTTTCCGCCCTCCAGCTCAGAATCTGAAGGATTCAAACTTAAAACCCATTCTTTAATTTCGATTTCACGATAAAAAACACGAGCTTGTTTTTTATCTCCAAATTTTATTGGCTTTGGAAATGAAGAATCTTTTTGTTGCAAGTTATATAGCGTATTTCTACTAATTTTTAGAATACGGCAAACATCTTTAATCTTCAAAAGCATTTGTGAGCTCCAATAACAATGCTAGAGCCATCATGGTTTTTTTGAATTTATAAGCCCTTATGTTTTTTTAATATTTTTCCAAAAAAAACCTAAATAATTGAAATAAATTATTTTATTTTTAATATTTCTTTAACTTTAGCCTTTGCGGCATCATCACTTAGTACATCTAAGTCGGTGTAAAAAATTTGAATTAATTTAGAAATTATATTTATATTGTATGGTCTCTTATCTGGGGAAATCTCTGCCTTTCCATCAATATCCCACATGCTTTTAATAAAGAATGTTCTATGCGATGTATTATCAACTCGTGGAGATTTCATATTTAATATTTCTGTTTCTATTTTCTTGTAAAAAAAATCAAGCAGATCACTATCCACAAATTCAATATAATCAATTAATTTATTATATATTTTTTCACTTAGTAAAATATCATTATATTTTCTTAAAAACTTATATTCTGGTATTTTTATATCATCTTCCATACCACTTAAAGGAGAAATATAATTATTATTTTTCATATACTCCAAAAAATCTTCAATATCTTTATTATCATATTTTTTTGCATATTCTTTTAGTTCATGAAATCTTACATCTATCATTTCCATATCTATAACAGCAATTATTTTTTCTTCTCTCAAATAATTCAAAATCTTATTAACATAGCTTGAACTTAAATAAAAAACTGTTGTCTTAGTTTTCGATAGAGGCGATGCATTTAATAAATTTGTCATTTTATTTTTTGCTGACTCAAGTTTATTGAGCCAATTTTTCAATTCAGTGCCACTATATACCAAACCACTATCTAGTTTTTCCTTATATTTTATTGAGAAATAATATTTTTTAGAAAAAAGAATTAAATCACTTAGCTTTAACTCACACTCCAATATTTTTTTAAAAGACTTATCCTCCAACAATAAATAAATTTTCTCAACATGGAAATCCTTTTCCTCATTACTAAGGTAAGTTTTAAATTTTAGATTATTACTTATAAATTTAATTTTAATAAATTTATTATTAATTTTGCTATATTCTTTTAGAAATATAGCTACTTCCTCTTTGTCTTCTTGTGTAACTCTTTCCATTTAATTATCTCAAATTGAAATTCTGCGTTACTGATTTATAAACCAGTATAAAACTTCTCAATCAACTGGCGTGTCTTGACCAGCAAATTGCTAAAAATGCTCTCCCGTTCAAACAGCTTAACCTTATAGTTTGGTAAGTCCTTCAACTCTTCTTTACGTGGTAGGCGTTTGGTGAACTCATAATGCTCCAGAACCTGTTTCATGGCTTCTGGTTTCAGGTTTTCTTCTTTACAAAGATGCTGATAGGCCTGTTCTTTTTCAGCATCCCAGAACTGAGCAAAAGCCGTTTGGACGCTTTGGCCGTTGATCATCTTCGGCATGTTTTCTTCAATGAATTTTTGAATGAGGTCTTGCTTATCGTGCAAGCTAATATCACTACTGATTAAATCGTAAATTTGCGCTTGGTACTTCTGACGCTTGTCCTCTGAGTCCGTATCAACAACAAGCTGTAGGAGGTTGATGATATAACCAACATTAATGCGATCACTATGCAGTAAATCCAGTTGAAAATCGACATCATCAAGTACCGATACTTTGTCTTTCTTGGTGGTCTTTCTAACGGCACGGCATAGGTCAGCATACTTAGAGGCGAAGTTTGCAAAGTGCTGCTTATCAAGTTGTGTTTGGTCTTGATCGTATTCAATAAAAGTTTGTAATTGCGCGTTATAGCGCATCACTTCACGGAAAGCTTTAATAAATTCGAGTTGCTGTTCTTCAGTGACAAGATCATCGACTGATTGGTAATTGGGCGTTAAGGCAAACAATTTGCTCACCGCTGCTTGGTAATCCTGTTCGATTTCCGCATAGCTGGGAACAAGTACAATCTTGGTCGTTTCTTTATTGGAAAATAGTGCCAGTGCTTCATCTGTTGCACGTTTTAGGTTGCGGAAACAGATGATATTGCCAAATGGTTTTTTATCGTTATAGACACGGTTGGTGCGTGAGAATGCTTGAATCAAGCCATGATATTTTAGGTTTTTATCGACATACAAGGTATTTAACGGCTTAGAGTCAAAGCCCGTGAGGAACATATTGACCACGATTAGAATATCAATCTGTCTGTTTTTTACGCGCTGTGCAATGTCGCGGTAGTACGCATAAAATTGATCACCAGAATTGTAGTTGGTTTTAAACTGTCGATTGTAATTCGCTATGTAGCGATCTAGCTTATCCCGACTGGATGAATTGACCTGACTTGGAATATCTGCGGCTTCTTCATGAATTAAGCCATTTAAGTCATCAGTCGGTACAGCCTCATTTGCAGCATAGGAAAAGATAGTGGCAATGGTCAACGGTTTAAATATCCGACCTTGTGCTTCATCTTCAATTTGCTTTTCAGCCTGCACCTTTTCAAAGAGGTCGTAATATTGGGTCAGTGTTTCGACCGAACTGACACAGAACATTGCGGTAAATTCACGATTACGAGTTTTGGTATCGTGAATATTGACAATGTAGCGGGCAATCATTTCTAGGCGTTGTGGGTTGTCATACAGTTCTTTGGTATCGATGCCTTCTACGTCTTCCTCATAACTTTCATTCGTCGCCATGCCTTTGGCGGTGTATTTGCCACGATAATCAATCTGGAACTGCAAGACGTTACGATCACGGATGGCATCCACAATCACGTATTTATGCAAACATTCATTAAACAGGTAATCTGTGGTCAGTTTTAAACCTGCTTTGCTTTGGCTGTTCTTTTCAAAAATAGGCGTACCGGTAAAACCAAACATTTGAGCATTGCTGAAGAATTTTTTGATGTTCTGATGGGTCTCACCAAATTGACTGCGATGACATTCATCAAAAATAAAGACCACTTTTTTATTTTTAAGATAATCAATCGATTCTAAATAACGTTCAGTGCTTATTGCCCGATTGAGCTTTTGTATGGTGGTCACAATCAGTTTGTCATGACGTTGATCGAGCTGTTTTACCAAGGTCGATGTGTTATCGGTGCTGTCGACGCTGTCGGCTTTAAAAGCATTAAATTCGCGTGAGGTTTGCGTATCGAGGTCGTTACGATCGACCACAAACAAGACCTTTTCAACATCGGGCATTTGCATGATGATCTGACTGGCTTTAAATGAGGTCAGGGTTTTGCCTGAACCTGTAGTGTGCCAGATATAGCCGTTCTGATCGGAGTGTTGCACTTGCTCCACAATTTTATGTACTGCATAAATCTGATAGGGACGCAGCACCATCAGGCTTTTGGTGGTTTCTAGCAGCACCATGTACTGAGTCAGCATTTGGGTCAGATGCTGCTGATTGAAAAAAGCTTCGGCAAAGTCGACAATTTCATTGATGTGTTTGTTATGGACATCCGCCCATGGAAAGGCAAACTCGATACCTGTGGTGCCGTTGGAGTAATAACGGGTATTGGCACCGTTACTAATCACAAACAGCTGAATAAAACCAAACAGCCCTTGTCCTGCCCAATAGGCTTCTCGGGTATAGCGTTGTGTCTGATTAAATGCCTCTGCAATCTCCATACCACGCTTTTTAAGTTCAATCTGTACCAATGGCAAGCCATTGACCAAAAGCGTGACATCAAAGCGACTGGTACGCCCATTGTGATCACGATGGTCGATGGTGATTTGATTGGTGACTTGGTATTTGTTCTTGGTTGCGTCATCAGATAAAAAAAAGATATGACCACTAGAACCATCGTCAAATTTGACAGGGAATAAGTCACGTAAATTTTTAGCCCGTTCAAAGACTGTGCCAGTATTCAAATGGCTAATGACTTGCTTCCATTCAGCATTTGATAGGGGAGGAAGTGCATTGGCACGTTCAATTTGTGCTTTTAGGTTTGACAGTAAAGCGGCTTCATCTTTAATGGTGACATTGGCATAGCCCAAGCCATTGAGCTGTGTAATAAGTTCATTTTCAAGTTGTGCTTCGCTTTGTACTGTCATTTTTTGCTCTGATACGCATTAGATATAAAGAATTATTTCCACTCAGTTTCGACACGATTTAAAATTTTTTGAGTGAACACAATGAGTTTTGTTACATCATGTAGATCGAATAAGTTAAATTTCCAAGATATTCCCCAGTATTGATTATTTTTTCCTTCGTACCATTCTTTTTCGATAGGGTAAGGGTTTTTCTTAAGCTGTATTTTTACGTTTTTCATAATTTCATCTGTTGGATTTTGAATATACATATTGATACTGCAACCCATTGGTGATGTATTGATATGTAGATTTAAAACCGTATCTGACCAATCCTTCCAATTATTTCCAATGAATCTAAGAGCAGGTGTACCATTCCAAGTATGTCTTCTTACATAAGGCTCATATTCTTCGCCTAAAGCTATCTGTAAGGCATTATTTACATGGTCAATGATTTCTTGATAAACATTTTCTCGTAGATCAACGAGTTCTTGTATTTTTTGCATGTTATCAATAACAAATTTTAAGCTTTCCATATCTGTTTCCAATGATTCATTAAAACTATCTAAATGTAGTAAAAAATCTCGTGCAAAAACTCCCCATTTATTTAAAGGATTATTAATAATTTGCATTCCTAGTGTTTGTTTTAATTGGGTTGTAAAATCTGAATATGACAGCCCAAGCCAACCTTCTATATTTGTGTAGCCATTTGGACTAAAAACTAAAGGAACAAGTTTCTTTTCAATACCTGTTTCTTGTTTTATTTTATTGATATCTTTAAGTTTTTTATTTGCCCAACTTAAATACTCTTTAAATGGGTTATTTTGTGTGTGATAAACTTTAACTTCTACTACGATTAAAGCTGTATCCGTTTCTAACCATAGATCAATAAATTTTCCTTTATCTGTGATTTGTTGAGTGACGATCTCTAATACTTCACCAAATTCAAACTCAGAATATTTTTCATTTTGTTTGATAGCTTCGATAAACCCATCATAAAAACCTGAATTTAGGCTGTGTTTTTCATTTGGATCTAGAAAGAATGCAATCAGTTCTGTAATCGGATTTTCATGATGACTTTTTAAGGCTGTATCAAAAATTGTCATCTCTCTTTCAGGAGTTTTATACTGTTGTGCTTTTAGTAAGATATTTTCATATTTTTGAATAAGTTGTTCTTCAAGCTCTACCATATTTTTAATATCTCTATTATTTATATTTCACTGAATCCACAACACATAAAACTTTTGTGGTGTGATGACCTGTATGACTTCTAAATAACTCACTACATTTAATTTGCACCGATTTTCCTTCTTTTCTAAACAACGAGGAATAGCGTGGATCATTATCAACTAATTGAATGAGTTTAGTTTTAACCAAACCTTCTTCACCATCAACATTAATCTGCTGATTTAAAGTCACCGCAATCTGATTACCTCCAAATGCCTCTTGATTTGGGTGCAGGCTTTTAATTCGAAGCAATTTGCCTGAAATAGTTGCAGGCTCACCATAATAAAATGTCTGTGCAAAACTTAAACTAGGTACTATAAGTAATAAGAAAATACATAATTTTTTCATAATTAACGCTCTAAATTTAATGATTACCAATCACTTATATTCTTTCTTGATAGGATTAAATTCAATCTGCTTACTATATTTAACCTTACGGATATGCTCATAATCTTCTGTAGGTTTTTCACCAGAATAAGTCACTTTAATAGGAAAATAAGCATCCCCATTATTCACCACTTCAATAAGCCCTTCATAAGCATAATGTAAAGGGGAGTCTTCATCATAGCTGCCGCTATTGTCTGCTCCTGCATCTGCAATACTGTAGCTATTGATAAAATCATTTTCAGGAAGATGCAATGCTTCCCACCATGTTTCTGTTGTTCCAGTGCTGGTATATCCATTTTTGAAAATACTACCTACTAAGTTTTTCCCTAAAGGTTTAATATTTTCAGAAATCTCATTTAAATCAATACCAACTCGCCCCCAACTACCTGAAAATTCAGCATCCTCTTTACTTCGACTGACTAACTGATACTGACCACTATTTAGCTTTTTAAAGCTAAATAAATCAGCTCCACCTGTACAGGCATGACACGTCACAACAATCCCATCGTCACTTACTTTAATTTTTTCGATCATGACCAAATAACGTGTTTGATTAGCATTATTTTTATATTCAAGCACTGGGTGCATGAGAGCGACAGTTGTATTTTCATCTTCACCAGCCTGCCCCAATGCAACATATGGCATTTTACTAATTTCTTCATCATCAATATAGCCACGAGTCATTTGACCACTGTAAAACTGGCGCATAAGTTCTTTAAAGCTCAAAGTATCTAATTGCACCTTTGTCATCTCAGCGACTGAGAATTTTGTATTTGCGACTGCCATTGGTACAGTAAATAATGTACTGCTACAAAGTATTAAATTTATGAATAGCTTTTTCATTTTCCACCCTCTATAAAATACAAAAAAGCCAAACCTCCCTATAAGATTTGGCTTTAAAAAATTAAACAAACATCTGCTGCAACAAGCCTTTTTTCCAAGTTTTAGCTTGTTCTATTTGCTGTGCCACGACTTCAATTTTTTGGTCAATCGCAGAGAGGAAATTGGCGATTTTGATTTGTTCTTCTAAACATGGGGCGCATAATTCTGTCTTTTTCAAAGCAGTTTGATTGATACTTGCCTGATTTACAGCTTTATTAGCGATTGATTCAAAATGCTGTTTAAATGTTTTTTGAGACAGTTCATAAAACATAAATTTTTTATCTAAATTTTTCTTGAACTGAATTCTCAACAAATTCATTCCATGATAAATATCATAGTCTTTATCTATATATACCACCTTACCAATATGCGCTATGCTATTAATATTACTAAATAAAATATCACCAATTTCCAATCTGTATGATGAAATATCAGATTGTGTATCGACATATCCAACTCGGCTCAAATCAATATTAAAATTTGAGATCGTTTCTATACGAGTTACTTTAAAACCATTTCCATTCATATTTTGATCTAATGAAAGTCCGTTAGTTAAAATATCAACACAATCGCCTAAAAGAACTTTATTCCACTCCCCAAATTCATTCCCATCATCCGCTTTAAAACGAAGCTGCTGACTAAACAGCTTTTGCATCATGCCTTGTTTATATTGGCTGAGCAGCGCATGTTTTTGCGTGAGTTGACTAATCTTTTCATCCACTGCGGAAAGAAAAGAAGCGATTTTGGTTTGTTCTTCTTTTGGAGGAACAATTAACTCAAAGTTTCTAATAGTTCCAAGATTTAATCCTGCTTTTGCGCCTGAGTCATTTAAGCTATTAAGCTTATTATTATATTTTTCAGTCGAAAGACTATAAGCAATGAATTTAGAATCAACGCTGTCTTTCATTCTCACCAAGGCAGTATGTTGATTAATATAAGCTGTTCCTAAACCTTCGGGAATCCAACCTAATTTACCCAATTCAGCGGTAATAGAAATTAAAATATCGCCAAATTTTAAACTTGTTCTTTTTCCTTCATTTGAATCTTTAGGCAACTGAACAAATTTTAAATCTGATAAATCCAAGTAAATTCCATCTCGTACAAGATTGGTCATACGAATGAATTTATCACCAGATTCAGAATAATATTGAGCCCAATCACGTGAGCCACTTGTAACAGTTTGGGCTTGATCGTTAATCTTTATTTTATCCCATTGATTATCAAACTCTTTAAACCTTAATTTTGGCGCAGCCATTACTTCACCTCCGCAAAAGGCGAAACAATGCCTAGCTCGGCACAGAAACCATTAATCACGGCATCGGTCTTTTGGCTGTCTTGTTCCAAAGCTTGAAGCTGTTTTGCAATGGCATCTAAATCAATCTCGGCTTCCGCTTCAAAGGTATCCACATAACGCGGAATATTCAGGTTGTAGTCGTTATCTTTCACTTCTTGCAAAGTCGCCACATGCGCATATTTTTCAATATTTTCACGCTTTTCAAATGCTGCAACAATCTTATCCAAATGCTCAGGCAATAACTTGTTTTGGTTCTTCTGCTTTTCAAACTCATTGCTGGCATCAATAAACAGAATATTGCCGCTCTGCTCACGGTTTTTCTTCAACACCAAAATACAGGTCGGAATCGAAGTGCCATAGAAAATATTGGCGGGTAGACCAATAATGGCATCCACCACATTCAACTGTTCAATCAAATACTGACGAATCACGCCTTCACTCGAACCACGGAATAATACGCCATGCGGTAACACCACCGCCATGGTGCCATTGTCATCCAGTTGATACAGCATGTGCTGCACAAAAGCCATATCGGCTTTGGAACTTGGCGCCAGTTTACCGAAAGCTGCAAAGCGTTCATCCTGTAAAAATAATGGATCGGCTGACCATTTTGCAGAAAATGGCGGATTAGCCACCACCGCATCAAACTTTTTATCTAAATGCTGCGGACGGGTTAAAGTATTTTCCTGCTTGATGTCGAACTTGGCAAAATGCACGTCATGCAGAATCATGTTCATGCGCGCCAAGTTGTAGGTGGTACGGTTCATTTCCTGACCGTAAATCATATCGACATCTTTTACTTCACGTTTTACCCGTAGCAATAACGAACCTGAACCACAAGTCGGGTCATACACCGAACGTAAACGCTCCTTGCCTTGGGTGACGATTTTGGCAAGTAGGGTAGACACCGTTTGAGGCGTATAAAATTCTCCAGCTTTTTTACCTGCGCCTGAAGCAAACTCACCAATCAGATATTCATACGCATCACCCAATACATCCGACTCAGTATTGGAAATATCAAAATCAATCTTGTCTAAATGACTGAGAATTTTGGCAACCAGTTCATTACGGTCATTCGCCGTGTTACCTAGCTTGGTCGAGTTTAAATCGAGGTCTTCAAACAGATTGGCAAAGTCATCGGCAGAGTCAGAACCTAAAGTGCTTTGTTCAATGGCTTTTAAAGTCGCTGTAATGTCATCAAGGATGAATTCACCCTGACGACCACGTTCCGCGATGGTATGGAACAATTGCTTAGGGGATAGGGCATAGCCCACTTCATTAATCGAGTTCTTTTTAATTTCTTCGATATATGGCACATGCTTATTATTACTTTCATCAAGCTCAAGGAAAGTAATATCTTCGCCATCCAACAGCTCATTGGCAAAATTAACAGACTTTTCAGACAAATATTTAAAGAAAATAAAGCCCAGCATGTAATCACGGAATTCATCTGCACCCATTTTGCCACGGAGGTCATTGGCAATATTCCACAGTTGTTTTTGTAGTTGTTGAAGTTGTGCTTGGGTCATTGTTATATAAGTCCGATGAAAAGAATAAAACATGACTAGTGTACCGATAAATAAAAATTTTTCAGCAAATTTGAAGGGAAGAAGACAGGATTTGTCGTACTAAATACATATCAGTATTATTGATTATATTGGTTTTATTTTAATATAAAAGTGATAAATGGACTCATACATCATAAGTTAAATTAAGCCTTATATCAAAACTATAGATAATTAAACCAAGAAAAATAAGTAAAACAAATAATAAGATTATTTGTTAAAGTTGGTCATATTCAGCATCAATATATGCATTAATTAATTTCCAATCCTCAGTTTTTGAGATATGACGTGGAAACTGGCAAGCTCCTCCCTAAAAAATAAAAGGATTTTAAAAAGAATAAATTTTAAGGCTCTAGACTAGCAGACTAGTTATATTAGTCTGTAATCATCATACTTAAAGGGCTTTGTTGCATAAATACATAAAACACTGATTTTATTATGTTTTAATTTAGGTTGAATTTTAATCAAAACCTTTAAAATCATATAATTATGCAATCTTTATGCAACAAATCCTACTTAAAGTAAGAAAAAGTGGAATCAAAATAACTATAAAACTGACAAGTAAATTTCTAAATAACCAAGATTTAATATCGGTATCATTTCTAAATTGATAAATATTCAAAAATGGGAAAAAAACCACTGGAAAGAAATATATATAAGTCAGTTTGAATGAATCCGTCTTTTCAGTCTTAATCATGAATGGTCAAAGTTCCTGCTAAAGAGGCTAATTTCACTGATTACTAAGTAGAGTTAAAATCACATCTTGAAGCTAAGCGAGCTGTGCAAGACCTGCTATGTTAATCTTAATTGTTCATAAAATAACACCAATGTGTATATGGAAATAAGGAAACATACTCAACAATAAGTCTTCATTTAAAATGCAGATCCCTGTTGTTGAACTTTCTGTTGAAGTTGTCGTTTTTGTTCAGCTTTTATTTCAGTGTTCATTTTTGAATAATTTATTTTATCTGTGTAATTCAAATACGTTGTAGTATCAGGCCAACCACGATATGCCGTAATACTCATACCATTTTTAAAATTCCAGGTAAAACTTGCTTCTCCAAGACTAGGATTTCCTGAGCGTTGGCTCGGTTTTCCATATTTTGATGAAACAAAATTTGCAACCTCTATAATTTTTCCTGAGTCCATAAATACGGGAAATTTATATTCTGCATAAGCAAATTTTCCATTGGATGTATATCCAAAATTTAATTCTGTAGTACCTTCTAATACAGCATTGGAATTGTATTTATCTATCCAGTAGTTGTTGTCTTCACGAACTACTTTAACATTGGTATTTTGCAATGCTGAGCGAATTTGATCACGTGTTGCACCTTTTAGCTCTACATTAAATAGTTGTGGGGCTGCCATTACAGATGAAGATGCTACTGTTACACACAATGTTAAAGCCGTATTAATAAAATGATACATAAAAAAATATCCTAGAGCACATTAATTTAAAATAAGATTCTGAAAGTAATAGATTTAATTTATTTTACTAGAAATTAATTTCCCATCTTTAACGGTAAGATCAAATTTAGTTAAACGACTAGGACAGCAATGTCCGTCATCCTCAAAATAATCATATTGATGAACGTTAATATTTCCCTTCTTATCTTTTTGAATACTCGCTGTCACAGCAAAATATTTTGAGTCTAAGAAGTTAAATTTTTGATCTTTTTTACCAATAAAAACGGCTACTTCTGAACTCATTGTTGTTGGATGACAAGTCGTTTCTTCACAAAAATTAAGCACTATAATTCTATCTTTAATTCCATCGTTATTAATATCAGCAGTGGTAACTTCCTTAGATTTTAGAGAAAACTTAAAATAGTCTGAATCAATAGCATATTTTTTGCTTTCTAAATTCAAATTTTTTATAGATACTTGTACATGGTTATTAATCTGCTGCTGAAGAGTTGTTGCCTCTGCTCTTACAGTAAAAAATATGAAAAATGCAGTGAATAGTATTGATTTTTTCACACATGTACTCCTTAAAAATTAGCCGCTTCTGACTGGTTTTTTTTCTGTTGACTTTCTTGATTTATTTGAGTTCTTTGCTGTTCAAATTCTTGAGTAACATATTCAATATTTACTTTAAAGCCCCCCATATGTGGAGCACTAACTGTAATCATTTCATTGTTTGGAGTAAGAAATACTTTTTCTTGATCGCCAACAAAAGGTGCTTTTTCACGAATAATTTTGTAATTATTTTTCTGCACATAACTCACAATTTTTTTGTATGTCTCTTTTGACATATGGTTATTTTCACTTAGTGTCATCCCCACATAAACTAAATTTTGATTTTTATCAAAACCAAACTGAGTAAATAGCAGACCATCTATATCAAAACCAGTACCATCATTTTCTAAAACTGGTCCTCCAGCATAGGACTCACCATTTATTTTATAATTATTTAATCGCTTCTTTACTGAATCAAAGGTCGAATCCCTTAACTTAAAGCCTAAAACAGGTGTACCTTTTAAAGTAGGATCATCTTCTGGGGCTATTTTTTCAGCTACTTTCTCAATAGCTCTATTTTCGTTACTCTGACTTTGTGATTGAACATGGGGATTACTATCCTTTGAGCAACTGACTATTAAAAGAGTTGAAGTAAGCATTAATAATGTCGATCTAATTTTAAGCATAATTAAAAATTCTCTTATAAATATTAAAAAGTTAAGGTGTTTAACTCAAAATCCGCAGAAGATTATTAACTCTAGAAGGATTTGTTGCATAATTATATGATTTTAAAGGTTTTGATTAAAATTTAACCTAAATTAAAACATAATAAAATCAGTGTTTTATGTATTTATACAACAAAGCCACTCTAGAAAGAAAAAGCAATGACATAATCTATTTATAAAAAGTTTTTTCTATTTATATACACGAATGAAAGAGTCTTCTAAATAACGATTTGAAAAATTATTTTCAAACCAACGCAAAGCATCTTGAGCAAAATAAATATTAGTGTATATGCGGCTATCGACACCGATAGCTGAAATTGTTTGCCATGAACGCGTCATAATCGCTACAGGACTACCATTTTTATCAAACTCTACAAAGGCAGGGTCGACATCATAGCGATTAGCAGCACCATTAAACTCGCTAATGGATTGTACTAATCCATTGTTCAAATCTTTATTAATGTTCTTTTTATACATACGGACTTGATGTCCTTTTGCTAATGCTTGTTCAATAAACATTTTTGAGGCTAAATCTTTTTCTGAAATATAAATACCATTGTTAATTTTTCGATTAGCTTCGCTAAAGTTTGCTTCATGATTAATATATTTTTCTAAATGAATTGAACCCATTGTACGTTTTTCTAATTTAAATTTATCATTGATCAATGATGGGTTTAGAACAATTACATTATTATTAGAGTTATTTGAAAGGACTAAAAATTTGTTTCGTATTTCTGTATTTGACATTTCATCCCATACGCGTTGAGTACCTTTACTTACCCAGCCATCATAGGCGTTTACTCCTTTCGATATGGCACCTACCGTACTGTCTGCTGCTGTTTGGATATGTTGACAGCCTGTTGTGTTAATTAAGACGAAAGAAATCGCTAAAAATAAAAAATTCTTATTCATTTTACCCTCTGAGTGTTTAATCAATATTATAAAAGTATAGCTATGCTGATCATAATACTAAGCAATCCTTAGTAATTTATCAATTCAAAACTAAGAGAATCTTAGTTTTGAATTGATTATTAAACATATGGAAAGCAAAAAATCCAATGTATTTTCAATGCGTTTAAAGGTTGCTCGCAAAGCGAAGAAGCTTTCTCAAGAACGATTAGGCATACTTGCCGGCATTGATGAAGCTTCGGCTAGTGCTCGAATGAATCAATATGAAACAGGAAAGTATGCACCTGATCTTCTGATGGCTATAAAAATAGCTGAAGTTTTAGAAGTACCCGTAGCTTACTTCTTTATTGAAGATAATTTAATGGCAGAACTTGTTACAAAACTCCATTTTTTAACTGAATTACAGCAGAAGGAAGTATTAGATTTTATTAATCAAACAGCCCTAAATATCAAAAAAACAAATATATAATATTTGAAATATAAGCATATTTGATACTTTTTCATAAATCCTGCATTTCAATGTATTCATTGATTAACTGCCAATTTTCCGTTGTTGAAATCTCTCGTGGAAGTTCAACTTCAAACGATTCATAAAAATATCTACGCATACAATACTCAGTATAAGAATCCGCATAGGTTTCATACCGCGCGATGATTGTTAAGTCCATCACCGGCATTTGCGCCTGATCCCACCGTTGTCTTTTCCGACTGAAAAAGAACAGTTTCCCGAAGGTATATAAACGTCCCGCCTGTTGTCGATTGCCTCTGAATACTGCATAAACTTTGAAATAATGCTGCCATGCAAGAAGATCATTTACCGCTTTGGTCTGATCTTTCTGTGAAATCACTCGATTGAGAATTTGGGTTAATTCTCTTTTTTGTTTTTCTATTTCAGTTTTCTTAAATCGCCACGTCCATGAGAAATTCTTATTACTTTTACGGTAAAACTTAGTTTGATGTTCAGCATATTTTTTATGGCTTAACCGTACTAATTCAGCCTCATATTTTCCAAAATCTAAGCATAGATAAGGTTTATTCAATATGAAATTAAATTGTTCATTGTCTTTATAGTATTGACGGATAAAAGTTAATTCTTGCCCGACTGTAATTTTGTCCCAGATGACAGGTTCAAGTTCAGCAATTTTATCTTTTGATGTATATGCCGAACTAGTTGTTGAAGTCACTTTGCCTATGGTTTCTTTGCTGTGACGATGGCTATTAGGGGTTTTGACCAACAAGATAAATAACCACTCATCTTTATAAAGAATGTCTTGAACAATGAGATCAGCAACAGGTAATCCTTGTTTTAGTCGATATGTTCTTTGCCGACTGGTTAAATTTAATGAATAGCGTTCGGTTAATTTATGAATAATCTTTTCAATATCAATTTTACCTAACTCAGTTTGCACTATAAATTTGCAATAAAAATATGATCCTCTTGTGACCTTATCTTGAATTTTTTGTGCGGTGTATTTTGTGTGGGGGCTGTAATCAATCATTTTATGTCATCCAACTATGCACTTTTCATGTCAATCAACAATCCACTTAAGTCGAAATTTCTTCATCCATTTTTGAATTGTTCATCAACAATAATTTTCTCTACATTTCCCATTTTGCTGAGTGCGTCAGCCATCAGCATTAACCAAATTGCGCTAGCACTGTCACCTCACGTTGTAAGGTGACAATAAAGTAGTTCCTAGTGCGCATTACGAAACTTGATCAGCAAATCTTATACTTGTTTAAATAATATATCAATATTATTGATATATTAGATTAACTTTGATAATATGGCTGCATATCAATCGAATTGTGGATTGACCATCCATTCCAACTTTCTTTTTTTGAAGTGGTTTGAATGGCTGACCACCATTCAAAAACTTTGATACATATTGCCCTGAATATAAGACTAACCATCTTCATATTGTCGATGTAGCGGACTGCTGGGGAAACCTCGCTCGGTACGTTGCAACGGGGGCTAGAGGATTGCAATATCCTTTTTCTATCCGTTCATTCACTTTTTAAGAGTTCCAAGCAAATAAAAAGTGGTTGGGCGACAAGGAAACGGGAGCCTATAAGCGATTTATCGTGAAATGGTCATTTGGTTAGTAATAGCCAAGTTAGGTGTGAAATTATGAAAATAGTGGAACATTGAAACCCTGTTCAAAGTGATACAGTCAGGAGCAGCATAGGATGTGCGATAGTCTCCGTTAATAGCTGAATGTGTATGCTTGATCGAACAAGTTTTTTACTTGGAAAAGTATGCTCATTTCCAATCACGATGGCTGCTGAGAGTGCCGTAAGGTACTAGGGCTTTGAGGCTAACGCTGGAAAAGCTGGCACCATTCTGCGCAAGCTGAATGGGTCGTTGGATAGCTTAAACGTGTAACGGCATTAATCGATAGATGCTGATTGGAGTGTAAGAGTTTTACCCTTTACAAAGTTATGTATACATCATATCCCGATATTTTTTAAGGAACTACGGTCGGGGGAAACAGGAAGCATGTATACAGGCGAGAGGATAAGCGGTCTGCACATTAAGACACTTTGAAATAACTTGGGAAGCACTGAATAAAAAGGCTTAAATTGGTTAAAAGTCTGCTGTATTTTTTTCAGTGTGGGAGCGATGGTGAGTAGCGCATATAAAGCAAGTATTTACTTGCGGAAATTGTGATACCAATCTTCATAGTAAGATTTGTATTAAATGAGATAGCTAGCTTAAAGCGAATCCTAAAACATTTCGATTTTTTTCAGTCGGGATGCTCATTGCTAAAACTTGAGTCGGCACATGTGTGAGCATGTTGGACAATATGTAGAAAAGAAAGGTTAATGGAACACTGGTCGTGTTTCTCAGTCGGGGATTGGTCTCCTTGACTAGGCCGAGATTGGTACAGTGTAAGTATTCTGAAGTTTGGTCACTGATGAAAATAAACTTATACGGGTTTGCCTGAGACATAAATCGGGATAATGCTACACCAGCATGAAAAAATCGTGGCTTGTTCTTCCAAATTAGACAAGCATAAAACTATTGCCTAGCAGTAGAAATATGAAATGGAATATGGCCTCAGTCGGCATGAAAAAATTGAACCGCCAGAACAGGCGTAATCATCTGCTCAACAAAGAGCGTTAACAAATGCATTAGGCTCGATCCCTTAGGGACGAGCCTTGTCTTATTAAAAAATTATGCTACGGCTTTAATGTTATCAGTAACATTACTGAGATAGTCGGCCCACCATTGCATAATTTCAATTCGTTCTTCTAAATGTGTAGCTTTGTCATAAACAGCTTTTACACCCTGTTTTTTATGCGCTAAACAAGCTTCAATAACCTGTTCTTTATCACTGAATTGATTATTTAAGGCAGTACTTGCAATATGTCTAAATCCATGTGGACTTTGACGGCCTCGATAACCAAGATTTTTTAAAGCATTATTTAAAGTTGCTTCACTCATTGGCTGTGCAAGGCTATCTCGACTTGGAAATAAGAAGTCAGATACTGATCTAATATTTTTCAACTCTAATAACAATTGAATTGCTTGCCGTGGTAATGGTACTACATGGCTAATACCACATTTCATAGTTACGGCAGGCTTTATCCATATTTTTTTCTCAAAATCAAAATCTTGCCATTTCGCATAGCGTAATTCTTGGGGTCGTGGGAATAGAATAACGAGTAACTCCAAAGCAATCGCGGTACGGGCATTCTTATAGCCTCGAATAGACTGCACCAACTCGGGTAATTCCTGAAGACTGACATGCTTCATATTCCCTTTACTGCCTTTATCAAGATACTTTAAAATTCCATCCAAAGGGTTCGACTCTATTTGTCCATGAAACTTTGCAAGATCATAGGCATTGCGACAATGTGAAACTAGTTTCTCTACACGATTGTAAATACTTTCACTTCTAAGCATATCCTGAAAAAATGTCAGCCATTGTTGAGGTGAAATTTTGGTGAAATCCAATTCACCAAAAACAGATAAGATACGTTTTTCAATTGATTGAGTTTCTTTCTTTATTGTTATTGCAGCCCAAGTTGTTTTCTTAGTATCAAGCCAGTCATACATCAAGCTTTTTAAATTAAGTTGTTGTTCCTCAATCTTTTGCAATTCAATTTCTTTTTTTGTTAATACTTTTTCATTTTGCTGTAACTTGAGAAAAATAGTTGAAGCTTCAAGTTTAGCTGCTACAAGCGATAACTGCGGATAACTTCCAATACTATGCCACTTCCACTTCCCAACCTCATCCTTGAAACGGACTTGCCAAGTTTTTTTCCCTTTTGGTGATACACGAAAATAAAGCCCAGCATCACATGAAATACGATACTCCTTATCCTCAGGTTCAAGATTAAGAAGATGGGTATCTTTGATTTGTTTGATGTTATCTAAAGCCGTTCTTTTCATAGCAGAATCTCTTGTATCCGAGTAATGCAGAAAGAGTATCGGATACAAGATTGGATACACAAGAGGGCCAAATAAAGCTGTGCATAGCCAAACATAGTTGTGCAAAAAGCAGAAATAAAAAACCCATGAATCATTATAATTCATGGGTTTATATATTAAATCATTACAAAACTGTGCATATGATTACAAAAAACTGGTGGGCCCACACAGACTTGAACTGTGGACCAACGGATTATGAGTCCGCTGCTCTAACCAACTGAGCTATAGGCCCTATATTCTGAATGTGTTATTTATCAACAAGTTCAGACGCAAAGCATACTAGCGAAGATTTTTTTAAAAGACAAGCCTTTTTCTTCACGGCTGCACACTAACACAACAAATTGGCTGTAGTTGCAGCAGTTGAGCTTGGATTCGACCAAAATGCACAAAGTGTCGAATCCTATTGTGATGTAAATCACGACAAAAGTTATCAAACAGTCAAAATAACCTTATAATAATGCCCATTCTTGTCAGTACCGTGCCCAACAGCGCTTAGATTGGTACTGGCCTCACATTTTTAAGTCAATGTCCTACAGTTATTCGGCTTATGTTTTCATTTTTATGTGTTGCACTGACACATAAGAATATTTAGGTGCCCACATGGAAATTAAGGTTAATTATCTCGATAACCTTCGACAAGAAGCCAAATTTGATGACTTCACGGTAATTGCCGACCAACCTATTCGCTATAAAGGTGATGGTTCTGCTCCCGGACCATTCGACTACTTTTTGGCGTCGTCAGCATTATGTGCAGCGTATTTTGTAAAAGTGTATTGTGCAGCACGAGACATTCCGACAGAGAATATCCGCCTATCACAAAACAATATTGTTGATCCTGAAAACCGCTACAAGCAAATTTTCAAAATCCAAGTTGAACTGCCTGCGGATATTTCTGAAAAGGACCGTCAAGGTATTTTGCGTTCAATTGACCGCTGTACGGTTAAAAAAGTGATTCAGAATGGTCCTGAATTTGTCATTGAAGAAGTAGAAAGCATTGATGCAGATGCACAAGCTTTACTTATGCCAAATTTAGCGTCAGACAGTACCACGTTTATACCGGGTAAAGATCTGCCATTAGAAGAAACCATTGCCAATATGTCAGGTATTTTGGCAGGTTTAGGCATGAAGATTGAAATCGCATCATGGCGTAATATCGTACCGAATGTTTGGTCACTACATATTCGTGATGCACAATCGCCAATGTGTTTTACCAATGGTAAAGGCTCAACCAAAGAAAGTGCATTAGCTTCGGCTTTGGGTGAATTTATTGAACGTCTCAATTGCAACTTCTTCTATAACGACCAGTTCTGGGGTGAAGAGATTGCCAATGCTGACTTTGTGCATTACCCAGATGAAAAATGGTTCCAACCCGGCCCAGAAGGCGAGTTACCTACTGAAATCTTAGATGACTATACACGTGAAATTTATAACCCAGAAGATGAGTTATTAGGTACACATCTATATGACACCAATTCAGGAAATATAGCACGCGGTATTTGCTCTCTTCCATTTGTCCGTCAGTCCGACGGTGAAACAGTGTATTTCCCATCAAACTTGATTGAAAATTTATACTTGTCAAACGGGATGAGTGCAGGGAATACCTTGGCAGAAGCACAGGTTCAATGCTTATCTGAAATCTTTGAACGTGCAGTAAAACGTGAGATTTTAGAAGGTGAATTGGCTCTACCAGATGTCCCTGAAGAGGTTTTAGCCAAATATCCAAGTATTGTTGCGGGTATTCAAGGCTTAGAAGAACAAGGTTTTCCTGTATTGGTAAAAGATGCTTCACTTGGTGGTCAGTACCCTGTGATGTGTGTAACCTTAATGAACCCACGTACTGGTGGGGTTTTTGCATCTTTTGGTGCGCACCCTAAACTCGAAGTGGCTTTAGAGCGTAGCTTAACCGAGCTTCTACAAGGTCGTAGCTTTGAAGGTCTAAACGATCTACCAAAACCAACTTTTAGTTCAAATGCAGTTACTGAGCCAAATAACTTTGTAGAACACTTTATTGACTCAAGTGGTTTGGTATCTTGGAAATTCTTTAGCGCACAATCAGACTATGATTTTGTAGAGTGGGATTTCACATCTGAAGGTGAAAATGCCAATGCGGAAGAAGCCGCAGCGATGTTCGCGATTCTAAAAGATATGGGCAAAGAAGCGTATATGGCGGTCTACCAGCATCTTGGTGCTACGGCATGTCGTATTTTAGTTCCGGGTTATTCTGAAGTGTATTTGGTTGAAGACTTGGTTTGGGATAATACCAACAAAGCTTTGGACTTCCGTGAGGATATTTTAAATATTCATCGCCTAGATGAAGACGAGTTAGTGTCATTGGTTGAGCGCTTAGAAGAGCTTGAAGTGGATGACTACACGGATATTGTGACGCTCATCGGGATTGAGTTTGATGATAATACCGTATGGGGTCAATTAACGGTTCTTGAGCTCAAACTACTGATCTATATTGCGCTACAAGAGTTTGAAGAAGCAAAAGAGTTGGTCGAAACCTTCCTTCAATACAACACCAATACGGTCGAACGTGGTTTGTTCTATCAATGTATGAATGTGGTTTTAGAAGTTGAATTGGACGATGACTTAGATCTCAATGACTATGAACATAATTTCCGTCGTATGTTTGGTGACGAACGTATGGATGCGGTGATTGGTTCAATGGATGGCAGTCTTCGCTTCTACGGTTTAACTGAAACCAATATGCAACTTGAAGGTTTAGATCGTCATTTACGTCTGATTGATAGCTATAAAAAATTGCATGCTGCACGTGCGAAGTTTGCCAGTCAGAACGTTTAAATCTGGGCTTGTGAATAACGTTACTCATGTGATCATCTATTTGAAAAAACTCTCCTAAGGGGGAGTTTTTTTGTGCAAAATTTGCTGAAAAATAATCTATATCTGTGATGCTGATATTAATAAAAAACCTTAGAACTCAGGTGAATATAAGGAAGGCTTAAAAATAACCGATTATCCGAAATTGTGTCATTTTAAAGTAAAGATATTTGACTCATTGGAAAAATATGCTAATAAATTAGCTATGGCGTGTTTAGGCATGATCATAATATTTCAGGACGAAATATTCAGAAGCACATTAATAAATAAACGGGAGTTTTAACAACATGCTTCACTTATTCAGAAAACTATTTTGCATGCATATTTACGAATACGAGCAAATGGAAGAAATCGGTTCACACAAGGAATGTCGTAAGTGCGGTGTGACAAAGTAATGCAGAGTCTCAGCCGAAAAAAAAAGTGAGCGAAAGCTCACTTTTTTAATGCCGGTCAATATTGAAATCATTAAAATAGAAATACATTCACAGTTTTCATGCAGATATGAGTAAAGATTTTCAAGCCGAGCGTTATACCGTCGATGCCAATATGGCAGATACCATTGCATGGTTATTACAACATCAAGATTGCTTTGAATCTTTTCATTATGATGCGATTCAGCAGCAATTGGTGGTTCAACATGCTAATGGTCAAGACATTATTCGTGAAGGGGATTATTTAAATGCAGGCTATGGAATTTTAATAACAGCACATAACTTTGTTAAGTAAACGATATATTTTCCCTACTCATGGTGATTTAGCCATTTCATTTGTTCGCACCATCTCTTGCATTGCACTTTGATACCTATCACTGATCATTCAATAAAACTAAGCCCCGAACTTCGGGGCTTATTTTAAGCCATTTGCATGGCATCAGTTGAAAGCTGTGCAGCATTTGGTTTGGGCTGTTCAGCCACTAAACCGAGTTTGCTAAATAAAAGCTGATCTTTGCCTTCGCCTGCATTTGGCGTGGTCAGTAGTTTTTCACCAGAAAAGAGTGAATTTGCACCTGCCATAAATGCCAAAGCTTGTTCTGAATCACTCAGGGATTCACGACCTGCAGAGAGTCGAATATAGCTTTTTGGCATAATGATCCGTGCGACTGCAATGGTGCGAATCCATTCGATCACATCAAGTTTCTCAACCTCTGCAAGTGGGGTACCTTGAATAGGGACAAGGAGATTAATCGGCACGGATTCAGGATGAATCGGCAGCGTTGCCAACTCCATCAAAAAGGCGATACGGTCATCACGGCTTTCACCTAAGCCCACAATTCCGCCGCTACAGATTTTCATTCCAGATTGGCGAACATAGTCTAGCGTCGTTAAACGGTCATCATAGCTACGCGTGCTAATGACATTGGGATAATACTCACGAGAGGTATCGAGGTTATGGTTGTAATAATCTAAGCCTGCCTCGTGTAGGCGCTCTGCTTGAGATTGATTCAGCATGCCAAGGGTCATACAGGTTTCAAGTCCAAGCGCTTTGACTTCACGCACCATTTCTAACACATAGGGCATGTCCCGTTCATGTGGATTGCGCCATGCAGCGCCCATACAAAAACGCGAAGAACCTGAGGCAAGCGCAGCTTTCGCTTCATTGATGACTTTTTCCACAGCCAGACGTTTTTCAGCCTCTAATCCAGAGTCATAATGTGCGGACTGTGAGCAATATTTACAGTCTTCAGGGCACTTACCGGTTTTAATCGAAAGTAAGGTGCTGACTTGAATATGATTGGCTTGGAAATATTCACGGTGAATGGTCTGTGCTTGGAATAATAAATCCATCAATGGTTGTTGATACAACTCTTGTATTTCTGGATGTGTCCAGTCATTTCGGTAGCTCATAAATGATCCATATTTTCTGCCTAATGCAGATCATCATACGTAAAATTTGCAGACTTCCAAGACTATTTTGTAACATTGAAATTTAGCTAAAATACATTGAAATGACTTTTTCAAAGAACTTTTGATATTTAAGATACTTACAAAGTTATGCTAAATGACAGCACAATCGCTGCAATGTTTATTTTGAGCTAAAAAATTAATTTTCTTGGATTACGTCACTAAGTTTTAGCTTAAATGAAAACTTAGTAAGGATCTGGAAAATAGAGAATAAAAACCCTTAAAGCATTTTTGAGTTTTGTTCTGCAATTGCCCAATCAATATGAACTTGCACAATCGCGTCATGTTTTTCGCGAGAATTTTTTAATGATTGAACAATATTTGAACTGTATGGTGCATTGCCTAAGCCTATCGCGATATTTCGCATAAAGCTTTGATAGCCTGTTCGTCGTATAGGACTGCCTTCAGTACAGCTTAAAAAAGTGGCTTCATCCCATTGCCAAAGATCTAATAAACTCACTTGGTCGAGGCCATGACGTGGATAAAAGTCCTCAATTTGAGTTTTATGCGCAAAGCTATTCCATGGACAGATGAGCTGACAGTCATCACAACCAAACACACGGTTGCCAATGCCACGGCGTAATTCTTCAGGAATGATGCCTTTGTATTCGATGGTTAAGTAGGCAATGCATTTACGTGCATCTAACATATAGGGTTCAACGATGGCCTGAGTTGGACAGATATCAATACAGGCTGTGCATGAACCACAATGTTTGGTTGCCGGAGAATCAAAAGGCAAATCGAGTGATGTAAACAGCTCACCTAATACAAAAAATGAGCCTGATTTTTTATGGATCAGTAAGGTGTGTTTGCCTGTCCAGCCCATGCCTGCATTTTCAGCTAAGGATTTTTCAAACACTGGTGCAGAGTCGGCAAAGGGTCTAGATTCAAAATCTCCAATTTTTTCACGGATGATATTCGACAAGGTTTTTAAACGACCACGCATGACTTTGTGGTAGTCACGACCTCGTGCATAGCGTGCAATGATGGCTGCATTTGGTTCATCAGGAACATAACGTGGTTTTGGGGTTTCGACCAAATAATCCATGCGGACACAAATGATACTGCGGGTGCCGGGGACTAAAAGTGCAGGATTGGCACGTTTTTCAAGGTTTTCCTCTAGGAATTTCATATCGCCATGATAACCACGTTCTAAATATTCTTTAAAACGAGGGAGTTCCTCTTGAGCATCTGGCTTTGCGATGACACAATCAGAAAAACCTAAATTTAAGGCTTGTGCTTTAATCCATGCTTTTAGGGTTTCTGGATCATATTGATCGACAGGAATTTTTTGTGCAGGAGTTGAAGCGGCCATAATCATAACAAGGAAAAACAATGCGTCTGCAAGTTTACCATAGCCCTGTTTATCTTAGCCAAAGTATTCAAGCTTGGGAGCAGCGTTGGTTTGCTCAGCACAATAGCAGTTATGGTCTGATGCAGCAGGTCGCATGGTCGATTTCTCAGCAACTCATTCCAATGTTAAAGCAGCAAAATTTAAAAAATATTGCCGTATGTTGTGGGCAGGGCAACAACGCAGGTGATGGATATCTTACAGCGCAATACCTACAGCAAGCAGGCTTTCAAGTCGATATTTACGCCGCTGAAATTGGAGCATCGAAAGATTTACATTCTGCAGTACAAGAAGCGATAGATCACAAGCTCAAGATCTATTCACAGTTTGATTTTCAGCATGACTATGATGTCTATATCGACGCATTATTTGGTATAGGGCTCAATCGTGAACTTTCTAGCGAATGGCAAGCCATTATTCAACGATTGAATGCATGCACGGGACTTAAAGTTGCGATTGATATTCCAAGCGGATTACATGCCAATACAGGGCAGCCTTTACCCATCGCATTTCAAGCCGATTATACCTTTACGGCATTGGGTCTAAAAGCAGGGCTATTTACAGGTCAAGCGAAGGAATATGCAGGTGAAGTTTCGGTGATGGCATGTATACCGACTGATGCAGAGCTAGAGCCACTCGCTTATTTGTCTCCGCAGAAAATCACTTTACCTGAGCGACAAGCTTTTGGTCATAAAGGCAGTTATGGCCATGTTTTGGTTGTTGGTGGGCATGCTGAAATGGGTGGGGCGGTGATAATGGCTGCTGAGGCTGCATTCCATGCAGGTGCAGGAAAGGTCACCGTTGTTTGTGATGCACGACATCACACCGCTATTTTGGCGCGCGCACCGAATATTATGCTACGCGATATCAATGCATTAAATGTAAAAGCGATTCAGCAACTGATCGATCAAGTCGATGCGATTAGCTTTGGCATGGGGCTTGGTCGTGACAATTGGGCACAACAGCAGTTTAAGTCATGGTTTCCATTGATTCAGCAGTCAACCTTGGAAATTGTTTTGGATGCAGATGCATTATGGTTTCTAGCTGAAACACCTGAAAAATTGAATGCACGCACCTATGCAACGCCACATCCGGGTGAAGCTGCGAAATTATTGGGTATTACTACTGCTGAAGTTGAAGCAGATCGTGTACAAGCAATTCAACATTTAAAAGAAAAATTTCAAGGTCAATGGGTGCTTAAAGGCGCAGGCAGCTTAATACTTGAAGATCAGCTTTGGATTTGCACCGCAGGTAATGCAGGAATGGGTACAGGCGGTATGGGAGATGTGCTTGCAGGGATGATTGCAAGTTTAAAAGCACAATTCCATCAGCAAATTCATCTGCATGAAATCGTAAGTCTGCATGCTTTAGCAGGTGATGTATTGGCGCAGTCGGGGATGCGTGGTTTGCAGGCACAGGATATGGCCCAAGCGGTTTATCATGTGGTCAATCATTCAGGAGATGAAGACTAAAATGCATGCGGTTAAATTGCGAATTCAAGGTAAAGTACAGGGTGTTGGCTACCGTCGTTGGTTTGAGCAGCAAGCGCTTGCACTTAGTTTGAATGGTTATGTGAAAAATCTAGCGACGGGCGAAGTTGAAGCGCTGATTATTGGAACTGAAGACGCCATTCATAAAATACTGAAACACAGTCTGGTGGGGCCTTTACGAGCAGACGTAACTAAAATCGATCAGCAAGAAATTCCAAATTTGATCACTCGATTGAGTGGGCTTTCGAAAACAGAATGAATTACTGAGCTATATGATTTGACGATTATTTATCGACGTCGAGTGCTTACACGGCTGCGGCCACGAGCCATACCACCTAAGGCATTCAGTACAGCCATTTTACTCATACTACCAGACGCATGCGCATGACAAATTGCGGCAGCCAAAGCATCGGCTGCATCCTGCTGGGGTTTGATGCTTAGGTTCAGAATGCGCATAACCATCATTTGGACTTGTTCTTTATCTGCAGCACCATAGCCGACTACAGATTGTTTGATTTGCCGCGCAGTATATTCAGCGACTTGTAAATCTAAATTGGTTAAAGCAGCAATAGCAGCGCCACGTGCTTGACCTAGTTTTAGGGCTGAGTCAGGGTTTTGAGCCATAAAGACTTGTTCAACAGCAGCTTCAGTAGGCCCGTGAAACTTTACGATGCGATCAATACCAGCAAAGATACGTTTTAAGCGTTCAGGCATTTCTGTCGTTTCGGTACGAATGGTGCCAGCATCGACAAAACGTAGTTTAGAACCATCCTTTTCGATGATGCCGTAACCAGTTAAGCGCGACCCAGGGTCAATACCGATAATTAATGACATGTTTGCCCTATTTGCCCTTTAAAAATAAAAATATGCCCATATTGTTACATAAGCGTGTCAAAAAAGCTTGATAGTGATTGAGCAATTGAACGCAACACCTTAAATTAATTTACTGAGATTTGTTTAATTTTCATGAAATTATTTCTTCTGATTTTAGCAGGCTTGATCCTGGAAGTGTTTGTCTGGATCGGTGTGGGCGACCTCGTCGGCAGCATGTGGTATGTCTTTTTCTGGTTCGTGGCGGCCTTCTTTATAGGGATGAATATTATCCGTAAATATTCATCAGGTCTGATGCCTCAAATGCAGCAAATGCAAGCAGGTCAAATGAGTAATGATCCAGCTTTAACTGGAAATTTACCAAAAATTTTGGCTGGTTTCTTATTGCTGTTACCGGGTCTAATCTCAGATATTATGGCATTACTTATTTTGATTCCACCTGTACAAAATGCCATGAAAGCAGTCATGATGAAAACAATGATGAAGCGTCAGCAAGCCATGATGGAAAAAATGATGGGTGGCATGATGGGGGATATGGGA
Organism: Acinetobacter sp. YH12094; assembly: GCF_013419295.1. Lineage (NCBI taxonomy): Bacteria > Pseudomonadati > Pseudomonadota > Gammaproteobacteria > Moraxellales > Moraxellaceae > Acinetobacter > Acinetobacter sp. YH12094. Next base: position 116,174 of record NZ_VPAK01000003.1, read on the forward strand.
GGCATGGGCGGTGCTCAAGGTCAAAACCCATTTGCAGATATGATGCGTCAAATGCAAGATATGCAAAATCAGCAATCAGGTCGTGATTCATCCGTTATTGATGGTGAAGCTCGTGAAGTGACGCCAGATGCGAAACAAATTGAACTGAAAGATGTCAATAAAAAATAATTAACTCAGTATGAAAGGCCGAATGTGTATTCGGCTTTTTTTTGCGTAAATTTTGATACGGCCTAGAAATAAACCTTGTGTTGCCAACAAAAAAATTGAACAAGCGATATAATCTTCACGTTTTAATTCAAATGAATCAGCTTGCATGTCACTGTTATTCACCATCTGTGCGCTTCATTTTGTTGCGCAGTTGAGTCCCGGTCCAGATGTATTATTAATTGCTAAAAGTGCAGCATCAACAACGCGTGCAAATACCTTAAAAATTATTGCGGGGATCTCTGTCGGGATTGTGGTGTGGGTCGTTTTAACCTTATTGGGCTTTACGGTTCTGGTTGAGCAATTTCCATGGATACAACAAGTTTTAATGGCTGTTGGTGGATTTTTCTTGGCGAAAATGGGTTGGGCGATGTTTAGTGGTGGGCTTAAAAGTTTAAATCAAACAGCCAATTTAGAAGATGGGCAGGCCTTAAGTCAGCAGAATACTGAAAATTATTTTTTATTAGGTTTATTTACAAATTTAGCCAATCCGAAAACACTGATCTATTTTAGTAGTGTGTTCTCACTGGCGTTGAGTTCATCAGCCAGTAGTAACCTAAAAGCACAGCTTGCTGTCATCATTCCGATTCAAACTTTTATTGTGTTTAGTCTGTTTATGATGATTATGTCTTTGCCTAAAATTAAAGCACTCTACCAACGTTCGGGTAGTTATATTGATGTGGTTTCAGGGGCGTTATTTTTAATTTTTGCGATTTGGCTGTGGTTCGACGCAATTAGAATGTTCAATCTTCAATAGCTGCAAACATATTGCTGTCAGCAAAGCGAAAGCCAAGTATTAGAACTTGGCTTTTTTTATGTGCCAATTTTATTGCTCTGGATTGGTTTGATCTTGGTCTTTGGATGGTGCTGTATTTGATGGATCTTGTGCAACATCGGTAGTTTCAGCATGATCACGATAACGGTTCGGTTTGAGGGTGGTTTCGGTATTTTCAGAGCCTTTGTATGATCGGCTACGATTGGCGCGTTCACGCAAACCGCCTTTTTTAATTAACAGCACCATCGTCTAGAACCTCATTGCTATTGCCATAGTTTAAAGAATTTTCCTCGTGAAGATAAGTGAGCAGGGCGATGCTAGCGCATAAAAAAGCCTGAAATCATTCAGGCTTTCATCATTTTAATTTCTCGCTTTGAATGACTTTAACGCGACCCGATAACGGTGCTTAAATTCAGCTTAGCTAAAATTTTACACATTGCCAGCCTGTTCATACGGCTGTATTTGGCTGTTGTAAAAAAGCTTAATTTTTACCATCTTGCTTGAGTACTTCAAAGATGTTGAGTTGGGTTGTCGCTTCAGTATCGTGCTGTTGCAAATACACTTGAACACTCTTAAATAGAATGGCAACAGCCAAACAACTGAGTATGCAAAATATCCAAAAGCCATATGGGCTACGGATATTATGCGAGCCACATTCGGAACATTCTTTATCGCTTGAAGCCAATACTTTATTGCAACAAGCACAGTGATATTGATAGTGCATTGCTTTTCTCCATTTCGTCGAATTTGACCAACATTCTTGTTGTTATTGTCAACCATCAATCCGTGATGATTGTTTTATCTTAATGTGCAAATAAGCTGCTGTACAAGTTTTAAACGGTTTGTTTTGCTCATTATTGTGTAAGTGAAAAGCGTCAGAGAGTTAAATATTTGTTTTATTACTAATTTATAAATGAAACAAGAGATGAATTTTCAGACATAAAAAAAAGCCAGTTCGAAAACTGGCTTTTGCTGTTCTGTCTAAATTGAATTATTGACCCGAACGGATGATGTAATCAAAAGCAGATAATGATGCTTTCGCGCCTTCACCTGTCGCAATGATGATTTGTTTGTACGGTACTGTTGTACAGTCACCTGCGGCAAATACACCTTTCACATTGGTTTCGTTACGTTCGTTAATTACGATCTCACCACGGTTTGAAAGTTCAACTGCTGTTTCTTTTAAGAAATCAGTGTTTGGTAACAAACCGATTTGTACAAAGATACCAGCCAATTCAATCGTTTTGATTTCATCAGTTGCACGGTCTTTGTAGTTCAATGCAGTCACTTGTGAACCATCACCGACCACTTCTGTAGACAATGCATTCATGATTACAGTGGTATTCGGTAAGCTGTTTAACTTGTCTTGAAGGACTTGGTCAGCACGAAGTTTAGTATCAAACTCAACAAGCGTTACATGTTCCACAATACCTGCAAGGTCGATCGCTGCTTCTACACCTGAGTTACCACCACCGATGACTGCAACACGTTTACCTTTAAACAATGGACCGTCACAGTGTGGGCAGTATGCAACACCACGTGTACGGTATTCTTGTTCACCCGGAACGTTCATTTCTCTCCAACGTGCACCAGTCGATAGAATCACGGTCTTAGATTCAAGTTTTGCACCGTTTTCTAAAGTTACTTCAACTAAACCGTTGGTAGTCTCGTCCGCACCTTTAATGTTTGATACACGTTGTAGATTCATGATGTCCACACCGTATTCACGTACATGTGCTTCCATTTCAGCAGCAAACTTAGGACCTTGTGTCTTTTGAATCGACGTGAAGTTTTCGATGTCCATGGTATCCATGACCTGACCGCCCATGCGTTCAGCCACGATACCGGTTTTGATACCTTTACGTGCTGCATAGATTGCAGAAGTATTCCCTGCAGGGCCACCACCAATCACAAGGACATCAAAGGCTTCTTTGGCATTTAACTTTTCAGCATCTTTTGCTGCAGAGTTAGTATCCAATTTGGCAATGATTTCTTCCAAGGTCATACGACCTTGACCAATGTGGTTGCCGTCTTGGAATACCATTGGTACAGCCATGATTTTGCGTTCTTCCACTTCGTCTTGGAAGAATGCACCATCAATCATGGTTGCAGTTGTACCTGGGTTGTAAATTGCGATCAAGTTTAGTGCTTGAACTACGTCAGGACAGTTATGGCAGCTTAGTGATACAAATACATCAAAATCAGCTTTAAGACCTAGACCTTTGATGGTGTTCAGTACTTCGTCAGAAACTTTCGGTGCATAACCTGAAGTTTGTAGCAAAGCTAGAATCAAAGACGTGAACTCGTGGCCCATCGGTAAACCTGCGAAGAATACACGCGGAGTTTCACCTGCTTTTGCAATACCAAAGCTTGGCGCACGGCTGTTGTTACCGTCAAAACGTGCAGTCACTAAATCAGATAAAGCAGCAACTTCAGTTACCAATTCTTTAATTTTGTCTGATTTGTCAGTGCCGTTTAAAGTCGCGACGATTTCAATCGGGCCTTCAAGGCGTTCAAGTAAGGTTTTTAATTGAGCAGAAGTATTTTGATCTAACATTGCTAACGTCTCCAGAGGAGTAAATTTATTTGATGAGAGAATGATAGAACAAACCATTAAATAGGTGAAACGGTTTGTTTTTATAAAATTAATCGGTTTTTCAAATTAAATGATTAAATTTCTTTCTAAATCATAAGAATATGCCGATGTGAATGCAGTCAATATTGGGCCACTATCGAGAAATACAAGTTAAATAGTGGAAAAATAAACGAATTCATCGCGCTTTAAGCGAGAGAATGCTAGAGTCAACGCTATTGTATTGAGAACTTTTTTAGGGAAATGGCATGCAGGTTAAACAGGGAATTTATCAGCATTATAAAGGTCAGTTGTATCAAGTCTTTCATGTTGCAACACATAGTGAAACGCGTGAAAAAGTTGTGGTCTATCAGTGCTTGTATGACGACTATTCAATGTGGGTCAGACCATTAGAAATGTTTATGGAAACTGTGGAAATTGATGGTGAAGTAATTCCGCGTTTTAAACTGATCCAAGAAACCCACTGAGCAAATATTTAGTACTTTAATCTTTAAATATGAAAGAAATAACAAAAGGACAGAATCATGAGCATGGATGCAAATTTTAAAAACTATATGCAACAACTCTATGCAGACTTTAGTGCTCACGATGCTGCTCAAAATCACCGACTTGCGCGTTACCGAAATATTGAGCCTGAGTCTGCACTTTTTTTAGCTATGCAAATTCGCTTGAAACAAGCCAAACAGATATTGGAAATTGGAACATCTACAGGCTATTCCACGCTGTGGTTAGCAGATGCTGCACAGTCTACACAAGGGCGGGTCGAAACCATTGAAATTGATGCAGTGCGTATCGAACAAGCCAAACAGCATGCTGAAAATTTAGGCTTAGCCGAATACATTGAATTTCATCATGGCGATGCGCTGCATTTTTTACAGCAGTCAAATCAGCGTTATGATTTCATTTTATTGGATGCAGAACGTGATGCGTATATCGCGTATTGGCCATATTTAGCTGAATTGATACAAGTTCAAAATGGCGTGTTGATCGTGGACAATGTGCTGTCACATGCCGATGAGGTCGCTGAATTTATCCAACGCATTGAAGCGGATGATCGTTTTATCAGTATGACATTAAATGTGGGCGCAGGGCTCTTTATGGTGACTTGGCGCAACTAAAAATCAGGGCATTCAGCCCTGATTTGATCGATTTTTTTTTAATTAGTAAAAATACTGTTGCTATAGCGCTGAGCTTGTAGCGGTTTAACCCTGTAAGCTTACGCGTGAAAAATGTAGATCATATTCTAGATATTTGTGGACAAATGCCGTTTTATCACTACATCGAAGTAAATTATCATAAATAAAAGGTGAAACTGGATAAAAGAGATCCCCAGAACCATTCGCATAAAATATTTTTAAGTAACGTGAAGAAGAACTGTATTTCCAAGAAGTTACAACAGTTGTTGTCATAAGCCACCCCCTTATTGCGTTGTTATAGTCATACTGCAGTTAAAGGTTTATCTCATTTGAAATTAAGACAAATTCGGGGCGTGGAGTATTGCAGAATTGTTAAAAAATAATGTTTTATCTCTTATTTTTTTCATTTCGTTATCAACTAATTTGATAAAAATAATGCCAATTCAGAGAAATGCCATAAGCGTCATTATCGCTTGTTGGTGTCGAGAGAGTTAAAAACTACGGCATTGTTCTGATTTATTGCCTTTGACTTGGTTGTTGCTGCCATTAATTGAAAAAGCATTTTCAAGACAAATTAAATTACCTGCGATTTCATTATTATTTAGCACAATATTGCCGTTATTTTTCTTTAATTTGAGGTCGCCTGAAATTTGGTTATTGAGGAGTTGGATGTTTTTCCCAGTTGTAAAATCGACATTGCCACTGATATTGTTATGATTGGCAATGATCTTGGTAAAATTTTTATTCGATTCAATATTGCCTTTGATGTGGTTGTCATGCAGTTCAACACTGGCACCATTTTCTAAAATAACATTGCCATGAACAATTAAACCTTCAAGCTGACAATTTTTTTTGACTTTAATATCTTCACGAATACTTTGGTTTTTAATTTCACCTTCGCAGTTCACGGCAGCAAAAGTTGTAAACGAACATAAAATTAAACTGATCGAGACGAAATATTTTTTCATGGGCTTACATCTTCCTGAAATAAGCAATTGACCTAAAATTCATGTTAAAAATACTGAAATACTGGCAAAGATGTAAGCCTAGACAATCGGGTTTGCGGCGCATTTTTATTATATTTGTGTAAGCTCTAACTTGATGAATATCTACAGATATGTAGAAAGTGCTAGTACGTTAAAGTTGTATGAATAAAGTGTGAACTGCGTAGGGTGTATAGAGGTATATACTCGCAGATAATAGGCATAAAAAAACCACGCTAAAAGCGTGGTTTTTGAATCAGTTCAATCTAATACAGATTAGATTTTACCAACTAGGTCGATTGAAGGAGCAAGAGTTGCGTCGCCTTCTTTCCATTTAGCTGGGCAAACTTCGCCTGGGTGAGCGTGTACGTATTGAGCTGCTTTAACTTTACGAAGAAGTTCTTGAGCATCACGACCGATACCACCAGCGTTGATTTCAACGATTTGGATTTTACCTTCTGGATCGATAACGAAAGTACCACGATCAGCAAGACCGTCAGCTTCGATTAATACGTCAAAGTTTTTAGCAAGAGTCCAGTTCGCATCACCAACCATTACGTATTGGATTTTTTTGATTTCTTCTGAAGAATCGTGCCAAGCTTTGTGAGTGAAATGAGTGTCAGTAGAAACTGAGTAGATTTCAACACCTAGTTTTTGGAATTCTGCATAGTTGTCAGCAAGGTCACCAAGTTCAGTTGGGCAAACGAAAGTGAAGTCAGCTGGGTAGAAGAATACAACAGACCATTTACCTTTAAGATCAGCTTCAGTTACTTCGATGAATTGACCATTTTGGAATGCTTGTGCTTTAAACGGTTTAACTTCAGTATTAATTAAGCTCATCATTGTCTCCATGATTGAGGTTTGTTTTTGATTTCCAATAGGGTACAGAAATTTTACTTATTGCTGAAATAGTATTTTTACATAACTAATATCGGAAAATCCGAATTAGTACACTCCAGAACTATTTCAGCAATAACGATTATTTATCATTATTTCATTCGATATAAGCCATATCAATGCCATATAAAGTTGAAAGTAAAATGACAAAATCATCTTTTTAAAGTCTGTAACCAACATGATGCTTGTTGCATAAGATTTCAAGGGTGATCTCTAAAAAAGTTATAAAAAATATTTCAAATTATAGAATTTGTTCATATAAGATGGCATGAACATAAAATGATTCCAGATTTGATCAAGTGCTTAGTCAATTTTTTCGTATCATTGCCATTCTCAGTCTTGCACTTGCATCACTATGTATTCTTAAAGTTGAAGACACAGGTACAAATTTATGTATCTATGAATACTTGCAACCTCAAAAAGCGACCTATTTTAATGAACTATTTGGAACTTCATCAGATGATCCTACGCTATTGAGTACCATGGGAATCGTTGGAATCTTCTTTTTTTTCATACTGTTGTTATCATTTAGATGTGCTTGGTATGTGGTTATATTATGGCTATATGCGATTTTTCAATTCATCATCATTTTAATGATAGAAACTGCTTCAATTTCAAAAATTATCTATGACAGTATTGTTCATTGTCATAATGGTTGGTTGTTCGCATGGGTGATCGGGCAGAGTATATTTATTGTTTTTAGTATCATTTATATTTTCTATGGCACTGAAACTAATGGATAATGCATCCAAATGGATAAGCTTGAGTTGCCTATTCTAGTCAGCATGTGGGTTTATTTTTCTGTACTGGATGAATCAAGAATGTGCTTTCAATTCAAGGTGCTAGCCCGAATCAAATTATTTATTAAGCTGAAATGAATGGTTTTTCATCGGATGAACCTCTTTTATTTATTTTTATTGCGTTGATTTGCTTTTTATTCTCAATTCTTTTTGTGCTTAGCAAAATCTGTTCATCATTTTTTGATCATCTCTTTCATTTTATTGATGTTTTTAATTGTGCCATTGAGTATATTCTATACAGTGTCATTTTATCAGCCATTACATGGCAGTATTGAAGCATGTGGCAATTATTGGCTATTGGCCGCAATTTTAGTTTTTTATCATTTTATTCTGTTCGGCTTTACCTATTGGTTTCAGGCACGCAAAAAATAGATTCATCTTTCACTATTTTTACATACAGCGTAAAATATTCGGTTCTATTTTAATTATTAGGATAATGCATCTGTGCCAAGTCAGTTAAATGTCGATCAATTGGTCATGGTTCGTGATCGCCATCGCTTAAGTCGGCTGAAAAAAGGCAAAGAAGCCAATCCTGAAAAATTTCAAGATTTGTTTGAAAAGTCGAATGCGAAAGTGCGCGAACGGATTGCCCGCATTCCCAATATTAAATTAAATCAAGACTTACCTGTTACGCAGTATGCGGACAAACTAATTGAAGCGATTCAAAAGCATCAAGTGATTATTGTGGCAGGTGAAACGGGTTCGGGTAAAACCACACAGTTGCCTCAAATTGCCATGCTTGCAGGTCGTGGTTTAACAGGTTTGATTGGCCATACTCAACCCCGTCGACTAGCAGCGCGTAGTGTTTCGCAACGTATTGCAGAAGAAGTGGGCGAAAAGCTGGGGGAGTCGATCTCCTTTAAAGTTCGTTTCAATGAACAAGGTTCACAAGATTCCATCGTTCGATTAATGACCGATGGTATTTTATTGGCTGAACTGGCCAATGACCGATTCTTAAATAAATACGACACGATTATTATCGATGAAGCGCATGAGCGTTCGCTAAATATTGACTTCATCATGGGCTATCTCAAACAGCTCTTGCCACGTCGTAAAGATCTCAAAGTCATTATTACTTCCGCGACATTAGACGTAAATCGCTTCTCGAATTACTTTGATGGGGCACCTATTTTTGAAGTCGAAGGTCGAAGCTTCCCTGTAGAATTGCGTTATCGTCCGATTTCAGAGCTGAGTATTGTTGGCAGTGATGACGATGAGTTTGATGATTTTGAAGAAAATCTACCGCGTGCCGTTGTTTCGGCAGTAGAAGAATGTTTTCAAGATGCACAGGAAAAAGGTCATCCTGAACATGCGGACATTTTGATTTTTGCCAGCACTGAACAGGAAATTCGTGAGTTACAGGAAACACTGCAAAAGTTTGGGCCACGACATACCGAAGTTTTACCTTTATATGCTCGATTGGCTTTGGCAGAACAGCAAAAGATTTTCAATCCATCAGGCGGTGGGCGACGGATTATTATTGCCACCAACGTGGCAGAAACTGCCTTAACTGTGCCAAATATTCGCTATGTAATTGATAGTGGCTTTGCACGGATATCCCGTTATAACTATCGCTCACGTGTACAGCGTCTACCAATTGAGGCTGTATCACAGGCGGCAGCAAATCAGCGTAAAGGTCGTTGTGGTCGTATTGCACCGGGTGTGTGTATTCGACTGTATTCAGAAGAAGACTTTATGAGTCGTCCTGAATTTACCGAACCGGAGATTAAACGAACCAACTTGGCCTCGGTTATTTTGCAAATGCAAAGTTTGGGCTTTGGTGAATTAGAAGACTTCGATTTTATTGAGCCGCCAGATCATCGTTTGGTGAATGATGGTCGTAAGCTGTTAATTGAATTAGGTGCTTTAAAAGAAAAATCGGCGTATGTACCGCAAGTTGCTTCGGAAAACCAAGCAAAACAAGGCACAAAACATGCGAATAATAAAAATGGTGCTTTAACCAAAATTGGTCAGCAAATGGCGAAAATGCCGATCGACCCGCGTCTTGCACGGATGATTTTGGGTGGAGCGCATTTTGGCGTATTAAATGAAGTCTTGATTATTGTCGCTGCTTTAGCGGTACAAGATCCACGTGAACGTCCTGCGGATAAACAAATGCAGGCCGATCAGAAACATGCTTTGTTCCGTGAAGCTGACTCGGATTTCTTGTTCTATATCAAATTATGGGAAGCTTTGGTTGCTAACCGTGACATGAGTGAGAATAAGCGTCGAACCTTTGCACGCAACCATTTCCTTAGTTGGTTACGCCTCCGTGAGTGGAAAAAAACCCATGAGCAATTGGTGGATTTGGCTCAGGGCTTAAAACTGTCCTTTAATGAAAAGAAGGCCAATTATGAAAATCTGCACCGTGCGTTATTAACGGGTTTACTTTCATTTATTGCCAACAAAACCGATGAACGTAATGTGTTCATGGCAGTGCGTCAGCAAAAGGCACGCATTTTCCCTGCATCAACTTTGCATAAAACAAATACACCTTGGGTCATGGCTTTTGAGATGGTGGAAACCTCTCAGGTATATCTTCGTACATTGGCGAAAATTGAACCTGAATGGATTTTATTGGCTGCAGGCGATTTATTGAAGCATCATTATTTTGAGCCGCATTGGTCGAAAAAAGCTGGTGTGGTGAATGCTTATGATCAAATTTCTTTATTTGGTTTGATTATTGAGCCACGTCGTCAGATTAATTATGAAAAAGTGGATCATCCGGCGGCGCATGAAATTTTCCTACGCGATGCGTTGACGACGGGACATTTGGGTATTACGCCGCCGTTCTTAAAACACAATTTATTAAAACTCGAAGAAGTTGAGCGTGTTGAAGATAAACTGCGTCGTCGTGATTTGGTAGTGGATGAGGAAACCATTTACCAATTTTATGCTGCAAAAGTTCCTGAAGAGGTGGCAAGTCGTCGTAGTTTTGAAGACTGGCGTGCAACTGTAGAACCTAAAAATCCACGGTATTTATTTATCGATGATGATTCGCTTTGGATGAATGACCGTCCAACGACCCAGCAATTTCCAGACTACCTACGAAATGGTGAACTGCGTTTGGCTGCAAGTTATCGTTTTGACCCAAGTCATGATGAAGATGGCGCAACGGTCAAAATTCCAGTTCAAGCTTTGCCGCAAGTGGATGAAAATATTTGGTCATGGGGTATACCTGGTTGGCGACAAGACCTGATTGAAGCTTTACTTAAAGCATTGCCAAAAGATAAGCGCCGTCACTTGGTGCCAATACCTGATACAGCGCGTAAATTGATGGATCGTGTCGATGCCGTGCATTTGCGCGAGCATATTTTTAGTTTCTTGGCGTTCCAACTGCGTGGTGAGCAAATCACAGATAAGGACTTTTCTTGGGAACGTGTTGAGCAATATCTGCTGCCTTTAATCAAAGTCATTGATGAAAAAGGCCGTGTGATTGAGCAAGGTCGTGATCTAGATGAACTCAAAGCACGCTGTCGTACGGAAACTCATAGCCCAGTCAAACAGTTAAAAGGTGAGTTTAAAACCTTCCCTGATAATTTTGTGTTCGAAGCATCACAAAAAGTCACGGGTGTGGTGGTGAAACAATATCAAGCGCTTGTTCCAGTCAAAGGCTTTGCAGAGTTGGATGCCAAAGACGAATCTGGTGTGGTGATTCAGACTTTCAATGACCAATTTGAAGCAGTCAAACAACACCGCGAAGGGATCATTCGTTTGGTTCATATGCAGTTGGGTGACTTAGTTCGTCAGTTGAAAAAACAGATTTCTAAACCCTTGGCATTGGCTTATTCACCGCTAGGTGACAAAGCCAAACTAGAGCAAATGTTAGTTTATGCCACACTTCAGCTTGCAATAAATGAGCTACCTGTCAATGTGCAGGAGTACCAAAACCTGATTTTAAATGTAAAGAAATCTTTCTTAACCCATGGGCAACAAGCATTAGCCGTTTTAACTGAAACCTATATTCAATGGCAGGATATACGTCGGAAATTGTTGGTTTTAGATGATTCTGTGTTTGGAAAGAACATTGATGACATTGAAGATCAACTCGATTTGATGCAACTTTCAGATTTCGTTTATGGCAAAACTTCCGATGTGTGGCTCGAATTTCCAAGATATTTGAAGGCATTAGTCTTGCGTTTAGACCGCTTGCCAAATAACCTACAAAGGGACAATTCTGCCATTGATCAAGTTGACCCATGGATGGAAAAATTATTTAAGTTTAAAAATGACACTCGCCTTAAAGAATTGTATTTCATGGTTGAGGAGTTACGCATCTCTATTTTCTCTCAACCAATGAAGACCAAGATGCCAATTTCTCCATCCCGCTTGCAAAAAGTATGGGATAAGCTCGGAATCAGTTAAGATATAGGTAATTTCTAAAAGGAGTTTTACATGGGCATCCGCATTACGGGTACAGGTCTTTATCATCCAGAAGACGTAATTACTAACGAAGAGTTAGTTGAAGCTTTAAATGCTTATGTGGAACAGTACAACAGTGATAATGCTGAAAAAATTGAAGCCGGTGAGCTAGAAGCGCGCCGTGGTTCAAGTGCAGAATTTATCGAAAAAGCATCTGGCGTAAAAGCACGTTATGTTGCTGAAAAAAGCGGTATTTTAGATCCAAAACGTTTACGTCCAGTATTGCATGAACGTTCAAATGATGAATTGTCTATTCAAGCGGAATGGGGCGTAGCTGCGGCTAAACAAGCGATGGAAAATGCGGGTGTGACTGCAGAAGACATCGATGTTGTGATCTTGTCATGCTCTAACATTCAACGTGCATATCCAGCCGTTTCAATTGAAATTCAAACTGCGTTGGGTATTCAGGGCTATGCCTATGACATGAACGTTGCATGTTCAGCTGCAACTTTTGGTATCAAGCAAGCCTATGACGCGATCAAATCAGGCGCTCGTCGCGTGTTATTGGTAAACGTTGAGATCACATCTGGTCACACAGATTTCCGTATGCGTGACTGTCACTTCATTTTTGGTGACGTTGCAACGGCTTCGATCATTGAAGAAACTGAAACCAAAGCTGGTTTTGAAGTGTTGGATATTGACCTGTTTACTCAGTTCTCAAACAACATTCGTAACAACTTCGGTTACTTAAATATGAGTGAAGTCGATGCTGACATCGACAACAACCGTTTCCGTCAAGACGGTCGTAAAGTATTTAAAGAAGTGTGTCCATTAGTGGCGAAAATGATCACTAAGCAATTGGATGACAATAAAATTGCGGCAACAGATGTAAAACGCTTCTGGTTACACCAAGCAAATGCCAGCATGAATGAATTGATTCTGAAACTGGTTGTGGGTAAAGAACATGCTCAGCCAGACCTTGTGCCAATCATTCTTGATGAATTTGCCAATACTTCATCAGCAGGTGTCATTATTGCATTGCACCGTACTGCGAATGAAGTAAACCATGGCGAATATGGCGTACTTTGCTCATTTGGTGCAGGCTACTCAGTAGGTTCTGTACTTGTTCAAAAACATGATGCTGCCTAAGGTCAGCACATTTGCAGGTTGAACATGATGCAAAATGGATAAAGCGTTTAAGCGCTTTATCCCGCATGTATTTCACGCCGACCTTTTTTTGCGCTGAATATATTGATGCATCAAAACCTGCAATGTATGTAGGGAATCATACAATTTACGGTGTACTCGATTCACCGTTGATTATTGATTATCTCTACAATGAACATAAAGTGGCTGTGGTCAGTATCGCTGATCATAGCCATTTTTATTTGCCCGGTTGGCGTGGCATGGTCAAAAAGTTCGGTGCAGTCCAAGGCATTCAGGACTATGTCAGAACAGTGATGCAACAAGGTTATTCCATTTTAGTTTTTCCCGGTGGTGGTCGAGAGGTTTTGAAGCGAAAAGGCGAAGCCTATCAACTGATTTGGAAGCAACGTTATGGCTTTTTAAAACTGGCGCAAGAATTTAATTATGATATCGTGCCTTTTGCCGCTTTAGGTGGAGATGAAGTCTTTGAACTGGGTTTTGATGCCAGTGTGATTGTTGAACATCGTTGGTTTAAACAACTATTAAAAATACAAAAACTTGATAAATTATTACGTCATGGTGATGTGATTCCGTCTTTACCCAAACGTATTATCCCCAAGCGCATTCCATTCTATTTTCAATTTTTACCCCGTCAAAGTTTGAGTCATATTCAGAGTGTAGAGGATTTAAAGCTCTATCGAGAGGCACTACAACAAGATATTTACACTGCAATAGAAAAGCTTAAGAAAATCCGTTCAGAACAACATTCTACAGATCAATAATAGTGACTACTCTTCAACTTCATCCATTTTTTATTCGTCACAGCTCAAAATCATGGTGAATTTTGTCACAACAATAGCTTTTAGATTTTTTTATTGAACGCCTTTGTATTGACCTTTTGTACAGCTATTTGGCTGATTAATGGCAGTAGTCGGAGCATTAAACTTTGACTATAGTGAAGGTTGAAAAATAATCAACGATCGTTAGGGCGGAAGATGGAAAAGAAAAGCTTGACCCTGCAGCTTGAGCATATTGCTCGGCAACTTATTCGAATATCTCCAAGTTTAAAGCAGTTGTATCAAGAGCAAATGGAACTTGCTACAGCACTCAATTCACAAAATATCTTTAAAATTGAACAAGAGCAGCACCGCATTCAACTGTGTAATGGACTGTGTACCTTACAACTACAAAGTCGTGAATCGATTGGATATCAGTTTCCTAGAAGTCCGTTTAGACCCATCAAAATTGCTGAATTGCATTCGACAGTGCCATGTATTGAGGCAATAGAAGATTTCTTATTTCATGAATTGTATTTTTTTACTGGCGACCTAAAGCCGCAACATTCACTCTTGCTCAGAGAAAAAGCACAGCAATTTAGACAATTGATCTTACAGTCCGTTTTTCAACATCTAAATGGGCCAGCGCGTGTTCAGCAGTTTTTAGCACAGATGACAGCAGTTGAAGCGCAAATTTTTGATCAGCTGATGCAAGAGCAGCAGATTTATCAGACACCGCTATTACAAACGTATATCGAATGCCAAATCTGTCTACCCCATTGGTTGATGCAAAAGATTAAGCAGATGTTTGCGCTCAATTCACTTACAGAAGCTGAAATATTGCCGATACAGCTCTTGATGGATAGTTTGGACGAGATTTGTTTTGCTACAGCACAATTTTTAGATCCGACCATATACCGGATCATGAGTTTGAGCTATGAAGATCGGTTCAATTTACAAGAATTAAATGAACATATAGAAGATATTATTTTGTTGCTCGACCATGCATATGAGCGCCCCAATTTGCTGGGTTTTATTCGTTTGATGCATCGGGATGTTTGGGCAGAGCAGGACATATTAAGCCATAGCAATTTTGTGCAAGCCACAGCTATTTGGCAAAAAAAATGTGGAAAACTCCCTTTACTCGATAACAATCGTGCAGTGCGATGGATGTTCAAGCAGTCAGCCGAAGTATTGGATTGGCTGAGTCGTAATTTTCAACACAGTAATGTACGAGTGACTGTGACGGCATTAAGTTTTGTCGATACACAGCAAATGCATCCCACATTGATTCTTGCGACCTTACAACATTTTCAATTTGTTGCAGCGCGCTTATTTATTCAAAATTGCCATGCGATTGCGCATGAACAAGATTGGTTTAATCATGAAAAAAATCTACAGTTTGTTTTACAACGAAAATATCAGCAACATGATGATCACCGTGTTGTCATCAGCCCATCGATTTTGTATTTAGATGAATGGTTGATCTTAATGCGACAGGTTTTGGGTGCAGAGGATCAGGCCATAAAAAAAGTCTATCTACCTTTGAGCCGTATTATGCAAGCCTATCTACAACATTTAGTAAGTTGTACGCAGCATTTACCGCAGGCTTTGATGGATTATATCCGTCCAGAAACCCAAGAAAATCGCCAGTTTTTAAGTATGTTACGACAGCATAAAATTCAACTGCAGGATTTTCGAAATTTATTTTATTTAAAGCATGCTAATTTAAGAGTATCTGTATTTGATGCCTATGTGCGTGATTATGTCAGTGCGACTTATTCTACAGGTCATACAGTCCCAAAAAATATTACTTGGAATGGAGTCTTTCATCAGGCGGTACATTGGCATGCCAAGCAACAAAAGCAGGAAGTGTTAACTCAATAAAAGCGTCAATTTGCGACAACGGTTTGGCAGCCATTTACAACAGAAGACAAAATATATTTTCAAGATTGGGTCTTTGAAGAATTAAAAACCATCGATCGAATTATTGATGAATCTATTCAATTTAAACATTGTTTGGCATTAAGTTATAGCGCCAGTATCATTGCAAGAGTATATGTAGCTTTTCATATGTACCATCCCATTTTGCATGTATCGATGACTTTGGGCTGTCATGTGCAAAACCACATTTTGGTTTTTGATCAACTTGAGTATTCAAATAATACCCAAGCAGAAATAGAAAAAGTAAATATCGCCAAAGAATTTTTAAATAGGTTCAATAGCTTAAAGTAAGATTGGCGAAATACGGATTTAGTAAACTGTGTTGTGCGCTTAACTTTTGAGTCAAAAATCGTTAGGCTATAGCCGTTCTTTTACGGTATAGGTCTTATGAAACAAGAAACTGCACTCAAGCTGCTCAAAGCAGGCGAAAATGTGTTTTTAACAGGTTCGGCTGGTGCAGGTAAAACTTATACTTTAAATCAATACATCAATTATCTGAAAGCGCGCAAAGTGCCGGTGGCAATTACGGCTTCTACAGGGATTGCTGCAACCCATATGAATGGCATGACAATTCATACATGGGCAGGGATTGGGATTAAAGATGCGATTTCCGAAGATGAGTTAAAGCGCTTAAAAGAACGTAAATATTTAAAAGAGCATTTGGAAAATGCCCAAGTTTTAATCATCGATGAAATTTCGATGTTGCATGCCAAGCAATTAAACTTGGTGAATAAAGTTTTAAAATTTTTTAAAGACAGTGAAGATGCTTTTGGGGGGATTCAAGTCATTGTTGCAGGTGACTTCTTCCAGTTACCCCCTGTGGGACGCAAAGGTGAATTAAACCGTGACAAGTTTTGCTTTATGTCTGAGGCATGGGTAGAAGCGAAGTTTCGCGTGTGTTATTTGACCGAACAACATCGTCAGGGTAATGACTATCTCAATGATATTCTAAATGCGATTCGTGCTCAGCAAATTACGGGTGATCATTTGCATGCTTTAAGGCAGACAAGTTCACAAAATATAGGTGAAACCTTTACGCGCTTGTATACCCATAATATGGATGTAGATAGTATTAACTATAAACATCTAAATGAAATTGAGCAAGAATCTCGCCAGTTTGATGCCCAATGTGATGGTAATGATAAACTGATCGAAACCTTAAAATCTTCAGTGCGTGCGCCGGAAACTTTGACCTTAAAGAAAAATGCCAAAGTGATGTTTGTAAAAAACAACTTTGACGTGGGCTATATCAATGGCAGCCTCGGTGAAGTGATAGGTTTTGAAGAAGATGATGAATATGGCATCTTGCCTAAAGTAAAACTCACTGATGGCACGACCTTGGTGGTAGAACCTGAAACATGGTCTGTCGATAATGATGATGGTAAAACCATTGCCAGTTTCCAACAAATTCCCCTGCGTTTAGCCTGGGCGATCACCATTCATAAATCTCAAGGGATGACCCTTGCAGCGGCTGAAATTAACTTGACGCATACTTTTGAGAAAGGTCAGGGGTATGTGGCATTGTCTCGTTTAAAAACATTAGATGGTCTGCGTTTACTTGGCTTTAATGAACAAGCCTTAGAACTCGACAGTTTGGCGATTAAAGCCGATCGACGCTTTCAGGAACTTTCTGATGAAGCGGAAACCAATTTTGCAGAGGCTGATTTAACCGTACAACATAAAGCCTTTATTCGCCACTGTGGCGGAACACTGAATGAAGTGGAAATCGAGCGCAATGAAAAGAAAATTGCCAAAACTGGTGCGAAACAAAGCTTTGCCACAGCGACTTTAGATCAAACTCGTGAATTGTTTGAAGAAGGTTATGAAATTCAAGATATTGCAGTGGAGCGTGGTTTAACACCAGCTACGATTATTAACCATTTGGCTCGTCTGCAAAAAGAGCAAGGTTTAGATATCTCGGTGGCACATCCGGGAGAAGACGTGGTTGAGCAGGTGCGTAAAATCTATAAACGTTTGGCGAAACGACAAGACCCAGCACATTATAATGATGACGGCACGGTTAAGCTGCGTCCAATTGTGGAGTTGACCAGTCCACGCATGGGTTATGACCAAGTTCGTTTGGCTTTATTATTTGTGGAATAACACATTCTTTGGATTACATACATTTAAAGCCAGATTGATTAATCTGGCTTTTTTAATAAGGGGCATCGTGTTTATTTTCATCCTTTGCATCTGCTTAAAAACGATGAATTGGTGATTAAAGTTTCAAACAAAAATTAAAATGAATAAAACTTAATAAAATAATGATAAGATGAGTATGATTCATTAATGCTTTGCGAAAACTATTCGATTGCAAAGTTGCTTCCAAGTTTAGTTGAGAACAATCATGTTGGAATTACGCCATCTCAAAACCTTATTGGCACTCAGAGAACACGGTTCTTTGGTCGCTGCATCTAATGATCTGTGTTTAACGCCTTCTGCACTTTCACACCAGTTGAAAGAGCTAGATCATTGGTATGGGGTTGAGGTGGTAAACCGACGCACACGTCCTGTGACCTTTTCGAATGTTGGGCAACGTTTATTACGCCTTGCCGATGACATATTGCCGCAAGTTCAAATTGCGCAATCGGACATTACACGGATTGTGCATGGTCAAACCGGCCGAATTATTTTTTCCTCAGAATGTCATAGTTGCTTTGATTGGCTGATGCCATTATTGAATGTCTACCGTCAGCAATACCCCGATGTAGATTTAGACTTTGCATCTGGCTTTGAAGCCAATCCGCATGAACTATTACAAACGGGCGAGTTTGATCTTCTGATTACGGCAGACCCAATCAATTTAAAAGGTGTGGAATATTTCCCTATCTTTGAATATGAGTCTCGTTTGGTATTGTCCAATACACATCCATTGGTTCGTGCGACAAATGTGACTGTTCAAGAATTAGCAGAAGAAACGCTGATTACCTATCCAGTCGATAAACATCGTTTAGATATCATGGCAAAATTATTTTTACCGGCCAATATTCAGCCTAAACACGTTCGTACTACAGATTTGACCCAGATGCTGATTCAGTTGGTTGCAAGTGGTCGTGGTATTGCGGCATTACCAGATTGGGTGGTAAATGAATATGAACAAAAAGGTTGGGTGACCTCTCGACGTTTAGATTGTGTTTCACCTGAAGGTTTAAGACGGACCTTGTACGCAGGCTATCGTACCGAAGAGGCTGAAAAAAGCTATTTTGAAGGCTTCCTAAAACAGTTGGCGAAATTCTCACAAAAGCGCAATCAATATTATTCCAACTAAGGAGGATCTATGACACAGAGTCTTTTTGTATACGGGACATGACGTCTAGGTCAGCCCAATTCACGTGATGGAGCGTATTGGTGGCGAGTGGAAGAAAGGTGTGGTGTGGGGTGAATTAGAACATAAAGGCTGGGGTGCGGCGATGGGCAGTCCGGGCATTCGTTTATCGAAGGCAGGTCAAGCCATTGAAGGCTATGTTTTTTTCTCTGAAAACTTAGCAGCTCATTGGGAGGCTTTAGACGAATTTGAAGGTGCTGAATATCAACGTGAGGCTGTAGATGTGCAATTGGAAGGCGGAGAATGGATGCAGAGTGAAATTTACGCGTTGAAATAATATCTAGGGGGAGAGTCGTGAAATACGTGGGTCATCCATACATCATGACTTCCCCAACCTTCGAAATGTGTATCGATGATTCCACTTGCTCTGTTGTTTCCTTGAGTGCATTTTCTTTCGAAGAGCAGTATTTGAAAGAGTTGTATCTAAAGTGCTTGAATGCACAGAAATTACTTTAAGATTGCTATACAAGTGGATGAATAATTTTTAGAATTGAGCTTTATCTCACATTGAACCCTGTTTGAACTCAATCATGCCCAATTCTATAGAACCCTCACCAACTCAACTCATGTCTGTGATTCAAACGCAGACAGCTATTGCCAAACTGGGTTTAGATCTCAATGCAGTGATGACTGTGGTCGCAGAACAGGCGCAGCAGATTACACATGCCAAAGGTGCAGTTGTAGAGTTGGCTGAAGATGGTGATATGGTCTATCGTGCAGTGTCTGGCGGGGCGAGCCATTTACTGGGTTTAAGATTGCATATTGAAAATAGCTTGTCAGGTCTATGTATTGCGCAGAAACAAACACTGTATTGCCAAGATTCGGAAACAGATGCGCGGGTAGATCGCGTGGCATGTCAACGTGTTGGATTGCGTTCGATGGCAGTAGTGCCATTGATTCATTGTGATGAAGGTGTCGGTGTTTTAAAGATTTACTCTGACCAAGTCGATGCCTTTCAGGAAGCCGATTTACATATATTGAGTTTGATGTCTGAGTTGATCGCTGCGGCGATGTACCATGCGACACGTTTCGGTGCGACAGAGTTATATAAATTGGCGACTCAAGATAGCTTAACAGGCTTAGCCAATCGGGCTTTGTTTGTCGACTTTTTACGCCAAGGGATAGAAAAAGCACGTGCGCAGAAAAAAGTACTGGGTATCTTGATGATTGATATGGATGGTCTGAAACCGATTAATGATCAGTTTGGACATCGCATTGGGGATGCTGCACTGAAAGAAATTGCACAGCGCATTTTGCGTGAAACACGTCAAGATGACTTGGTTGCACGCTTGGGCGGTGATGAATTTGCTGTGATTTTAACCAATATTGCCAACTTAGAGCGTGCGCAAACGGCGATGAATCGAATCGCAGAAAGTTGCGGACTGCCGTTTGCATTTGAGCAAATGAGCTTGAAAATTGGTGCCAGTATTGGCATGGCTCTATTCCCAGAAGATGCTCAATCTATTGATCAATTAGTCGAAATGGCTGATTTAAAAATGTACGCCAATAAGCGAGAACGGAAACAAATCAATCCTGAATAACTCACTGCTTAAATAATTCACTCATAGTTATGCAGGTAAATTCGTTCACTACCTTCATATTATCTAAAGTATCGCAAAACGTTTTGATGAAAACTTGTCCTGTCTCAAACAAATGCAGATGCCATGACTAAGTATCGTTGTTTAATTTAAATCAAAGTGCGCTTAGCATGTGACGGTGCAAGATGATTAAATAATTGAAAAATCATCTAAGGTCATTTGTTTTTTGACTCAAAATAATATTTTGAATTGTTAAGCTGTGCACTATTGCATGGCGAAAAGAGCATGACAATTCAATGAAAGGGATGTCAAAAGATTTATTCATTATTGCGGCAGGTTTTATTGCTGCAATGCATATCGGGAAACTACCGCCCGCAATACCTGTATTACAACAGCAACTCGGCATTAGCTTTATTCAGTCTGGTTTATTGCTCTCACTAGTACAGGGTGCAGGAATGTGCTTTGCATTGTTGATTGGTAGTTATATCCAAAAAATTGGATTTAAGCTATGTATATTACTAGGCTTAAGTTTATTAACGATGGCAAGTGCATGGGGGAGCTTTGCACAAAGCTTTGATGTCTTGTTGCTACTGCGTGTCATAGAAGGATTTGGCTTCTTATTGGTGACACTCACAGGGCCTGCATTTATCCGTCAGCTTGTACCGCTACAGCACATCAGCGCAAAGATGGGACTGTGGAGTGCTTATATGGGCGGAGGTATGGGCATAGCCTTATTGGTTGCGCCATTTCTAATTGCTCAATATGGTTGGAGTGTGGTTTGGCTCAGTTTCGCTATGATTACTGCAGCATTACTACTCTGTATCGCTATGTTTATTCCTCAGCCTAATGTGGCGCTGAATACAACACCTATTATTGGTCTCATTAGAGATACCTTGAAACATCCTGCAGCATGGCTTTTGGCGCTCATTTTTGGGACATATGCAGGGCAGTGGTTTGCATTGGTGGGCTTCTTACCGATGATTTATGCTCAAAATCAAATTTCAGCAGAGCTGGCGGGTGCTTTAACAGCCAGTGTTGCCGTTGCCAATGCAGTGGGCACATGGGGGTGTGGACTGCTATTACAGCGTGGTTTTCAAGCTAAAACTTTAGTCCAACTGGGTTTTGCCGTCTTGATCATTTGCTCCTTAGGGTTTTATCTCTCTAAAGATGCGTTACCTTTTTTACTGCAATATTTAACGGTGTTTAGTTTTTCGCTTTTTGGAGGCTTGGTTGCTGCGACGGTCTTTGCGCAATCACTGCATTTTGCACCTTATCCTGCGGCAATTAGTACGACGATCGGCATGATTTTACAATGCTCTGCCATATCACAATTTGTTCTGCCACCTGTGATTGCCACTGTGGTTTCACAAACTGGAACGTGGTTTTGGGCGGGGATCTTGATGTCAGCGTTGTCATTCGTTGGAATCATGCTTAGTCGACGTTTATTTCAAATGCAGCATGGCTCAAATTAAAATTTTGTTAAACTGCTATGTCAGCAACGGCCTTATTGTTTAATCCCAATCAGTAGCGACAAGATGCCTGCTGCAATGAGTGGGCCAACAGGTACACCACGCAGCATGGCAACACCTGCGACTGTCCCAATCAATAGTCCGGCAACCACATCTGGCTGATTGGACATCAGTTTGACACCACGTCCGCCTAGCCATGCGACAAAGATGCCAATGGCGATTGCGACGAGGGATTTCCAACTTAAAAAGGATTTTAAAATCGAATCACCAGGAATTTTTCCGCTAGCGATCGGCGTGAGTACGCCAATGGTTAAAATAATAATGCCAATGTTTAAGCCATATTGTTGCAGATAGGGGAAAAATTCACTTAAAGGCGTGATGCGGAAAACAATCAAGACACCTGCAGCTATGGTGATCGCTGTATTGTGGCTAAAGATGCCACAAGCCAATAACACCAATAACACGATCAGATTTAAATCCAACTGAGACATAGGATATTCGTGAGAAACTTCAATAAATAATCAATAGTGTAGCGCAGAAACATTAAAAACTGGCGTTCAAGATTATTTCTACTATTTTTCCTGCAAGTTGGCTCGGTGTTCAGTATAAAATAGCAATATATGGTGTTTATTAGGTTGTTCTATGTTTTTGGAAAAAATGCTGCAATCACAAGGTTTTGGTTCGCGCAAATATTGCCAACAGTTGATTAAAAATGGTGCGGTCGAAATACGCGGTGAGATTGTAGATAATCCAAAGCAAAAACTGGACTTGAATGATTTAAGCTACAGTGTGAATGGTCAGGACTATGTCTATAGTGAGCATATATATATTGCGTTAAATAAACCTCAAGGTTATGAATGTTCGCATCAGGCAACTCATCATTTTAGTGTTTTTGAATTATTTGATGATGTGCTGTTAAATCGTGGTTTGCAATGCGTCGGTCGACTGGATCAAGACACCACTGGACTGTTGCTGCTCACGGATGATGGTCAATATCTACAAGCGCTGACACACCCTAAAAAGCATGTTGCCAAAGTATATTCGATGCATACCGCAGATCCTGTGACACCTGAGCAAATACAACAATTAGAACAAGGCGTGGAGCTGCGAAACGAAAAAGGCATTTTCGCTGCAACCGATGTGCAGCTATTGGCTTCACAGCAATTACAAATGACTGTTCATCAAGGGGTATATCATCAAGTGAAGCGGATGTTGGCGGCTGTCGGCAATAAAGTTGAAACTTTACATCGTGCTCAAATAGGACAATTAAAGCTTGATGATCTCGCTGAGGGTGAATGGATCTATTTGAATGCAGCGCAAATTGAACAATCGAAATTTCGTGAAAATTTTAATCCACAGTAATAGGTACAGGGCTTTGATACTTCATCATTTGAAGGATAAATATGCGATATTAAAGCCCCTTAATATGTCTGCTGTCTGCTGATCTAAAGATGCGTTTTTCAACATGCTTTGTTGATGTATTTTAAAGCTGAGCAATGCATTAGCGAATAAAGTAATGATAGGTTTGAAATTCATCATCTTTAATGAAGCCCATCGATTCATAGAGTTGATGTGAGTGATAGTTATTTTTTTGAGTTTCGAGGCTGATTCGAAGCGCACCTTCATGTTGAGCAAAGAGAACCGCAGTATCGATCAATTGTTTGGCTGAACCTTGACGACGATATACAGGGCTGACATAGACATCATCTAAAATATAGTAAGTTGAACAAGCCACAGATGAAAAGCCTAAATACAGTAAGATAAACCCAGTAATCACCTCATCTTTTAGACAAATAAAAATTACGCTTTCATTATTTTCAAAACGTTGTCTTAGAAATTTATATGAAATATCAAGATTAGAAGAGGTGCCATAAAATTGGCGATATTCATCAAATAAAACAGCAAGTGGATGAAGGTCTGCTTCTGTTGCGCGTCGAACGATCATTTTTTCTATACTCCATGCTATTTTTATCAGTCTTGCATGAAGCATATCGAAATTTCGAAATTGGTTGATTTATAAATTGTTTATAAATGCGACAGTGTTAAGTTTTGTCACCTTCACCCAAAATTGCATTGAGTTCTTCAAACAAGTCGAGATGATCATCATCTAATAATGGATCATTATTTAAAATTTCTAATTCAGCAGGGCTAATTTCAATGGTTGAAATAGCTTGGGCTTCTTGTTGTTTTAATTTGCGTAACTTAATCAATTGTTCAATATTGATATTTTGGTTTTCAATAGAGAAGGGGATCGATTTGGTTAAAACAACTTGTTTAAAGAATAGACGTACAGCCTGTGCAGGTGTAATGCCTAATTGTTTAAAAACGGCAAAAGCCTGTTTCTTTTCCTGTGAATCGAGACGGATTTGGTAGACTTCAGTTTTTCTCATATTCTTAGAAAGCTTTTAAATACTTAACTTTTCGCATTTATTCTAATCAAAACTGTTATAAATTCAAGAAAGTTTGGCAGTATTTTATCAATTTAATGTAATGACAATAGATTTACAGTGTCAATTCATAGGCAGAACTGAATTGAAAAGCCTGCTCTGTCACAGGATCGATAAACTCAAGCTGTTTCGCAAGTAGTTGTAAAGGTTGGCTGAAATCGTCATCTGCCTTATGTTGTACTACTGGATAAAAGGGGTCATTTTGAATTGGAATGCCCAAAGCATTTAAATGTACACGAAGTTGGTGTTGCTTGCCGGTATGGGGATTTAATTCATACTTTGCATGGTTTCCATGCTGCTGGAGGAGCTTAATGTGTGTTTCACTATTAGGCTCACCATCTACCAGTTGCATTGTATAAAATGGCTGACCTTTTTCCATACGATAGCGAGTTGTGATTGGGAAATTTAAGTCATCTCGATAAGCTGCAATGGCATGATAGGTTTTTTGAACTTGCCGCTTGGCAAACATCTGTTGATATAGCCCACGGCTTTCGACACATTTGGAGAAGAGAACCACACCGGCAGTTTCACGATCTAAACGATGAATCGGTGTCAGGTGTTCAAGCTGCGTTTGTTTTTTGAGTCGAACCAACAAGGTTTCTTGTACATACTGACCGGTCGGACTCATGGTGAGAAAATGCGGTTTATCGACCACGATGAAATGATCATTTTCAAATAAAATCTGATGCTCAAAGGGAACATGGATTTCATGCGCTAAGAATCGATAATAATAAACATGACGATTTGCTTCAAAAGGACTGTCTATCGTTAAAACGTCACCATCTGCAGCATAGACTAGACCATCCTTAAATCGTTGTTGCCACTCTGCTGCTTGGATATGAGGAAATTGCTCACACAAATATGCATAGACCGTTGTGGCTTGTGTGTGTTGACCGTCAAGGAAGACTTTACTGGCACTAACACCATTGATCATTGGGGGAGTAAATTCAAAACTGTGCATGAAGAAAGATCTAAAAACTGAGCAAATAAAGCAGAGAACACATCATGAAAAATGCTCAATCTATAGTGTGAACATATCCATTTTAGCCAGTGCGATGCTATCATATTTAATTCTTATGTACATGTTGTGAGTAATATGCAGTATTCATTCAGTCTGGAACTTAATAGTGAAGTCGATACCCAAAACTTAGCTACCGTACTGGCGACGCATTTTACGACGGGTGTAGCGTATTTAATTGGTGACTTGGGTGCAGGAAAGACCACGTTAACACGTTATTTTTTACAACACTTGGGTCATCAAGGTGCGGTAAAAAGTCCAACCTATACATTGGTTGAACCTTACAATATTCAAGGACAAGATATTTTTCATTTTGATTTATATCGTCTGAATGACCCTTATGAGCTTGAACTTATGGGTATCCGTGATTATTTAGAAACGCCGAACGCCCTATTTTTATTTGAATGGCCATCTAAAGGGGGCGACGAAATCCCTGAGGCTGATTTAATTATTAATATTGAAAAGTCTGCGGATGAAAGCACCCGTACAGCGACTTTAAGCTCTTCTTCAGAAACTTTGCAAAACGCTTTGGAGCAAAAATTTAACCATGCTGAATGAAATCAGTGCCCGCCGCATTCGAACGCTTGATCCTGCCTTAGCCAACCAAATTGCCGCAGGGGAAGTGATTGAACGTCCTGCTTCTGTGGTCAAAGAATTACTGGAAAATGCCATTGATGCAGGGGCGACTGAGCTGATTGTTCGTATTGAACAAGGCGGCAGTACACTGATTGAAATAATAGACAATGGTCGGGGTATTCACCCTGAAGATCTACCTTTGGCGGTCATGCGCCATGCCACAAGTAAAATCCAAACTGCTGAAGATTTGCATGCCATTGTAAGTCTAGGTTTTCGTGGGGAAGCCTTGGCTTCGATCGCTGCGGTGTCTCGTTTGACATTGACCAGTAGCCAAAATGATGACGGTGTAGGCTATCAGGTCGAAGTAAATGGCACCGCATTTGATTCGCAAGAAATTCAGCCTGTGGCAGCGACGCAAGGCACCACCATCCGTGTGCAAGATTTATTTTTTAATGTGCCTGCACGGCGTAAGTTCCTCAAAAAACCGGGGACTGAGTTTGGACATATCGAAGAAATTGTCCGTCGTTTGGCACTGACCCATTTTGATATACGTTTTGTCCTTGAGCATAACAATAGTATTAAGCTGAACTTGCCTATTGCAGACAGTGGCGCGCTCCGTTTTCAGCGGGTACAACAATTATTAGGCCGTCAATTTACTGAAAATGCGTACTGGATAGATGCTGATAGCGTCAATATGCGTCTCAGTGGTTGGTTAGGCCATCCTTCAGATGCACGTGCGCAGGCCGATATGCAATACGTCTATGTGAATGGACGTATCGTAAAAGACAAGACAGTTTCACATGCACTTCGCATGGCTTATGACGGTATTTTGCATGGACATCAACATGCGGCTTATTTGTTGTTTATGGAAGTCGATCCTGAAAATATCGATGTGAATGTGCATCCGACGAAGCATGAAATACGTTTTCTAAATCAACGTGAAGTACATGAGTTTGTCCGCCATTTTGCCAAATCGACATTAGCGCAATTTCAAACCGCGAGCGCCGAATTGTCCTCTGCAATGAAACTTGATGGGCAGGCACACGAAAATATTATTCCGCAGCCGCGTCATCAGGAACAATTTTCTTTACATCAACCTCAGCCAGTTGTAGAACAAGGCACAAATTTTGTCAGTCCAGAGACCGCAGGTGGACTTACTGACTTTAGTTCGCCAGCAACGGTGCAATATGGTTCAAATCATGCGCCAACAGGTCAGGAAGCTTATACACAGCAATATTCAAATGCGTCGAACAATAGCACTGGATATCAGTCAAATATAGCGGGTTCCAGACAGCTCAATAATGCATTGCAAAGTTATTTAGCGCCTTTACGTCAAACTGAGTCTACAAATGATCCTGATAGTTCTTTGGCTGAACATATTCAGCAGAAAGTCGATGAGCATCCTTTGGGGATTGCCATTGCGCAATTGCATGGTATTTATATTTTGGCCCAAAACACCGAAGGTTTAATCATTGTTGATATGCATGCTGCGCATGAGCGCATTGTTTTACAACAAATGAAAACGGCTTGGGATAAACCTGAGTTTTGGACATCACAGCAATTGCTGATTCCTAAAGTCGTCAGTATCAGTCGGATGCAAGCTATGCGCGTCGATGAGCTCAAAGAACAATTGGCACGATTAGGTTTAGAAATAGACCAATATGGCGATGAGCAAGTTATTGTCCGAGGTGTTCCTGCCATTTTGCATAAAGCAGACTTTGATGCGCTGATTCCAGATTTATTAAATGATTTAGACCCAAGTGATCAGGTTGCAGGGTTACTACAAAAGCGTGATCAAATATTGGCAGGCATGGCCTGTCATGGCGCTGTACGCGCACACCGTATTTTAAGTCTATCTGAAATGAATGCATTACTGCGTCAGATGGAACAAACTGAATTTGCCAGCCAATGTAACCATGGGCGTCCGACGTGGCGTGCGTTTCCATTGGCACAGCTAGATAAACTTTTTGCTCGGGGAGAGTAGTTTTACATGTCAAATCAATTGCCGGTCATCAACTTAATGGGACCAACTGCAAGCGGTAAAACCGCCTTGGCATGTGAGTTATACGAGCAAGGTGGATTCGAATTAATTTCAGTCGATTCTGCTTTGGTTTTTCAGGATATGGATATTGGTACGGCCAAGCCGAGTAAAGCTGAGTTGGAGAAATATCCACATCATTTGATTGATATTATCAGTCCGCTAGAAGTGTATTCGGCAGCGAACTTTGTGGAAGATGCGTGTGTACTGATTGATGATATGCATGTACGAGGTAAAACACCGATTTTAGTCGGTGGTACAATGTTGTATTACAAGGCTTTATTGGAAGGGTTGTCTTCAAACTTACCAAGTGCAGACTATGCTGTACGTGCTGAAATTGAAGCCAAAGCTGAGTCGCAAGGTTGGGATGCTGTATATGCAGAACTGTGCAATGTAGACCCATTGGCAGGTGAAAAATTTAAACCGAGTGATAAGCAACGAATTATCCGTGCGCTCGAAGTTTTTAAATTAACAGGTAAACCCATTACGCAGTTACAAGCTGAGCAACCTAAAAACGTACCATACCGTTACAATTTTCATAATTACGCATTATTGCCAGACCGATTAGAATTACATGAGCGTATAGCTCAACGTCTAAAAACAATGTGGGAAATTGGATTTTTAAATGAAGTGAAAGCTCTCATTGAAAAATACGATTTAGATGAAAATTTACCCTCTATGCGCTCAGTTGGATATCGTCAAGCTTTAGATTTTTTGAAAAATAGTGATCAAAGTAGCGAAAAACAGCGTGAAATGGAGGATAAGGCACTTTTTGCAACACGACAACTTGCAAAACGTCAATATACTTGGTTAAGATCTTTGCAAGAAACGCATAAATTTACTACATATTTAACTGCGCAGCAGGCTCAAGAAGACTTGCGAAAGTGCTACGGATAAAGCAAAATTTACAGACTACCTTTTTGATAATTTTTAATTGAAAAGTAAAGGTAGCTTTTGCGCTGATTTTTATTATTTTTTGGAGTTATAACATGTCTAAAGGTCAAACTTTACAAGATCCGTTCTTAAATTCTCTCCGTAAAGAACGTATTCCTGTGTCGATCTTCCTTGTCAACGGTATTAAATTACAAGGTCATATTGAATCTTTCGACCAATACGTTGTTTTATTAAAAAATACTGTAAGCCAAATGGTTTACAAACACGCTATTTCAACTGTTGTTCCAGCACGTAACCCACGTCCTGCTGGTGCTCCTGCTGGTGCTCAAGGCGCTGCCGGCTTCGGTGGTCAACAAGGCGGCTTCGGCGGTCAACAAGGTGGCTTTGGTGGCCAAGGCGGCTTTGGTGGTCAAGGTGGCTTCGGTGGTCAAGGTGGCTTCGGTGGTCAAGGTGGCTTCGGTGGTCAAGGTGGTTTTGGCTCTCAAGGTGGCTTCGGTGGTCAAGGTGGTTTTGGCTCTCAAGGTGGCTTCGGCGGTCAAAATCCTGGTTTTGATGGCGAAACTAAATTTGAAGATGCTCAAGACGACGAAAACAACAATCGTTAATTGAGTTAAAAAAACCTCCCAAATGGGAGGTTTTTTTTGCCTATAAAAGAGTAGATTATTTTCATAACGGGTATGTAATAATTACTAAAGTGCTGAATGATGATAAGAATCGACATAAAAAAAACCAGCCGAAGCTGGTTTTTTGTTTATTCACTTATTTCTTTTTACGATCTAGAGCAGGGTCTTTAATTTCAACATAGGCATTGTTGCGAATTTCACGTAACCAGCTGTCCAGTTCAGTGTCAAATTGACGCTCACCTAAAATCTGACGTGCCATACGTTCTTGTACTTCATGTGTCATATCTTGTTGACGTGTATCGGTCACTTGAAGGATGTGCCAACCAAACTGTGACTGAAAAGGCTTGCTGATTTCACCTTTCGCTGTTGATTTCATCATTGCTTCAAATTCTGGAACCATCACACCTGGGCTAACCCAACCTAAACTACCACCATTGGCAGCAGAACCAGTGTCATTCGAGAACGTTGAAGCCAAGACCGCAAAATCTTCACCCTTTTGCAGGCGATTATACAAGTTGTCGATCATTTGCTTGGCATTTTCAGGACTCACGACCTCAGATGGTTGAATCAGGATATGGCGAGTTTGGTATTGAGGAACAATGGCTTTTTGTTCGCC
Source organism: Acinetobacter sp. YH12094 (assembly GCF_013419295.1). Taxonomy (NCBI): domain Bacteria; kingdom Pseudomonadati; phylum Pseudomonadota; class Gammaproteobacteria; order Moraxellales; family Moraxellaceae; genus Acinetobacter; species Acinetobacter sp. YH12094. The sequence goes on from NZ_VPAK01000003.1 coordinate 146,334, forward strand.
ACTTTTACGGTCGACCAATTTTAAAACATGAACGCCATCACGTACTGAAATTAGTTCAGTGGTTTGACCAACTTGCAAAGGTGCTACACGTGCAGCAAGTTCATCTGGAATATCAGATAAGTTGCGGAAGCCCATATCGGCACCGTCAACTTTAATGTCTTTGGTACTGTATTTGCTAGTAATCGCTTTTACATCGTTGCTTGCTGCAAGTTCTTTACGAATGTCTTCGGCGATTTTAACGGCATTATCACTGCTAGCTACACGCACATGTAAGACATGAACTTGATTACCTAACGCAGCTTGACCTTGTGGTGAGCTTAAGAAGTTTTTCACATCTTGGTCACTGATTTGAATGCGAGAAGTGACCAACTGTTGGCGTAGGCGTTGTAACGCGATGTCTTCAGCGATACGTGCACGTAAACCTGCATAGGTATTTGGTGCAACAGCATCTAATTTTTGCTGAAAAGCTTCTAAGCTTGGGGAGCCTGCGTCTTTTGCAACTTTAAGTACAGCTTCATTGAGCGATTTTTCATCCGCTTTGACATTATATCGTTTAACCTGTTCAAGCTGTGCTTGGCGCGAAATCAGCTGTTCTAAAGCTTGTTGCTGCAAATATTCAGTCGGTGGGACGGTTTGTTTTTTTGCTTGAAATTGATGAGTGATCTCGGCAATGCTTTGATCAAGATCACTACGTAGAATCACGCTATTGTCAACGACAGCTACAATTTCATCTTTAGGTTGCGCAGCAGCAAATACAGATACAGAAGTCGATAGGCAAAGTGCCAAGGCTGACGCTTTAAAAATTTGTTTTAACTGTTTTGTCTTCATTAACGTTCTGTCCAAGATTGATTAATATTGTTAAAACCCAACACTCGGTTTTCAAGCAAAGAGGTTAATTTATTGTTGAAGCCACCTAAACCTTTTAGAGTGAACTCCGCCATAATGGCACGTTTTGGTTTAACATCTGAAGATGTTACATCATCTAAATCGTTATAGTACGAACGACCATAAACTGAAACACCCCAGCAGCATGACTCGTAGTTCACACCCAGTAAATATTCACGCGCAATACTGTTGTCGAGGTCATATTGTGCATGACCAATAATACGCCAGTTATTGTGTATAGGTTGAATAAACGATGCTACTGCTTGGTCATAGCTGTCTTGGCGATTAGGAATGTCTTTACGATAGAAATAACCGACATTGTATAAATTGCCTTTATTTCCTGTGTAATACATTTGAATATCGCGCTGAGCATTATCACCATTCGCCATCCATGCTGAATTGGCATTCACACTGATGCTGTCAGATAATTGGCTAGAAATGCTCACGACAGGGCCGGTATGGCGTTCGGTATCAAATTTATCAGAGATGTTGTTCAGTGTGACACGACGGTCTTCAAAATAGAAACTTTGACCAACGCTAGCTTTTAAACGCTCAAGACCAACATCATCAAATAAACTATAGCTCAAGCCTAGAGATGCGAAGTTGTTGTCTTCTAAACGGTCATTACCATAGAACCGACGCGGGCTAAACAATTGGTCATAATTAATTGACGCTGTGGTTGAGTCAAAGTTCGGGTTAGTGTCTTGGTTTTTGTATGGAGAATACGCATAAAAGAAACGTGGCGTTAAGGTTTGTAGATAACGACCTTCGCGCTCCATCACAAGACCCGCATCTAAAGTTAATTGCGGTACAATGACCGATTTACTTTCACTACTAGAGTGATTGTTATTTGTATTTGCACGATCAACGGTATCTTGGTCGTAAATCGTGTTGACGTTGCGAATAGACACTTCTGGTATTACAAAAGACCATGGGTTACGATAGTTATAACGCACACTAAAGTCGTTATAAATACGTGCACCACTTGGCTCATACATTGTCGCATCACTATTGTTTTGCGGAATATTATCGCCACGCAGATTCTTTTTAAAATACGCTGTATCGTTATTGAATTCGTACTGTAAGCCGAGCGGATTACCATTCTTGTAGTTCAGTAGGAATTGCGGCAAGCGCGCATATGGACGGTCTTCATCACTGACAGTTTTATCCAGTGTTTGGAAGTCTTCCACTTTAAGCTGTGCTTTTAGGCCAGGGATACCATTTTTATAATTGAGTTCCCATGCACGGCGTAAGTTCAGGTCAGTTTTTGAGTTTGGATTATTATTGAGATCTGAGAAATAGTCTTTATCAGATGCATAATTGTATTCTAAATTGGTTGTAAATTGATCGTTAATTTTCCAGTTATGTAGGAAATGTAAGTCTTTACGATCCTGATCATCATACTTTTGGTCGGATGGTAAATAACCACCCCACACCATCCCTGAACCAAAGTTTTTGGTCAAATAACGGAATTCACCTTCCATCATTGCGCCACGGTCTGCAATATAACGTGGTGTTACCGTAGCATCATAGTTTGGTGCAAGATTCAGATAAATCGGTACTGCAAGCTCAATACCACCGTCATTGGTAAAACCAAAGCTCGGGGTCAAAATACCAGTGGTACGACGGTCATCAATCGGGAAGTTGAAATAGGGCACAGCCATCACAGGTACGTTTTTTACATATAATGTTGTACCTTTGGTTTCACCACGACCAGTTTCTTGATTCAGCTTAATTTTGTCTGCTTGAATTTTCCACGTTGGTTTTTCATCGGGTGGACAGGTGGTATAAACCGCATTTTCTAATTCAAGGGTTTCGGTTGAAGTACGCGAAATTTTTTCAGCACGACCATGCGCATGCTGCTGTTCAGCAATAAAGAAGCTGTTATTTAAATCACCTTGTTGGGTTTTTAAATTGTAATCAATAGAGTCACTTTGAGAAATCAGCCCAGACTGTGCCATTTGCACGCGGCCTGAAGCATTGGCATAGGTTTGGGTTTTATCAATTTTGATTTGATCGGCACGAATTTGACGACCTTCTTGGTCGATCAGAACATTACCTTCAAGAATGGAATCGCCATTCGGGTCAAAATGACCATAGTCTGCGGTAATGGTAGAGGTTGCGTCTTCAGGTGCGACCGCTTTCGTTGTTGGAGCAACTGGGGTAATCCAGGTGCCTGTACAAAACGCAGAACTTAATTGATTGGTGTTGCGAATCTGTGCTTCAGGTGCAGATTTATCGACATAATATTGTTCGAAGAACTGCTGCCCCGGATAAGCTTCTGAAATGCTTTGTTTGAGTTGTTCTGTATCGTCATCCGTGGACGGGTTTGAAACAGGTGCTGCATAGCTTGGTAACGAGCTACCACATAGAAGGGTTAAGATCGCAGTCGCTAAAGGATTAAATTTAAACTGATGCTTCATTTGTCTCATTAACCAGGTATGCTTAATCGCAATTAATTATTGTCGCATCATAGAGAAAAAGTTGATAAGTAGCTACACTTAGCACTTTAAAAACTCAGCCTGTATTAGAATTTATCGCAAATGAATACACAACGTGAACAATTGATACAAACATGGATTTCATCTGTACTCGATTCAGATCAATTTGAAATTAACTTCTTAGCAGGCGATGCAAGCTTCCGTCGTTATGCACGAATCAAATTGAATAATAAAACATTTATGCTCATGGATGCACCACCAGAAAAAGAAGATTGTGGTCCTTTTGTGTCGATTGATGAATTTTTTGATGTACATGGCGTGCGTGTACCACATATCGTGGCCAAAGACCTTGATCAAGGCTTCTTATTGTTAGAGGATTTTGGTGATGTTTTATTGTCCACGTTGTTGAATGATCAAACAGTAGACGCACATTATGCTCAAAGTTTTAAACAGTTGATTCAATTACAGTCAATTGATGGTACTGCTCATTTTCCTGCATATACCTATGAAAAGCTGATTTCTGAAATGGAGCTGTTAACCGATTGGTTATTGCCATCTCTACAAGTGCAGCCTAGTGAAGAAGAATCGGCACTGATTAAACGTACCTTTGCTATCTTAGCCAATGCTGCATTGGCTCAGCCTCAAGTGATTGTGCATCGTGATTTTCATAGCCGTAATTTGATGGTACTTGATGGTGAGCAAGATCAGGGTGTGATTGACTTCCAAGATGCTGTGATTGGTGCAGATACTTATGATTTAATTTCTATTACACGTGATGCCTATGTGCAGTGGAATGCAGATCGCGTTTATGCATGGTTTAAAACGTTCTATGATTTGTTGCCTGCATCGGCTAAAGAAGGTCGTAACTTTGAGCAATTCAAACAAGACGCCGACCTGATGGCGATTCAACGTCATATCAAAATTTTAGGTATTTTTGTGCGCTTATTTGAGCGTGATGGTAAGTCAGGTTATCTCAAAGATTTGCCTCGTGTGATGTGGTATTTACTTGAAGAAAGTAAACCATATGCAGAATTACAACCTTTTATGCAATTTATTCAGGATAAAGTATTGCCGAAATTTGAAGCCAAATACGGCACTTATGAGGTTGTTGCATAATGAAAGCCATGATTTTAGCTGCGGGTCTCGGAAATCGGATGCGCCCTTTAACATTGTATAAGCCAAAGCCTTTGCTTGAAGTGGGTGGAAAACCACTGATTGTTTGGCATATAGAAAAGCTAAAAAAAATTGGCGTAACTGAAATTATCATCAATTCTGCATGGCTTGCAGATATCCTGATTGGTACTTTGGGTGATGGTTCGCAGTTTGGTGTGAATATTCGCTGGACACGTGAAGCGGAAGGTCTGGAAACAGCTGGTGGCATTATTAATGCTTTACCTTTGCTTGGGACAGAACCGTTTATTTTGGTGAATGGTGACGTTTGGACGACCTACGATTTTTCAGCTTTGCTCAATATTGAGCTAAATGATGACTTGGCACACTTGGTCTATGTGACTAACCCAGCGCAACATCCTAAGGGTGATTTTATCTTGGATGCTGGGCGTAGTTATACCTTTGAGCAAGAACATGCAGGCGAGGCACTCACCTATAGCGGAATCGCAGTTATACATCCAAATATGTTTGATGGATTGGAAGCTGGTAAGCGTCCGCTCGCACCATTATTGAAACAAGCCATGTTGGATGGAAAAATTTCTGCAGAGAAAATGCAAACTGCGTGGGTTGATGTTGGCACACCTGAGCGTTTAAGTGATCTAGATCTACAGATTCGCCAAGGCATGTACGATTAAGTGCATATTCGCTAAGCGTTAGCTACTGTTCCACGGCTTAGAAATCGGTATACTTCAGTTAATTTTTATTGAGATGTCTTCTTTATGCATCCTTTTTTTCAAGACTTAAAGCAAGGTAGTCAAAAGCTTGGCTTAGATTTGAGTGAAGAAGCATTAAATCTATTGCTGAAATACCAAGATGCCCTAGTGCTGTGGAACAAAGCGTATAACTTGACTGCTATTCGTGATCCTAAAGAAATGTTGGTTAAGCATTTATTGGATAGCTTAAGTATCCTAAATGATTTGCCTGCAGGTCGTTTATTGGATATCGGTACGGGTGGTGGCATGCCGGGCATGATCATTGCACTGTGTCAGCCTGAACGTGAATGTGTGCTTTTAGATGCCAACGGTAAAAAAATTCGATTCTTAAAACAATTTATTGCTGACTTAAAACTAAAAAATGTCATTGCGGTACAAACACGTGTCGAAAATAAAGACAGCATTAATGAACTGGGGCAGTTTGATGTGATTACCAGTCGTGCTTTTGCATCGTTAACGGATTTTGTGGATGCGTCTAAACCGTATATGCATGCGCAAAGTATTATCGCGTCGATGAAAGGCTTAATTCCTGAAGAAGAAGTTGAAACACTGAAAAGTGATTTCAAGATTGATATCGTTGCATTAAAAGTTCCACGACTTGATGAGCAGCGTCATTTAATTTTTCTTAAACGTATTTAAAATTTTCAAAGGACTGGGGTTACCATGGCTCAAATTATTGCGATTGCAAACCAAAAGGGTGGCGTAGGTAAAACCACAACTGCTGTGAACTTGGCTGCATCTTTAGCCATATTAAAAAAACGAGTTTTACTTGTGGACATGGATTCACAAGGCAATGCCACGATGGGTTCGGGCATTCAAAAAAATGATTTGTTGTATTCAGTCACGGATGTCTTACTTGGTGAAGTGCCAATTGAAACCGCTATTTATAAAGCGGAAGTGGGCTATAAAGTTTTAGGTGCAAACCGTGACTTAGCTGGCGTTGAGCTTGCAATTGCAGATCAAGACGGTCGTGAGTTTATTTTACGTGAAGCGTTGGCAAGCGTTGAAAAAGACTTTGACTATATTATTATCGATTGTGCACCAAGTTTAAGTTTGATCACTGTCAATGCCCTTGCAGCGGTACGTGCTGTGCTTATTCCAATGCAGTGTGAATATTATGCCCTAGAAGGTTTGGCTGACCTAACCCAAACCATTGATCGTATTCAGCAAGCTTTAAACCCAGATCTAGAGATCGTGGGTGTGCTTCGTACCATGTACGATGCGCGTAATGCCTTAACACGTGATGTGTCTGCTGAGCTTGAACAATACTTCGGTCAGAAACTTTATGACACGGTCATTCCGCGTAATATTCGTTTGGCTGAAGCGCCTGCGCACGGTTTGCCAGTGATTTATTTTGAAAAAAGCTCGAAGGGTGCAGTTGCTTATTTGAACTTGGCAGCTGAGATGTTAAAAAAAACCAAAGTAAAAAAAGGAACTAAAGCATGACCGTAAAAAAACGCGGACTGGCTAAAGGTCGTGGTCTGGATGCCTTACTCGGCTCAATCCAAAAAGAAAAACTACAGCTCGAAGCAAAAGCTTTAGATCATGGACAGTTAAAACAAATTGATGTGCATTTATTGAAACGCGGTGAGTATCAACCGCGTCGTTTCATTAAAGAACAAGATTTACAAGAACTTGCTGCATCGATTGAAAAGCATGGCGTCATGCAACCAATCGTCATTCGTCCTGTCGAAGATGAAAAGCATCCCTACGAAATTATTGCAGGTGAGCGTCGTTGGCGTGCGGCTCAGCTTGCAGGTTTAACCGAAGTTCCAGCCATTGTTCGTGACTTGAGTGACCAAGTGGCAATTGCCTTGGCATTGATTGAAAACATTCAACGTCAAGATTTGAACCCAATCGATCAAGCCATGGCTTTACAACGCTTCCATGACGAATTTGGTTTAAGTCATCAAGAGATTGCTGATACGGTCGGTAAAGCACGTACCACGATTAGTAACTTGCTACGCCTCTTGTCTTTAGCGGATCAAGTCAAAGACTTTATGCAGCAAGGTTTGCTCGATATGGGGCATGCACGTGCGATCTTGACGTTAAAAGCCAAAGATCAGCTTAAAGTTGCTGAAATGGTGATTGAAAAAAGTATGTCTGTACGTCAAACCGAACAATTTGTTCGTGATTTGAATGCACCAAAACAACAAAAAGCTAAACCAATTGTTTCATCAGACATTCAACAACTGACACAACGTCTCTCTGATCGTTTCAGTGCAGACGTGAAAATTGATCATAATAAACAAGGGAAAGGCAAGCTGGTGATTAGTTACCATACTCTTGAAGAGCTAGATGGCATTTTAAATATTTGTCTAGCTGAATAATTTTTAAATTCGATTTATTGGGGAAAATCAAATGTGGGAATTAGTCAAAGCGGGCGGGTGGTTAATGATCCCGCTTGTCATTTGTTCGATCTTTACGGTAGCCATTACCATTGAGCGCTTTATTCGTTTAAAGAAATCAATGGTGTTACCAAAAGACTTGATGATGAATGTAAACACATCGGTGAAAGATGTGGTGCAGCAGCTAAAGCAAAGTCCAACTTTACAACAAAGTACATTGGGTCGTATATTGGGCGCAGGTTACGCTAGTAAAGATCAAAACGAGCAATATGCACGTGCGCAAATGGAAGTCACAGCGTCACAAGAAATTGGTTATTTAGAAAAAAATATCAACTTTTTGGGCACTTTAAGTGCTGTTGCACCTTTACTAGGTTTGTTGGGTACGGTGATCGGTATTATTGAAGCATTCTTAATGATTGATATAGGCACCAATAGTGATCCAGTGTTGATGATGCCGGGTATTTCTAAAGCCTTGATTACCACTGCTGCCGGTATGTTAATTGCTGTACCTGCATTATTTGCACATCGCTATTTCCAACGTTTGGTTCAGGAATATGTGGCTGAGTTAGAACAGCAGTCGACGTTATTTCATGCCGCTTTGTTTTATAAAAAAACACCTGAAGTAGAAAGTCAGGACATTCAGAAAGCCAGCTGAGTGGAGACTGCGCATGAAATTTAAACGTCGTCAGGTTGAAGATATTCATATCAACCTCACACCGATGATTGACTGTTTGATGTTCATTTTGGTGTTCTTGTTGCTCTCGACCACCTTTAACCAGATGAGTCGAATGAACCTGACCTTGCCAGATGCACAAGGTGTTCCGCCTAAAAACTATGATCAAAAGATTGAAGTTGTGGTGGATTCAACAGGACACTATTCTGTCAATGGTCAGTCATTGGCGAGTAAAGAAGTCTCTGATTTGAATACTGCAATTAAACAGACAGCCAATGATCGTCGTGATTTAATGTTCGTGATTGCAGCAGATGCAAAAGCAACACATCAGGATGTGATTCGGGTGATGGATGTTGCAGGTCAACTTGGATTTGTGAATATCAACATCAGTACCAAAGTTCCAACTCGAGGTTATTAGTGAAGCACGATTTTAAGGTCTATTTACGCCTATTAAGTTATTTAAAACCTTTTTGGGGAATCGGCCTGCTGGTTTTGCTTGGTTTCGGTATTAATGCTGCGACAGAAGTTTCTGTCGCAAAATTATTGGAACGCATTATTGAAGCCATTCAAAACAAAGATCAAAGCTTTACAACCTTATTTCCACTCTTGGTGGTTTTATTGATGTTCTTCCGTGGACTCGGTTTGTTCATGGGGGGATATTTTACCGCAGTGATTTCTCGAAACTTAATTTTTAATATTCGTCAGCAAGTGTTCGCAAAACTCATGCGTTTGCCTTCGCAATATTATTTAGATAATTCGAGCGGTCATATCACTGCAAAAATTATGTATAACGTTGAACAGTTGACGGCGGCATCGTCTGAGTCACTAAAAACGATTGTACAACAGGGTCTGATTACCATCGCATTATTGGGTTATTTGCTCTATACCAATTGGCGTTTAACTCTGTGTATTTTGATTTTTGGCCCAATTATTGGTCTGATCATCCGTAAAGCGTCTAAGCGCATGCGTAAATTATCCATGCAAGTACAAAGTACCATGGGGGATGTTAACCATGTGGTGCAAGAGACAGTGCAAGGCAATTTGGTGGTGAAGGGCTTTGCAGGGCAAGATTATGAACAAAAACGTTTTTATGAAAGCTCGATGGAGAACTTGCGCCGCGGCTTAAAAATGGTTGTGGTGCAGCAACTCAATAGCCCAATTGTTCAGCTGATTATGTCGATTGCGCTCAGTATCGTGATGTATATCGCGCTACGCCCAGAGATTTTACAAGATACAACAGCAGGTGAGTTTGTTGCCTATATTACTGCCGCAGGTATGCTGAGTAAGCCGATTAAAACCTTGACGGATGTCAATGAAAAACTACAACGAGGCATGGCAGCAGCTTATTCAGTTTTTGAATTGCTAGATATGCCTGAAGAAGTGAATAACGGCACGCTGAAGCCTGCTTTGAAAGGTGATGTCGAATTTAAAAATGTCAATTTGATCTATGCTGATGGTCACCATGCGATTCATGACTTCAATTTAAAAGTTAATGCAGGGCAAACCGTTGCATTGGTTGGGCGTTCAGGTGCAGGTAAAACTTCATTGGTCAATCTGTTGGTGCGTTACCAAGAGGTGTCTTCTGGGCAATTGTTGCTTGATCAGCATGATATTCACGATATAGAACTCAATAGCTTGCGTACTCAGATTTCGATGGTCAATCAGCAAGTGGTTTTGTTTAACCGTACTGTGCGTGAAAATATTGCTTATGGACAGCTCGAGCATGCAACAGATGAGCAAGTCATTGCTGCTGCCAAAGCTGCATTTGCACATGATTTTATTATGGATTTACCGCAAGGTTATGACACACCATTGGGTGCCCAAGGTTTAAATCTATCTGGTGGTCAACGTCAACGGATTGCGATTGCACGTGCCATTTTGAAAAATGCACCGATCTTAATTTTAGATGAAGCGACCAGTGCGCTAGATAACGAATCTGAATTTTTCATTCAGCAAGCATTTGACGCTGCGATGCAAGATCGTACCACGATCGTGATTGCGCATCGTTTATCGACCATTGAAAATGCAGACTGTATTGTAGTGATGGATAAAGGGCGTATTATTGAACAAGGTTCGCATACAGAATTGATGGCACAACGTGGTGCATATTACCAACTTCATCAGCGTAATTTTGAGGAAAATTAAGTCATGTCTTTTGCACAATTGATTCAGGATGCTTGGAATGAACAGGCAAAGTGGCTCATTGTGTTTAGACCTTTGTCATGGCTTTATCGTGGCGGCTTTTTACTCAATAAAAAACTCTATCAATCAGGTATTAAGCAAAGTTATAAAGCGCCTATTCCAGTCATGGTCATTGGAAACATCACAGTGGGTGGAAGTGGTAAAACCCCATTGCTCATTCATTTGGTCAGTTATTTAAATAGCTTAAACCTGCGTGTTGGTGTGATCAGTCGTGGCTATGGTGGTCAAGGACCATTTCCGGCCTATGTGGATTTAGATTCGACGGCTGAAATGGTAGGTGATGAACCGAGCTTAATTGTTCAGTCTACAGGTGTACCGATGGCAGTCGGTCCAAACCGCCAGCAAAGTATTGAGCTGCTACTATCCAAGCATGAATTGGATTTAATTATCTGCGATGATGGTTTGCAGCATTGGGCGCTTCAACGTCAGTTGGAATGGATCGTACTGGATAATAATCGTGGTTTAGGCAATGAAAAATTATTACCCGAAGGTTATTTGCGTGAACCGAAAAAGCGCCTTGATACTGGGACGGTCATTGAACATTCAGCAGATCCAAATTCCCCACTGAATATGCACCTAGAAGCGGCGCAGCCTTATTTGCTCAATAAAGATCTTGTGACGACATTTGATGCAAACAAAGATTTCTATGCTGTGGTGGGTATCGGATTTCCGCAACGATTTTATAAAACCTTAGAAAATATGGGGATTCATCAATTTCAATGTCATGAATTCCCGGATCATTATGAATATGAACTGAGTGATTTGCAGTTTGAAGATGCCAATCCCATCATTACCACTGAAAAAGATGCAGTTAAAATTTTAGCGATCCTCAAAAATAATCCAGATTTTAAAAGAGAAATATGGGTTGTTCCTGTTGATGCAGTGTTATCACCTGCGTGTTATGAAACTTTGCATGCACAGTTGAAACAACTGGGTCTGAAACTTCCCGAAGGCATTTAATTTATGAAACATATTGTTATTCCTGCACGTTTTTCAAGTTCACGTTTACCAGGTAAGCCATTGCTTGAAATTCATGGCCGTCCGATGATTTTACGTGTGGTCGATCAAGCCAAAAAAGTTGCAGGATTCGATGATCTTTGTGTTGCTACAGATGATGAACGTATTGCCGCAGTGTGTCGTGCGGAAGGGGTTGATGTGGTATTGACCTCTACAGAGCATCCATCTGGGACAGATCGTTTAAGTGAAGTTGCGCGTATCAAAGGTTGGGCAAGTGATGACATTATTGTCAATGTGCAGGGCGATGAACCTTTGCTTCCCGCTCAATTGGTAAAACAAGTTGCACAATTACTCGTTGATCAGCCGAAATGTTCAATGTCGACACTCTGCGAGCCGATTCATAGTCTAGAAGAATTTCAACGTGACAGCATTGTCAAAGTGGTGATGTCAAAGCACAATCAAGCGCTGTATTTCAGTCGTGCGACTATTCCGTATGACCGAGACGGTGCAAAGCAAGCTGAAAAAACCTTGCATGATCAAGCTTTTCGTCATTTAGGACTTTATGCATACCGCGTAAAACTCCTTCAAGAATATGTCACTTGGGATATGGGTGTACTAGAAAAATTAGAAAGCCTTGAACAATTACGCGTTTTGGAAAATGGTCACCGTATTGCCATTGCTGTGGCAGAAGCGAACCTACCACCGGGCGTTGACACTCAAGCTGACCTTGATCGTTTGAACCACATGGATGTTTCAAACTTCGAATAAGGTTAAACGATTTATGCAAAATGACATTGTGGCGCAAGTGTACCCTTGGCAGCAAAATACATGGAATACATTAACCAGCCGTTTTCCACAACTGGGACATGGCGTGCTTTTGTATGGCAAAAAAGGCTGTGGTAAAGAGGCATTTGCAAAACAATTTCTTGCATGGGTGCTGTGTCAAAAACGTGATGAGCGGACTGAGCCATGTGGTGAGTGTGGGAGTTGCCAGTGGTTAAAGTCAGATACACATCCAAATTTTGTCCACATCAGCACAGATGAAGACAATAAAAAGCAAAACGCCAAAATTAAAATCGAAAAAATTCGTGATTTATTGCCCTTTGTGCAGCAAACCGTAGACGGTTGGCGAGTTGTGTTGATTGAGCCCGCTGAAGCATTAAACATTGCGTCATCGAATGCGTTGCTGAAAACGCTAGAAGAGCCGGGTGAGCGGATTGTGATTATGTTGTTGGCAGAGCATTATTTGAAATTGCCAGCAACAATTCGCAGTCGAATGCAGCACTATGCATTGGATCGTATCGAACCCGAACAATCACAGCAATATTTACAGCAGCATTTGCCCGATAGTGGTGAAACTCAGCGCAAAGTTCTCATGAACTTAGCCAGTCAAATGCCATTACAAGCGATTTCATTGGCAAGTAGCGAATGGTTAAATATGCGCCAAGAGTTTCTACAAGATTGGCTAAAACTTGTGACACAAAAAAACATGCCGATGGCAATTGCGACAAAGTGGAATAAAGCTCTGAGTTTTAGTGATTTTAGTCAAATGTTTGAATACTTGTTGTCCGATATAATTTGTGTCAAGCTAAATCAATCCATAAAAAATATAGATTTGGATTTTGGGGTGTTGGCAGAGCAATATTCACTCGAAACACTCTTTGGGATATATACAGAATTACAGCAGTCTAAGCGGTTCATCGAGCAGAACGTACAGGGGAATCTGGTCGTAGATGAGCTTTGCATCAAACTGATGAATGTTTAATTAAGGGGAAACATCATGCAACCACGTATGGGCGGGATTGTTCACGCTAATATTCCAGATGTGGAAACACTTTTTGCGAGCTACATGCCTTATGTCGTTGGTGGTGGTCTATTTGTACCATCAAAGCAAGTTGTGAAAATGGGTGATGAGGTTTTCTTATTGGCCACTTTGCCTGAACAAAGTATAAAAATTCCTTTGACAGGAAAAGTGATTTGGATTTCGCAAAAGCAAAATGGCATTAAACCACAAGGCTTTGGAATCCAATTAAGCGGCGAAAAAGGCGTTTATTTCAAAACAGAAGCAGAACGTTTACTTGCAGGGCTTAAATCTGAGGGGCGTAGAAGTTACACTATGTAGTTACAACAGTGAAGACTTGTAGGTACATATTGTGTTTGTAGATACCCATTGCCATTTAACCATGCTCGACCTAAGCCCTTATGAGGGTAATTTAGATCTTGCATTGGATCAGGCTCGTCAAGCCGGGGTCTCAAAATTTATGAGTATCTCGGTTGATCTAGATGACCATATCGAACTTTCAAAAATTGCTTCACGTCATGCCGATGTGGGTTATTCCGTTGGGGTACACCCATGTGAAGATCCTGCAACGATGGCTCGGGCAACAGAAGAATATCTCATTGAATTAGCACAACCTGAAAAGGTTTGGGCGATTGGTGAAACAGGGCTGGATTATTTTCATAGTACAGACTTTATTGCAGAGCAAAAAGAATGCTTTGCCCGCCATATTCACGCATCACAAGCTGTAAAAAAACCGGTGGTTGTACATACTCGTTCTGCAAAGCATGATACGGTGGATATTATCCGTGCAGAGAAATCCACTCACGGGATTTTGCATTGTTTTACTGAAGATTGGGAAACAGCAAAAGCGGTCTTAGATTGTGGTTATTACGTGTCATTTTCAGGCATTGTTTCTTTTAAAAATGCGCAAGATTTGCGTGATGTGGCCAAGCAAGTGCCACTGGATCGCGTGCTGATTGAAACAGATAGCCCATACCTTGCACCGATGCCCTATAGAGGAAAGTCTAATGAACCAAAATACGTTCCTTATGTAGCCAAAGCCTTAAGTGATGTATATGATAAGTCAATTGAAGAGATGGCTTTCATAACAATGCAAAACTTTGAAAATCTCCTCAATCTTAAGTAAATAATTTGAATTGATATAAGAGTAAGAGAGTATAGGGTGAAGATGGATCGTCAAGCTCAGTTTAGAGCAAGAGAGGCATTAATTTTCCAAGTGGCAGAGCAGCTTCTATTGGAAAATGGCGAAGCAGGGATGACACTAGATGCGCTAGCGGCAGAACTCGACTTGGCAAAAGGGACGTTATATAAACATTTTCAAAGTAAAGATGAACTATATATGTTGCTCATTATTCGTAATGAACGCATGTTATTAGAAATGATTAAAGACACCGATAAAGCTTTTCCTGAACACCTTGCTTTCTTTATGTTGCATCACTTACATCACCCAGAACGTACAGTGTTGTTTCATCAAATTGAAGAGCGTTTATCGACAACGGGTGTGGGTATTCAACACTTGTTTAGTGAACTTTATCAAGTGCGCAAACAGCGCCTACGATTGATCATTCGTATGACTGAGCATTATTTGGAGTCGATTCAAAGTAGTATGCCAGTACGTGATTATCTTGCTTCAATTTGGTCACTTACACATGGTGCTGCAGCAATTTTGAACTCTAGTTTTTATCAGCGTTATTTGGGTTCAAGAGACACCTTGCGGGTTGCTTATATTGATCAAGCCTTGGCCTTACCAAAACAAGTGCATGCGGTTGCTCAATTCGCTTAAAGGCTGCTTATGAAAAGTGCATCACCATCATCGGTTCGTGGCTTCACCCTCGTAGAATTGATGGTGGTGATTGTGATTATGGGCATCATGGCCTCATTGGTGCTTTTAAATATTGGTGGGACAGATCAACGCAAAGCCATGCAAGCACGCGAAGTGTTTGTGATGGATCTGAAGCGAATTTTACGCGATGCAAATGATCAAGCTTTGATATTGGCCCTACAGCAAAAAGCTGGAACGGATGTCAACACGCAAAGCTATGCGGTACAAGAATATTTACCAGAACAAAAACGTGTAGAAAATAGTATTTTAAATCAGAACAATAAATGGCAAAACTATAAAAACTTTGAAACCCGAGTATTACCTGAAAATGTCTCTTTTACGATTCAGCCTTTAGACCAGCAGTATGAAAATGCCAATAATGATGATTTGTTAAATACCAATGCACCCAAGTTGATTTGGTTAGGTAATGGTGAGGTAAAGCCTGTGCGAATACAGTTTTATTTTGAAGAACGTCCCATTGGTAATGAAATCGAAATTGATCATTTAGGGAAAGTCAATGCGGGCTAAAGGGTTTACGCTACTTGAAGTCATGGTGGCATTGGCGATTTTTGCGACGGCGGCAATGGCTTTGTCTAATGTTGCGATGCAATATACACAGTCGACAGCACACGCAATTTTAAGAAATAAAGCACAATTCGTCGCGTTGAATGAAATCGCTAAGATGGAAATCAATCGTGAATGGATGACAGGTACTGCATCTAAACAAGTCACTGAACAAGGCGAACAATGGCAAATTGACAAAAAAGCCCAAGCCACCATTAGTCCAAATGTACAACGTATTGATATCCAAGTGAGTTTGATGAATGCTGAAACAGGCGATGTTGAAGCAGGGATTAGCAGTTTGGTGTTCTTTAACTATAAGGCTCCGTTGGATGAAAATAATAACTAGAAAAAAACGTACATCTCAAGATATGCCTGTGCTTGTGCAGCAAGGAATGAGGAATCGAGCAGGATTTACCTTAGTTGAGCTTTTGGTTGCGATTGCTATTTTCGCAGTGCTGTCTGCTTTGGGTTGGAAGGTCTTTGATTATGTCTCGAAAGTGAAAGAGCGAAACGCAACCCATGAAGTAAGGCTCAGTCAGTTGCAAGATGCCCATCAGCAAATACTCAGAGACACTGTACAAGCTGTGCCGTTAACTGCCAATATTAATGGAGATATTCAACCAGCGTTAGTATTGCAAAATGGCCGATTTAATTTCAGTAAGACAGGTGTCACTGATCCATTAAATCAGGGCATTGCACCTGACGAGCGAGTGGAATATCAATACAAAGCTGATGAAAAAAAATTGTATCGGCTAAAATTTAAAAATCTCAACCAAACGGGGCATGATCAGCCAGATTCGAGTGTTTTACTGGATAATGTTGAACAATATAAAATCACGGTACTCAATCCAAATGAGTTAGAGAATTGGCCAGATGCTGCCGCTGATTTGAATAATGAAAAAACCATTCAACTGTTACCGCGGGGTATCAGGATGCAGCTCACAGTTGATGGGACAAACTACGAATGGTTATTCAGTTTGTTAAATACTGATTTTTTATTGGATAAAAATAAGAATGGTTAGCGGTCAGGTAGTAGAGTCATTTGAAGTTCGGAGTTGCGTATGAAACAGCAACGTGGCATCGCTTTGTTAACTATCCTGATGATGGTAGCTTTGGCAACCATAGTTGCAGCAGGCATCGCAAAACAACAAGCCCATACTTCTGAAAATACCGCTTATGTGATGCGCCAAAATCAGTCGTTGTTATATGCGAAAAGTGCTGAAGCATTTTTTGCTGAACTTTTGGTAAATGATGCCGAAAATGCAGGGCAGGTGGATTACCTCCAAGAAAATTGGGCTCAGCCTATGCCAGCCTTTCCTGTGGAAGGTGGAACTGTTGCAGGTGTGCTCCAAGACGAATCTGGAAAATTTAACCTTAATAGTTTGGTTTCAGAAGAGGGGGTGGTAAATGACAAAGCAAAATTATGGTTTGAAAAAATATTGCAGCGTGTTGGTTTACCCGCAGAATTAAGTCAAGCCGTGATTGACTGGCAAGATGAAGATGATGAGACTTCTGGCCCGATGGGCGCAGAGCTGGCGTACTATCGTGGTTTAAATAATGCGGCATTACCGCCAAATGCAAAATTTCATAGTGTGGAAGAACTGAAATCAGTCCGTGGTTTTGAAGGTGCTCAATATAAACTGATTGCGCCCTATGTGAGTAGCTTGCCCTCGCATGAAACAACGGTAAACATTAATACCGCTCCTGCATTTTTGTTAGCGACTATGGATGATCGTTTAGATGTCAATGCAGTTGAGCAAGCTTTGCAACAAAAAGCTGCCAAATTTGAACATTTCGAAAATATCAATGATTTATGGGCAATGGAGCCATTTGCACAGGTGAGCACAGAAAATAGGGAAGTTTTAAATTCACAATTGGGTGTGCAGTCGAACTATTTTAAAGCGCAAATTGAAATTATTTTAAATGAAAGAAAGCGTCAATTTACCAGTGAGTTAGTGCGAAAAGATAAAGATGTGTATGTGGCTTTTCGCAGTATGGCACCATTTTAGGTATTAAATATCGCTAAATTTTCATGATGCCTTTTCCCAATTGTGCTGAACAGCAAAATTAATGCCTCTTGCTAGACTTTTGCATTATAATCTCTGAGAACCCATAGATTATTTGATTGCATTACGACATATGTTAATTCGTAAGTTATTTAAGTTTGAAAACGCGCATATCGTGCGTAATTGCACGTCAGACCGTTGCAAGCGTTCCATTCATGGACACAGTTATAAAGTCGAACTATTACTTAAAGCGTCGAAACTTGACCATGGGCAAATGGTTTACGATTTCGGTTTGCTCAAAGGGGTAATTAAAGACTTATTTGACAGTTTTGATCACGCGATTTGTTTTTGGCAACATGATGATGCCGAGTACATTCGTGCCTGCAAGCAGTTCAGCGCACGTTGGGTTCAACTACCCGTATCGCCTTCAGCAGAACAGTTTTCACGGATCTTCTTTTACTTGGCACAACAAGTTCTAAAATCAACAGAAACTCAAAATGGTGAGGGTGATGTTGAGGTGTATTCTGTAATTGTGCATGAGACAGACACAGGCTATGCGCAAAGCTTCTTAGAAGATATCGACAACGCACAAATGGGGTTGTTGCATTTAGACCAAATTATCTTCTCCGAACAAGTTCAGTCGGAATGGAACGATACCCAGATGTATGAAAAATTAAAACAGGGTCAAAAATTTTTAAACCCTGCAGTTGATTTACAAGTTAGAGTTTAAGTAAATATTTGGTTTTATTAGGATTGGTTAACAGTGATGTCTTTAACAGAAGAGCAACAAGCAAAACTCGCTAAAGTGCAGCTTGAGCCTAGCTGGAAATATGCCCTAAGTGAGTTTTTGCTTAGCCCCCGCATGGATGAGTTAAAAGACTTTCTGTTACAACAAATCAAACAGGATAAAGTGATTTATCCACCGAATCCGCTGATCTTTAATGCCCTAAACACGACGCCTATGGCAAATGTAAAGGTGGTGATTTTAGGCCAAGACCCGTATCATGGGCCAAATCAGGCACATGGTTTAAGCTTTTCGGTACAAAAGGGGGTTGCATTACCACCTTCTTTACGTAATATTTTCCATGAGTTAAATGCTGACCTCGGGGTTCCTGTGTCAAAACATGGGGACTTAACACGCTGGGCAGAACAAGGTGTTTTGCTTTTAAATGCGGTACTGACTGTTGAGGCTGGGCAACCAACTTCACATCAAAAACGTGGCTGGGAAGATTTTACAGACCATGTGATTGATGTTTTAAATGAACAACGTGAGCATATTGTCTTTATTTTATGGGGGGCATATGCACAGCGTAAGGGACAACGCATTGACCAAAATAAGCACTTAGTGCTAAAAGCCGCGCATCCATCTCCTTTGGCTGCAAACCGCGGTGGATTTTTTGGTTGTAAGGTGTTTTCAAAAAGTAATAATTATCTTAAACAAAATGGCATTGAGCCAATAGACTGGCAGCTGGACGCATGACTTATTCTCCCGTTTCAAAAAATTATCACCCAGATCTGATTGTTGAAGAAGCGAAAAAGGGCTGGCGCATTGTTCGCTTGAATCGCCCAAAATCGCTTCATGCATTAGATGAATCAATCTGTACAGCGTTGCTTGAAGTCTTTCAGGACTTTCAACACGATGATGCTGTAAAGGCGATTTGGTTAGATTCCACTACGCCAAAAGCATTTTGTGCAGGTGGCGATGTACGCAAATTGCGACAATTGGTGGTCAATGATGAAGTTGAAACGGCGAATAAATTCTTTGAACAAGAATATGCCCTAGATTTGCTGCTGCATAACTATGCAAAGCCGATTTTGGTTTGGGGTGAAGGTTATGTCATGGGTGGTGGTTTAGGTCTGTTTATGGCCGCACCTTTCCGTTTGGTAACACCTTATTCACGTTTAGCAATGCCTGAAATTAATATCGGTTTGTATCCAGATGTGGGTGCGACGCGTTTCCTTGCTGATCGTGGTGCCATTGGGTTGTTTACTGGGTTAACTGGCTCTATTATGACCGCAGCAGGTGCTTATGGTATCGGTTGGGCAACGCATATTTGTGATGCACAGCGTGATAACGTACTTGAAACTGTCATCAATATTGATTGGGATCATTATCCAGCTGGCGATTTTCGTGCCATTGATGACACTTTAAATAGTATGCATCGTCCTGTGGGGCCTGGCCCATTACAAAATTCATTGGATGTAATTCAAAGTGTGTGCCGCGGACATAATTTTGAACATGACTATGAATCAATTATTGGTTTAAGCGATGCACGCAGTGATTGGCTACGTCAAGCCAGTGAAAATCTACAAAAAGGTTCACCTGCAACCGCCGCATTAACATGGTTGTTGTGGCAGTGGGGCAAGCAAGTGCATTCTTGGAATGAAGTGTTTGAACTGGAAACCCAAATTTCGGATTGGAAAATTCGTCATGCAGACTTTGTGGAAGGTGTGCGCGCACGTCTAGTCGATAAAGACCTGTCTCCAGAATGGAAAAAAGGTACAGATCTTTCCCTCAAAGGAATTCTGGCTGATGAGCCTCCTGTAACCAATATTGACAGTTGGAATGTACTGTTAAGACAGTATGGTGTAATTTAATTAATTGATGTCTGAACAAAATCTATATAGTGATGAACATTGGATGCAGCTTGCTTTCGAGCAGGCTGCACAAGCTGCCGAATTGCAAGAAATTCCTGTAGGCGCAGTCATTGTGAGTCAAAATCAAGTCATAGGTGCAGGGTTTAATGCGCCGATTTCTCTGAAAGATCCCACCGCACATGCGGAAGTACAAGCTTTGCGTCAAGCTTGTTTAAATATCGATAATTACCGTTTACCTGACGATGCAACTTTATATGTAACTTTAGAGCCATGCACAATGTGTGTGGGCGCTTTGGTACATTCAAGAATAAAACGAGTGGTATTTGCGACGACTGAGCCTAAAGCAGGTTCTTTGGTCAGTTCGCGTCAATTGTTAAATTCAGGCTACTATAACCATATCTTTGAGTTTGAGCATGGTTGCCTACAAGAGCAATGCTCCCAACAATTGAGTGATTTTTTTAAAATGCGTCGTGAACAAAAACGACTGATGAAGTTACAGGAAAAAGCCACTTTGACTGAACTTAATTTAAAAAATCAAGTAAACTCTACTGACAATTAATATTGTCAAATAAAATAAGGTACACCATGAAATCCATTCAAGTAAAAAAAGAATTTAATGCACCGGTCGAGCAAGTTTTTGACTTACTTTCAAAACATTCGACCTATAACGTGGCTTTTGCGCCGATTCAAGTGGTGCGTGTTAAAGATTCAGCAGATCCTGAGCGTCCTGATGGTGTGGGTTCTGTGCGCCGTATGGGCTTTGGGCCAGTGAAGCCGTTACAAGAGCAAATTACCTTGCTTGAGCCAAACCAACGTATTGAATATAAAATTATTAAAAACCCATTGGTGAAACATCATTTGGGCGTGATTCAATTCGAAGCGATTGATGCTGCGCGTACTTTAGTCACTTATACGATTGAATTACAGGCGCGTGCGCCATTCGTTAGTCAATTAATCCTTGCGCAACTGAAGTCAGCGATTAAAATTGGTTTTTCAAAACTTGCAAAAACCGTATAAACAAAAGTGGAAGAGCAATGACAGTTCAAATCATTACAATTGATGGCCCAAGTGGCTCAGGTAAAGGAACATTGGCAGCAAAAATTGCGGCACATTATCAGTTCCACTTACTCGACTCAGGTGCGTTATATCGTCTGTTGGGATTGTCATTGCATAAGCAAGACTTAATTGATGCATTAGACTCAAAGCTCGATGAATGCGTAAAAATTGCAACAAATTTAGACATACAATTTGTGACAAATGAAGCAGGTGTTTCGGTGCTTTTAGATGGTGAAGATGTCTCAAAAGTTATCCGTACTGAGAGAGTTGGAGAGTTTGCTTCAAAAGTTGCTGCAATTCCTGCACTTAGAACTGCGCTTTTAGAACGTCAGCATGCCTTTGCTCAAGCACCTGGTTTGGTTGCAGACGGCCGTGATATGGCGACAACGATTTTTCCAAATGCTCAAGCCAAGATTTATTTAACGGCTTCTGCTCAGTCCCGTGCGGAGCGCCGTGTAAATCAGTTGCAGGCTATGGGCGTGGATGTTAAAATAAACGACATTTTAGCTAATATCGAAGCGCGTGATAAGCGAGATATGGAACGTGCAGTCGCTCCGCTCAAGCCTGCGCCAGATGCTTACTTCATTGATAGTTCAACTTTAAGTATTGATGAAGTATTCACGCTGATGACGAATTACATCGATCAGCAATTAGCAAACTAAAGAATTTTCAGCAGAAGCATAGCTTGATCAGTCTTATACGGACTATGTAGACGCTTAATTAAACCGGCCTTGTCTGATCCAAGACCGCTGACTTTACTAGGTATATCATGACCGAATCTTTTGCAGCCCTCTTTGAAGAAAGCGAATTAAACCTCAACGTTGAAAAGGGTGCTGTCATCCAAGGCGTTGTAGTAAGCATCGACTCTGACTGGGTAACAGTTGACACTGGCCTTAAATCAGAAGGTATTGTTGACCGCGCTGAATTCTTAAATGAACAACGTGAACTTGAAGTTCAAGTTGGCGACACTGTTGATGTAGTTGTTGAAGCTCTTGACAACGGTATGGGTCAAACAGTTTTATCACGTGAAAAAGCTAAACGTGCTGAAACTTGGACTAAACTTGAAAAAATCTTTGAAGACGGCGAAATCGTTACTGGTGTTATCTCTGGTAAGGTTAAAGGCGGTTTCACTGTTGACATCGGTCCAGTTCGTGCGTTCCTTCCAGGTTCTTTAGTTGATACTCGTCCTATTCGTGATACTACTCACTTAGAAGGTAAAGAGTTAGAATTTAAAGTAATCAAACTAGATGCTAAACGTAACAACGTTGTTGTATCTCGTCGTGCTGTTATGGAAGCTGAATCTTCAGCTGACCGTGAAGCTCTTCTTGCTCAGCTTGAAGAAGGTCAAACAGTTACTGGTACTATCAAAAATCTTACTGACTACGGCGCGTTCGTTGACCTTGGTGGTATTGATGGTCTTCTTCACATCACTGACATGGCTTGGAAACGTATCAAGCATCCTTCAGAAGTTGTTGAAGTTGGTCAAGAAGTTACTGTTAAAGTACTTAAATTCGACCGCGAACGTAACCGCGTATCTTTAGGCCTTAAACAATTAGGCGAAGATCCATGGTTAGCGATCATGAACCGTTACCCTAAAGGTTCTATCGTTAAAGCTCGTGTAACTAACTTAACTGACTACGGTTGCTTCGCTGAAATCGCTGAAGGCGTTGAAGGCTTAGTACACGTTTCAGAAATGGACCATACTAACAAAAACATCCACCCATCTAAAGTTGTTCAGATCGGTGACGAAGTTGACGTTATGGTTCTTGAAGTTGATGAAGAGCGTCGTCGTATTTCTCTTGGTATCAAACAAACTCGTGCTAACCCATGGGAAGAGTTTGCTAAAGAACACGACAAAGGTGAAAAAGTTTCAGGTACTATCAAGTCAATCACTGACTTCGGTATCTTCATCGGTTTACCAGGCGGTATCGATGGTCTAGTTCACTTGTCTGACATTTCTTGGAACGAACAAGGCGAAGAAGCTATCCGTCGTTACAAGAAAGGTGACACAGTTGAAGCGGTTATCCTTTCAGTAGACGCTGAAGGCAACCGTATCAGCCTTGGCATCAAACAAATGAACAGCGATCCGTTCAACGATTTCTTAGCTGCTAACGAACGCGGTGCGCTTGTTAAAGGTACTGTAACTGCAGTTGACGCTAAAGGCGCTACTGTTAAGTTAGCTGACGAAGTTGAAGCGACTCTTAAAGCATCTGAAATCAACCGCGACCGCGTTGAAGATGCAACTAAGTTCCTTGAAGTTGGTCAAGAAGTTGAAGCTAAAATCATCAACGTAGACCGCAAATCACGTTCTATCAACTTGTCTATCAAAGCGAAAGACGAAGCTGAAGAAAAAGAAGCAGTAGCTAACTTGAACAAGACAGCTACAGCAACTTCAGACAATGGTCCTAAGACTATTGGTGATTTGATCAAAGCTCAAATGAACCACTAAGTAAGTGTTTGAATTGTATTGTTAATGTAAATTAATTAATATATTTTACACAATTACTGTAACGGTAGCGTAGTAAGTGATTATTACGCTACCGTTTTGTATTTAAACAGGTTATTATCGGGAAACTGATCCTAGGTAGCTTGATAATTAAAGAGGTCGCAGATGACTACTGAAGCACTTAATAAGTCTGACTTAATAGAGCGTATTTCTCTTAAAAACCCACACTTAGCTGAACCCTTAGTGGAAGAGGCCGTTAAGATAATGATCGATCAAATGATCGAAGCTTTGTCTACAGACAACCGAATTGAAATCCGTGGTTTTGGTAGTTTTGCATTACATCACCGTGAACCACGTGTGGGTCGTAACCCAAAAACAGGTAAATCAGTTGAAGTTGCAGCAAAAGCTGTACCGCACTTTAAACCTGGTAAAGCTTTACGTGATGCGGTAAACGAATCTGCAAACTAATTCAAAACATTGTTAGGGGTGTTTATGCGTTACGTATTGGTCGTAATTCTACTAGTCCTATTTGGATACTCATTGGCTTTGGTTCTGCAAAACGGCACTGAACTTTCAGTCGATTTGTTGTTTACACAAGTGCCTGCAATGCGTTTAGGGCTTTTATTGCTATTAACATTGTCATTAGGTTTGGTTTTAGGTCTTTTATTGGCAGTGCAAGTATTCCGAGTATTTCAAAATAACTGGGAAATTAAACGTCTACGTAAAGATATTGACCGCCTACGTAAAGAGCAAATTCAAACTGCTCAACTGGCTGCTGCTGAAGCGGCTGCACATACACGTCATGAAAAAACAGTTTTAGATATTGATGCAAATGAGCGTCCTTCTAACCCGTTATAATTGGGCTTATGAAGTAAATTAACTACTTTTATGAGTATAGTTAAATTTTATATTAAACACTCTGGTGGATCATCGGGGTGTTTTTTTATGGGCTGAAAAAATAAGCCATATATCTTAAATAAAATAATGAGATAGCTCAATTCAAATTAATCATTTCAATTAACATGAGTTTTATGACTTTCTGATCAAGTTGAATCCATCTATAATGCACTAATTTTGTCAAAATGAAGGGTAAGTCTCTTGAGTATCATCGTTGCACTAGATGCTAAAAGCCAATATGACGCACTTACAATTGCAGAGCAGTTAGATCCTGCATTATGTCGAGTTAAGGTTGGTAAAGAGTTATTTACCCATGAGGGTTCAAGTATCGTTAAAGCATTGCACGATAAAGGTTTTGAAGTATTTCTAGATCTTAAATTCCATGATATTCCAAACACCACAGCACAAGCAGTTTGTGCAGCTGCGGATATGGGTGTGTGGATGGTCAATGTCCATGCATCAGGTGGCCGTAAAATGATGGAAACCTGTGTAGAGCGCCTAAAGGCGGGCAATTACAATACTCAGTTAATTGCTGTTACGGTTTTGACATCAATGGGTCGTGAAGATCTTGCGGAATTAGGCTTAGATGTGGAACCTTTTGAACATGTGAAGCGTCTTGCGACTTTAACGAAAGAAAGTGGTTTGGATGGTGTAGTTTGTTCGGCACAAGAAGCGAAAATGTTACGTGAAACTTTGGGTGCTGACTTTGCATTAGTAACACCGGGTATCCGTCCTGAGGGTTCTGCAGCGGATGATCAAAAACGAATTGTGACACCTAAACAAGCCATGCTTGATGGTTCTACACATTTGGTGATTGGCCGTCCAATTACTAAATCGGATAATATGCGTCAGACTTTAAAAGATATTTTGGCGACACTTTAATATTTACCCTCTCTCTAACTCTCTCCCAAAGGGAGAGAGAAAGTCCTCTCCCTTTGGGAGAGGATTTAGGTGAGGGGTTAGATAGCCGCCAATATACTCACTAATATTGGTGCAAGTACAGAAAGGATAAAGCCGCTGACCATGGCATGTGGAATAAAATCATTACCACAGGCTTGTTTGACCATTGGTAGTGTGACATCCATAGCTGTTGCACCCGCAGATGAAATTGCAGAGCGTGGGTAACGCCAACCAATAATATACATAAACACAATCGCAAAGATTTCTCTGAATAAATCATTCATCAGCGCGATACTGCCTAGATGCGCATTTTTTAATTCAGTCACGACGATGCCTGTCATCGAATAGAAACCATAGCCTTGTGACAGCATAATCAAATCTTTCAGGCTGATTTGTGGCAATAGGTATGCAGCAGCAAAAGCACCCAAAAGTGAACCGACGATACAGCCCAGAGGAACAAGTAGAATTTTCCAATTTAACCAAGAACGATCGAGCGGTGAGTAGGCGAGATCTAGACCAATCAGAAACATAAAGACTAAAAGTAGATCCCAAGTACTCGTATGTGGCTGAAGACTAAAATGTGCTGCAATTTCGGCAAAAGCATAACCTAAACCTAATGCAATAAAAGCATAGCTAATATTGATGAGTGAGCTTGTTACTAACTGCATGGACACTTTGCCATGACTGGGTTTATAGCCTAAAAGCTTAAATAAAATATAGCAGCAAATAAAAGCACCCATTGAGGTTAATAGTGCAATAACTACTGATGAAGAGAGGATTTGCAGAGGTGCTGGAATAGTGTGTAATGTTTCAGAAAATTCGATCGCAATCGCAAATAACAAAATATAAGTAAAGTACGGCAGGAGTTTAAAGGCGATTTTTTCAAGCCAAGTGGGTAGGCGACGTGCAAGAATAAAACCAAGCCCTAAACAGGCTAAGAGCTGGAAAATCAACCAGAAAGATTGCATACAAAAATAGGCAGATAATGAATACCTGCCTATTATGACCTGTTATTGCTTAAGCTGCATGACTAGATTTTGTTTTACTGAGGAGTCGAAAATCGGCTGGATTTATTTTTCGAGTAGCCAGCCAATATTTCCATGTATAAGTCGGCCAAAGTGCAAAATTTTTACCGCCATTTTGCTGATACCAACTCACGCAGCCTGATTGCCATACCGTACCATCAAGCATGTCTTGTACATGAGTGTTAAATTGATCTTGCACCTGATCTTTGACAGCGATGGCTTGAACATTAGATTTTGAAACCAATTGCATCATTTGTAAGATGTAATCGACTTGTGCCTCAATCATAAATACCACTGAATTATGGGCAAGTACGGTATTGGGGCCTAATAATTGGAACAGATTTGGAAAGCCTTTGGTGCAAATGCCATAAAAGCTTTCTGCGCCAGCCTGCCACACTTGTTTGAGTTCTTGAGCATTTTCACCAATACATTCAAATGATTTTAAATAAATTCTTGGATCGGTAATAAAGCCAGTACCATAGATTAGACAATCAATTTCACGGGATTTTCCATCTTTGGTAATAATAGCATTTTCAGTGATTTCTTGTATTGCATCACTGACCAATTCCACATTAGGTCGATTAAAGGTTGGAAAGTATTTATTAGAAATTAAAATGCGTTTACAACCCATGATGTAGTTTGGCGTTAGTTTCTTGGCAAGTTCAGCATCTTTCACTTGATACTTAATATACAGTTCTGCAAGTTTTTGCGCATACTTCATGGTGGTCGGTTTAACAATTGGCACGACACGTGATTCGTTGGTCCAATACAGGCGAGCACGGTGAATTTTTCGAAACCAATCATATTTTTTAAATAGTAATTTTTCTAAACCATGATAACTACGCTCATCTCGTGGAATGACCCAAGCCGCGGTACGCTGAAAAACATACAGTTGCTTTGTTTGTGGTGCGATTTCAGGAATGTATTGGATGGCACTGCCGCCTGTACCAATCGATGCGACCTTTTTACCTGCTAATGGATATTGATGATCCCATTGAGAAGAATGGAACACTTTACCCTTAAATTTTTCAATACCTGGAATATGTGGAATTTGTGGGACATGTAACGGGCCAGATGCAAAAATCACATATTGAGCGGTAATTTTAACGCCATCTTTGAGTTCTAAATGCCAGTCGCAGGTTGATTCATTGTAGTGGCTTGAAAGCACTTCACTGTTAAAGCGGCAGAACTGTTTTAAATTATATTCACGGGTAACGTGTTGGATATAGTCAAATATTTCCGGCGCTTCGGCGTAACGTTTTGACCAATCTGTTTTGGGTGCAAAAGAAAGCGAATACATATGTGATTGCACATCACACGCAGCGCCAGGGTAGCGGTTTTCACGCCAGGTTCCACCAAAATCATTGGCTTTTTCGAGGATCAGAAAATCTTGATTGCCTTGTTGTAAAAGTCGTATCGCCATAGCAATACCACCAAAACCACCGCCGATGATGGCGATTTGTGTATGTATTTCAGAATTGGCGTTTGGGGTTTGCACTGTTTTTGTTTGCGCTTCCTGCATCATTTTTTTAATTCCAAGCGAGATTACAAGCTAAGCATACTTGAGTTCATGATCAGAACAATATGATTGAGGTGACAGAAAAATTGATCGAAACGGCAATGTTCATAATTGCAAATTTGTAGTAAAAAAGAAGAAATTTAATGTCATTTTACGATTTATGAAACGATCCATTCTAAGCCTGATGTATTTAGTACAAGGAATGCGTAAAGCAGGCGTAGATGTCGATCAACGTTTGCAAACCATTGGGCTACGTGTCGATGCACTCGATCCTACTTCAGTGATTCATCCGAGTTTAGAGTGGGATGTACTGAAAGTCATTGGTAAAGATGTAGAACCTGAGCAAGGGTTATTTATTGGTCAGCATTATACATTGGCGGGTTATGGCCCGTTGCTGATGTTATTGGTCACCAGTGATACTTTACGCCAAGCTTTAAATCAGGGAATTCGCTTTCAACAGTTGACGCATCTAACTGGGCGTTTAAGTTTGCAAATCAGTCAGCATAAAGTGGCTTTGTGCTATCAACCGCAAGATGTGTATGCGCCACTGGGTGCATTATTGGCGCAGTCAGAGATTTCAGGAACTTATAAATTCATCCGTGATCTGTACAAAATGATGGGTCTATCTACACCGCAAGTTCAAATTGATTTGCCGTTTGCTGAACCCAAAGATCCTGAAAAATTAAAAATGTTTACTGATTATTATGGCTCACAAGTTCGATTTGGTGCGCCATTTGCGGCATTTTGGTTCGATGAGGATGTTTTAGATATTCGTATTCCATCCGCAGATATTATTACTTTTCGATTATATGAGTCGAAATGTATTGCGGAGTTAGAACGTTTAAGCGCCGATGAAGATGCACCATCATTGGTTCAACGTGTGCAAGATTATTTGGAATTACAAAGTGGTGCGATGCCAAGTATGGCAGCAACTGCTCAAGCATTGAATTTGCCAGAAAGAACTTTGCGTCATCAATTGCAACAGTTAAATACCAGTTATAAGCAAATTCGTGAAGATATTATTAAAGATAAAGCACTCCGTATGATTGAATATAATGAATATTCAATTGAAATGATTGCAGAATTGCTGGGCTATTCAGAACCTGCGGCGTTTAATCATGCGTTTAAACGTTGGTTTGGGCATAGTCCGAGACAATATAATAAATAGCCAATGCGCTTTACTGCCAAAGTGTTATATCTTCGAGTTTATTCTTCGTTATAATTCATTTAGCCTAAAAAAGTATTTAATGATATGTCAGATTTTCAGTCACCACACAACACCGCATTTACTCCGATTTCACCGGCTGAGCGTTATGCTCAAGCCTTAGCATCTGGTCAGTTTTTACCAGATCAGGAACAGGCGCAAGCGGTGCATGAGTTGGATCGAGTTTGGCAAGAATTAATCCAACGTTTTAAGGCTTCTAAAAAAGCGTTTCGTCGTTTCCGTCGTCAAACTGCACCGAAAGGGGTGTATATGTGGGGCGGTGTAGGACGTGGTAAAACGTGGCTGATGGATCAGTTTTATGATTCTGTGCCATTTCGACGCAAAACACGTATGCATTTCCATCACTTTATGCAGTACGTACACCGTGAATTAAATAAACTTTCAGGTCAGCGTAATCCACTAGACCTTGTTGCCGACCAAATTTATAAAGAAGCAGTCGTGATCTGCTTTGATGAATTCTTTGTATCCAATGTCACGGATGCTATGATTTTGAGTGATCTATTCCAAAAATTATTTACGCGTGGGATCACCCTTGTTGCAACCTCTAACATCGCACCAGATGGTTTGTATAAAAACGGGATCCATCGTGACCGTTTTATCCCAACCATCGAAATGGTGAAAAAGAACTGTGTGATTTTAAATGTAGACTCAGGCGTAGACTATCGTTTACGTGTATTGAAACAAGCGCAGTTGTTTAAGTCGCCTTTAACACATGAACATAAGTTGTGGATGGCACAGCGTTTTACAGCATTAACGCAAACCCAAACGGTTTCACAAGAGCCAATTATTATTAATCAGCGTATTGTAGAAACCATTGGTCATACGGAAGATGTGCTGTGGTGTGAATATTCTGAACTTTGCCTAAAACCACGTAGTCCAGCGGACTTTATTGAAATTGCCAATATTTATAATACGGTCTTGGTGAGTAATGTGCCGCACATGACGGATTATTTGTCTGAAGGGACTCGTCGTTTTATCTATCTAGTTGATGAGTTTTATGACCGTGGTGTGAAGTTGTTGCTTACTTCAGAAGATACGATTATTGAATTATATCAAGGTGAAAAATTGGCATTTGAAATTGAGCGTACACGTTCGCGCTTATTGGAAATGCAATCTGATGATTATCTACATACCTCTCACCGTCAAATCAATGCACCAGAATCTACGGCAGAAAATTAAGCGTTTCTGTTGGAATGAAAAAAGAACGTCTTGATGGCGTTCTTTTTTTTGATTTTTAGTTTTAGAAAACATGTATAAATTAAGAAAAGCTGTGGAACGAACAATAGAAGTTAAAGCAAAGTCTCATGATAAAAGCATCATTAAATAAGAAGTATGGCTGTTTAATAATTCATCGATAAAAGCGTTAAATTTAAACTGATTGGTTGAAGTTGTAGCATCGACATTGGCAGCATTTCATGGCTTAATCGAGTGAGTTTGTTTGACGCTTGGGTCTATTTGTTCAGTTTTAGAACAAAATTCTGCACTTAAGTCTAATTTCGACATTTCAAAAACTTTATACACTGTAAAAAGGTATTCAGGCTGATGATGACGTCGTATTTCTGATCTTTATTATGTTGAATGATGAGGGTATTTCATTACATAGAAAATGATCATTATTTAGGAATGTGATAGTACTATTCAGCAAAGTATAAATGGGTATACTAGAATCTCTTGTTATAAAAAATAGCAATATCAGGAAAGACAATGACTGCACGTATTCAAAAAGGCAAGTTAGCGATTGCTAAAGAACTTTACGATTTCATCGAAAATGAAGCACTACCGGGTTCAGGTTTAGACAGTGAAACTTACTGGAAAAACTTTGAACAAGTCGTTGTCGATCTTAGCCCAAAGAACAAAGCACTATTGGCTAAGCGTGACGACATTCAAGCTAAAATTGATGAATGGCACCGCAACAACAAATTTGAACTCGAAGCTTACAAAGCTTTCCTTACTGAAATTGGCTACTTATTACCAGAAGTAGAAGATTTCCAAATCAGCACAGAAAATGTAGACGAAGAAATCGCATTATTGGCTGGTGCGCAATTAGTAGTGCCTGTACGTAATGCACGTTACTGCTTAAACGCTGCGAACGCACGTTGGGGTTCACTCTACGATGCTCTTTACGGTTTTGACGTGATCTCTGAAGAAGACGGCGCGGAAAAAGGTAAGGGCTATAACCCAGCTCGTGGCGCAAAAGTTATCGAATTTGCTAAAAACTTCTTAAATGAAACTTTCCCGCTAGCTAATGGTTCGCATGCAGATGCAACTAAATATGCGGTAGAAGGCAAAAAGTTAGTTGTAAGCCTAAAAGATGGCTCAACTGCAACTTTAGCGAAAGAAGCTCAGTTTGTTGGTTTTAATGGTGACGAAGCTGCGCCAACCGAAATCGTACTTTTAAACAATGGTTTGCATGTAATCATTGAAATTGATGCGACGAGCCCAATTGGTTCAACTGATGCTGCGGGCGTTAAAGACTTAGTTCTTGAAGCTGCGGTAACCACAATTCAAGACTTAGAAGACTCAATTGCAGCAGTTGATGCTGAAGAGAAAGTTGAAGGCTACCGTAACTGGTTAGGCTTAATGAAAGGTACGCTTTCTGAGTCAATCGAGAAAAATGGTAAGACCATCACGCGTACATTAAATAAAGATCGTACGCACAAAAATTTAATCGGTGGTGAAACTACGCTTCACGGTCGTTCATTGATGTTGCTTCGTAACGTAGGTCATTTGATGACAAACCCTGCGATCCTTGTAGATGGTGCTGAAATCTACGAAGGCATCATGGATGCATTGATCACACCGTTATTGACGTTTGCAGATATTAAAGGTGAAAACGAAAACAAGAACTCTCGTAAAGGTTCTATGTATATCGTTAAGCCAAAAATGCACGGTCCAGAAGAAGTTGCATTTGCAGTTGAATTATTTGAGCGTGCTGAACAAGCGCTTGGTCTACCTGCGAAGACTTTGAAAATCGGTATCATGGACGAAGAACGTCGTACTTCTGTGAACTTGAAAAACTGTATCGCGCAAGCGAAAGATCGTACGATCTTTATTAATACAGGTTTCATGGACCGTACGGGTGATGAAATCCATACTTTCATGGAAGCAGGTCCATTCGTTCGTAAAGGCGAAGTGAAGTCTCAAATCTGGTTCCCTGCATATGAAAACCGTAACGTGATGATCGGTCTTCAAGCCGGCTTACGTGGTAAAGCGCAAATCGGTAAAGGCATGTGGCCAAAACCAGATATGTTGCTTGATATGTATAAAACTAAGATTGAGCATCCAGAAGCTGGCGCAAGCTGTGCATGGGTTCCGTCTCCATCTGGTGCTGTTATTCACGCGATCCATTACCATCAGTGCAATGTTTCTGAGCGTCAAAAAGAGTTGTTGAATACTCAACCGCTATCTTTAGATGACTTGTTAACACCGCCTTTAGCGACAGATACAAACTGGTCTGAAGAAGAGAAAACCAAAGAACTCGAAAATAACCTTCAAGGTATCTTGGGTTATGTAGTTCGTTGGGTTGATTTAGGTGTAGGTTGTTCAAAAGTTCTAGACATCAACAACGTTGGTTTGATGGAAGACCGTGCAACTTTACGTATTTCTTCTCAACACGTTGCGAACTGGTTACGTCACGGTATCGTAACTGCTGAGCAAGTTGAAGAAGTATTTAAGCGCATGGCGAAAGTTGTGGATGAGCAAAATGCCAACGATCCACTTTACACACCAATGGCACCAAGCTTTGATGGTTATGCATATAAAGCTGCTTATGACCTAGTATTCAAAGGTGGCGAGCAGCCTTCTGGTTATACAGAGCCGCTTCTTCATGCTTACCGTTTAAAATTAAAAGGTTATACAGGTGACTAATCTGTAAATCAAAAAAAGCCTCTTCGGAGGCTTTTTTTATTGCTTGAGAAATTTAGAATGTCGACATAAAAAATGAAAAGGAAACGCCATGTATATATGGAATGTAAATCGGTTGGTGGATGATTTAAGACTGAATAAAGTCTCTGAAACCCATTATAAAAACTACTATATTGCCAGCTCAATATTGATTTTCTTTAGCTACTTAGCACTGACCTTAACCCCAGAATCTAAAGCAACCGAAGCTTGGGCTTCGTTTGTTTTACAAGTTGGTCTGCTGATTAGCTGGGTGAATGCCATATTTAAAGCCAATGGCGGCGAGCAAGGCCGAGATTTTTTAAAGCGCTTTATTGCATTGTATTTGCCCATAACGATTCAGAGTTTAGTCCTCTTTATCTTGATTGCTGTTGTTGTCGAAGGGCTGTTACCCATGTTGACCGTTAACATGGAGGAGGCTGCGCTTGAGCAACTCACCACAGTTAAAGATCTAAGTTTTGAAGTCATCATTAGCTGTTATATTTATTGGCGAATCTATAAAGCGATGCGGCAGATTCATCAGCCTGTTTAAAGTATAAGGTTGTAAAAGAAATTAATTATAAAGTTTTATCCTGTTTTTCTCATAGCTTTTCAATGCTGAAGCCTTTACATTGGGATGAATGATAAAAATAGGATGGAAGCGATGTCAGCATATACAGCATTAGATTTGCAATATATTGGTGGACAATGGCGAGCAGGGACTTCAACGCGATACATCAACAATATAAATCCCTTTAGTCAAGCAGAAATTTTTGAATTGCAGGCTGCCAGCAGTGTCGATGTAGACAGTGCTTATAGTGCGGCAGAAGCAGCATTTAAATCAGAAAAGACCAAGTCTATTAAAGTACGTCAGCAAGTTATCAACAAATTAGCTCAAACCATTCAGCAGCGCAGAGAAGAAATTATTCAATGGCTGATAGATGAATCTGGGAGTACACGTTTAAAAGCCAATATTGAAGTTGATGCGGCGCTCAGCATTATCCAAGAATCGCTGAGTTTTCCTGAAAAAATGCAAACTATGGAGCTAGAGAGTAAAGACCCTAGCCGCAAGAGTTTTGTACTGCGCAAACCCTTGGGAGTCATAGCAGTGATTAGCCCTTGGAATTTTCCATTTCATTTATCGATGCGTTCAGTGGTGACTGCGATTGCTTGCGGCAATAGTGTCGTGCTGAAGCCTGCAAGTGACACACCAGTCACAGGTGGAACGTTACTCGGGAAATTATTTGAAGAAGCGGGTTTGCCACATGGTGTGTTAAATGTTGTTGCAGGCAGTGGTAGTGAAATTGGCGACTATTTTGTAGAGCATCCTGTGCCTAAAATGATTTCATTTACAGGTTCAACTGAAGTGGGTCAACAGGTGGGGGTGAAAGGTTTGGCAAGTTCACGGATTAAGCGTTTAGCGCTGGAACTTGGCGGCAATGCGCCTTTAGTGATTTTAGATGATGCAGATTTAAATTTAGCCGTTGAACTGACCGTGATGGGGCGTTTTTTGCATCAAGGACAAATCTGCATGAGTACCAATCGAGTGATTGTGGATGAATCCTTGCACGATGCTTATGTTGAAAAATTAATTAAACGGGTAAAAAGCATTGTGGTCGGTGATCCGAATGATGTCGAAACTCTGATAGGCCCTATCATCAATAAGTCGCAAATCGATAAATTAAAAACCATTATTCAAAATGCCATTCAGCAAGATGCGATTTTAGCCTATGCAGGCGGTATAGAAGGTCAATTAGTTGCACCGCATATTTTCACCCATGTGGATGCGCACGCTGATATTGCATTAGAAGAAAGCTTTGGGCCAATTTTGCCGATTTTAAAAGCGCGAGATGAAGCGCATGCACTTGAATTGGCGAATTCAACCCGATTTGGTTTATCGAGTGCGGTATGTACCTCAAATTTAGCACGCGGCGGAGAGTTTGCGGCCAAACTCGATATAGGCATGACGCATATCAATGGCATCAGTGTGGCGGATCATTCTAATGCACCCTTTGGCGGTGAACGGAATTCAGGCCTTGGTCGCTTTAATGGTGAGTGGATATTTGAGGAATTTACCCGCACCCATTGGCAAACGTTCCCTGCTTAAAATACACAAATTGAAGTCTATTTTATCTTGTGCAATAGACTTCACTGCAGGTTCTGTTATGCAGGACATTTCTAGTTTATTTCCATGAAATATCAGGAAGTATATAGTCCCAAAAACGACTCCAACGTGTTTTGTAATACAGAAAAGAGCCAATATCTTGGCTTGAACAATTATCCTGATAGTACATTTTGTGATTCATCAACAGCATAGGTTTACGCTGCAAGGCCGTCATATACAGCTTGACCTGAACCTTGTAATTGTAGATTGAATAATTAGAAGAAATACTCTCGGTTTTCATTTTTTGGATATTGTGAATATACACATCAAACTTCAAGCCATTTTTGTAATCTGTTGCCTTATGAATTGTTCGATCTGCAATTGGAATAAGCGGATTGTTATCACTAAACGCTAAATATGCGTTATGTATTTTGTTTCCTTGTTGATAATTAAACTGAAGAGCTGAATTTGCAGTAGTGAAATAGGGGAGCGCATCTTGAGGGTTGATTTTAAACGTGCCTGTACAATTAGTCCTGACACGCCCTTCATCTTCGTTCACCGTAAACCAGCCAAATTGATCTTCTAATTCTGTCGTGTGGGCTTCATCTACGTCAGGAAGAATCACGCCAAACTGATCTCTTTGTCTTTGCTGATTTTGCATCAAGCGATAACTATTTTGAGCACGTTTTGCAAAACGGATTTCAGGAAACATCTCTGGAGATTTAATTTTAAAGTCAGAGACATTGATTACTTCACCATTAGGCAAGATGACCAATGAAAATTGTTGTTCTTGGGTGTTGGGAAGATTTTTGACCGTAACCCAGTGATTCGAATTGATGATTTGCTGATTGCGTAAATGCTTATATTGAATGCGGTACTTGCCTGCAGGAATCTCAGTCTCATTGATTAGGTCTTGTTTAAATGGATATTCGTTGAAATAGAGCGCGTCGAGACTAAAAGGTAGAAATGAAACGGTATGTACAGAGACTTTTACGGCATGTGCGGTTGAATATAGGCTTGAAATTAGAATTAAACGATAAAGCGACTTCGGTCTAGATTTTTCATTTATTATAAAGATTGAATTTTTGCGGATTATGGCAAATATGTGTGCTAATTTCAAACCGATTACCTTATCGCAATTAAAGTCTCAAAACTTGCCTGAAATCAGCTTTGAATATCCTGAGGAAGTCTATCCAAATTATGATTTGCCGCTACTCTTTAAGTCTGAACAAGGGCTAGAGTGGCGAAAAGTGAATTTTGGCATGGTGCCTAAATGGGCCGAAGACAAATCAATTGCACTTAAAACCTATAATGCCCGAAATGAAACTTTGTATCAAAAGCCTACGTTTATTAATGCGATTTCAAAATGTAAGTTTGGCGTAATACCCGTGTCTGAATTTTATGAGTCAATGTATATCGATAATAAGCCGCAGCGTTGGAGTGTTAAGCGCAAAGATGGAGAAGCGTTTTATATAGCTGCCTTATATGACATTTGTAGACAAGGTGACGAGATTGTACGTTCAAGTACCATGATTACGATGGATGCTATTCAGCATGAGATGATGAAACACTTTCATGAGCCGGGCAATGTAAAGCGCTCGGTCATTGTGATTCCGCATGCGCGATTAGAGGAATGGCTAAGTTGGAAATCACCCAACATCCAAAGTTTTGTACAGGGTTTTCCTGTTGATGAGTTTGAATGTGCGCACGCACCCAAAATAAAAATCGAAAAAATCAGTCCCCAACTGAACTTTTTCGATTGATATTTCGGTGATGCAAATGCTTAGCGAGCTAAGTTTTTAAAGATATGCTTTAAGCTTTCCATGGTTTTTTCAATTTGTAGGGGTGTTAAGCCTTCAAAAGATTGCTCTAGAACGACATTCGTTAGATCGTTAATCTTCTGCGTCATTGCAGTGCCTTTATCAGTTAATACAACCCGGGTAATACGTGCATCATCTTCACAAGAATAAGTATCTACCAAGCCTTCATCTTTTAAGCGATAAACGATCTTGGTTGTGGTCGACATTTTAGATACGACCATTTCAGATAAATCTGAAACGCTAGCATGTGGTTTAGACTTGAGTGCGAGCAGGATACGACGACGTGAATTATCAACGCCATACTTTTTCAATGCATGGTCGACGTTTAAAACATATTGTGAATGCACCTGAGTAACCCAGTAGAAAGGAAAATTTTCTAAACTAAAGTCATCGGTGGATGGTAAAAATTTTGAATACTTTTTTGTCATAAAGGAGTCCCCTGAATATTTGTTTTAATTTTATTTAATGTTTTAACATTCTATTGAAAAATAGAGGGTAATAGCAAGAGTTCACAATAAAAAAATAGAAAGTAGAAGATATCTCATTTTTAGATTATCTAAATAGATTATATTGATATTCTGTCTAAATGCTTAACAGAAATTAAAAATAAGGTTGGGTATAGAGATAGTGTAGTGAAAATAAATAAGTTTTTAATTTGAATTGAATATTAATATTTTTTACCAAAAGGTAGAAATAAATAATTCATTAGATTTGTCATACAATCTCATACAACGTATTTAATTACATTTAATTAAAAGTCAGGTGAATTCATACTTTTTTTAAAGTGGAAGAGGAGATCTCAAAAAGTAGGTTTTAACATCTAGATGTGTATTTTATATCGCCCATTCGATTTGTAATACATTCAGCGTTTTTAACATTTTGTCATATTGTTGCTGCGAAAAAATATGCTTGAATACATTACAAATGCGCAAGATTATGCATAATGGAATGGTCTCTAGTTACACAGGTTAAATTTATGGATCCGTCGCCGTGCGTTGGTCTGCTTGAAGATATTCTTACAATCCAGAATGAGGAAGAGAGCTAATGGAATTTTTGTTAGATCCCGGAATCTGGGTTGGTTTACTTACATTAATTATTTTAGAAATTGTACTAGGGATTGATAACCTAGTCTTTATTGCCATTTTGGCAGAAAAACTCCCTCCAGAACAACGTGATAAAGCCCGCGTACTTGGTCTTTCACTCGCATTATTTATGCGATTAGGATTGTTATTTGCAATCTCTTGGTTGGTCACATTAACAAAGCCCCTGATTACCGTTTTTGATTGGACATTCTCTGGTCGAGATCTCATATTATTGTTTGGTGGATTGTTCTTAGTCTATAAGGCGGTCACAGAGCTACATGAGAAATTAGAAGGAAAACCAGAAGTTCAAGTGACAACAAAAGTGGCATATGCCAGCTTTACAGCAGTTGTTGCGCAAATTGTTGTCTTAGATGCGGTTTTCTCTTTAGACTCTGTCATTACAGCGATCGGCATGGTCGACAACATTTATGTCATGATGGCTGCAATGATTGTGGCAATGGCAGTGATGTTACTTGCATCTAAACCGCTAACGGCTTTTGTAAACCGACATCCGACCGTCGTGATCCTATGTTTAAGCTTCTTATTGCTTATCGGTATTAGTTTGATAGCAGAAGGTTTTGGTTTCCATATTCCGAAAGGCTATATCTACTCAGGTATTGGTGTTGCGATTGTCATCGAAGCCTTTAACCAGTTTAGTCAACGCAATGCTCAAAAACATGAAGCGAAAATTCCATTACGCCATCGTACTGCAGACAGTATTTTAAAACTGATGGGTGGGCGCTTAGAATCCGATCAAGTTGGTAATCAGGCGCAAGAAACCTTTGCAGACGAAGAGCGTTACATGATTGGTGGTGTATTGACGCTTGCAGAGCGTTCAGTTGCGTCGATCATGACTCCCCGTAATCAAATTTCTTGGGTGGATTTAAATGACACAACTGAACAAATTCGTGAGCAAGTCCTTTCTGTGCCGCACAGTTTATTCCCTGTGTGTCGTGGTAGCTTGGATAAAGTGATTAGTATTGTCCGCGCGAAAGAACTTATTGATGTTCTAGACAGTGAAGATGATCTAAAAGCATTGATTAAACGTCATCGTCCGATCTTTATTTTCCAAAAAATGAAGGTGATTGATGCGATTAATACCTTGCGGACTTCTAAAGGCTCTTTGGTATTGGTTACGGATGAGTTTGGTGCGGTACAAGGTCTGATTTCACCACTCGATGTGTTTGAAGCGATTGCTGGTGAATTCCCTGATGCTGATGAACAACTAGATTTGATTAAAATCGATGATGAACATTGGAAAGCTTCAGGCATGCTCGATCTGTATCAGTTAGAACTTGAATTGGAAATGCTGGACTTGATCGAAGAAGATGATGGTTATATCAGTGTTTCAGGTCTCATTTTAGATCAGACCCACGGCAATGTAGAAGTCGGTACTGTGGTTGATTTTAAAGGCATTCAATTTAAAGTCACGGCAATGGATGAAAACCGCATTAAAACGGTTGATATCTATTACCAGGCCTAATGCTCAAATATTAAAAATGACCCTAAGACAGCTTTTCGAAGCTGTCTTTTTTATGACTAGAAAGTATAAGAAATCCTATATAACGAGGGCTGCAATTCACGATGTTAAAACGTATTATATTTACATGATGTAACAGTCAAAAAGCGCTGCAACTTTTGAGCTTTTAGAGGGTTAAAGCGGTTCAAAAGTAAAAAATATTGATAGGGTTGATTTTAAAAAAGCATGAGGGTAAATAGCGATTCATTTTTAACTTGGGGTTTTAATCATCATTGATGATCTATGAATAATTTTATTTCATTTAAATACCGCTTCGGAAAACTTTATAACTAGGTACTTTGAAGAAATTCAAAGTTAATCCATTAAGAAAATGGGTGTTGGTATGGCGATCACTGAGAATATCATTGATTTTAGTAAACTCACGACTGAAGAAAAACATGAGTTGTTTCAACGGCTCTGGGAGTTTGATCAATGTATTTTCCCAACTTCTAAGATTGAGCAACTCTATCAATACATGCATGACCCCGATATTGTTGCATTACCAATCATTCAGTATTTTGAGCACGATAAACTGATCGGGCAAAATATTGTGCGTATATTAAAAATTATGCATAACAATCGGCCGATTTTTATTTTTAATTCACGGGCAGGGGTATTGGTTGATTATCGTCGGAAAAACCTGACCTTAAACTCGGCGATTAAAGTGGCGATGCAGCATCAGATTCGATTTCCAGCGATTCCGATGTGGTTTGTGGCTACATTGGCACAACCAAAGGTATATACATTATTTGCCTCGTGCTCTGTTAAGTTTTATCCAAGGCATGGTGTCCCGATGCCCACTGAGTATGCGGATGTTTTAAATAGTTATAAAATCCGTCAGCATGATGTGCAGCATCGGGCTGAGGATATTTTTGTTCATCGTTGTGATTTACCGAAGGTGACGCCTGAGCAATTGGTTCGGCTACGGAAAAAATCTGATGAACATGTTCAATTTTTTATGCAGCACGTGCCAGATTATTTTGATGGCATGGGGTTAATGTGTATTTGTAAATTAAATGTTTCAACCATTTTTGAAGCAAGTATGAATCTGGCAGTTGGGCGAGCAGTTTAATGATGGACATGGATGTGTTATGCGACAAATGACGATATATCGATTATTAGGTTTTGGTGCGGCAGTCTTTTTAACGGCTTGTCAGCCTGCAGAGCAAAAAATACAAGAGCAATCGCAGAAATGTGTTGCACCGGAAAAATTGGTCAAACAAATTTATGATCAAGAGTTGAAATTGCACGCTTTGAGTAAAGATCAACTTACTGCCTATTTTGAGCCATCGTTAGCGGAACGTATGCAAGCAGAAATTAACTGTAAGCAGTCGGGACAAGAGTGTAATGTGGATTTTGATATTTTCACGGATAGCCAAGATCCGCAGCAAGATTCGAAAAAAGGCGTTCAGCCTAAACTGAGTTTTGATGAAAATAAAAACGTTGTTCGTGCTGAGTTTAAAATTGGTGATGAAGCCAAAGTCTTAAATTATGAAATGAGTGATGGCGACTGTTCAAAAATAAAAAATATTGTCTATGCGGGGGACTATGACCTCGACATGATTTTGAGTAATCCAACAGAAACGATCGAAGATTCAGAAATGTTTGATGCCAATGCTGCAAGTGACAGTACGGCACAGTAAATTTTTTCGCATATTAATTAGTACAAAACAGTATGAATCCCTGAACAGCTTGAGTCCTATACTCAAGCTGTTTTTGTTTTCTCAAGGTATCATAGCTTTATAGTGAATAAATTTGCATGTTGGCAAGTTGATTGAAATCATCTTCATTGAGATTATAAATTTCATCTAAAAAAGCAACATTAAAACTGCCGACACTTGAGCTAATTTCATAGGCTTTTTGACCCGCAATCGCAAAGTGCAAATGTGCTGCGATCGTGCCAGCAGTTAGTGTTTCACTTACGGCGCAATACGCCGCTGTTAACGCACCTAAAGCGCAGCCAGAAGCCGTCACTTTGG
Organism: Acinetobacter sp. YH12094; assembly: GCF_013419295.1. NCBI lineage: Bacteria > Pseudomonadati > Pseudomonadota > Gammaproteobacteria > Moraxellales > Moraxellaceae > Acinetobacter > Acinetobacter sp. YH12094. The sequence goes on from NZ_VPAK01000003.1 coordinate 187,965, forward strand.
GTTGTAAGTAAGATCCACCATTAATCTGTATCACTGCATTCATTTCTTTCGATAAGATGAAATCTAATTCGCCTGAAATTGCCACACATTCACAGTGTTCTAACAAGGGCACAGCATTTAAATAAATCTCGGCACTATTGAGCGTGCTATCTACACCACGTGATTCTCCTTGGTTACCTGCAAGACCGCTAATTTCTGATGCATTGCCGCGAATAATACTTGGCTTGTATTGGAGTAATTGGTCAACCATTTCAGATCGCCATGGCAAAACGGGGCCATAACCGACAGGGTCAAGCACCCAAGGTTTATTTAAATTTTGTGCTGTTTGTGCAGCAATTTGCATGGCCTGCATTTGTTCAGATGTTGGCGTGCCTAAATTGATATTCAATGCACTGGCAATCGAGGCAAAGCTTTCAGCTTCAAAGGGATTGTCAATCATTGCAGGAGAAGCACCCGCAGCTAAAAGGACATTGGCCACATAATTGCTCGCGACTGCATTGGTGATGATATGCACCAAAGGTTGTTTGGATTGAAGTTCAATCCACGCATTGATGACGCTTTGTAAAAGCGGGCTATTTAATTCAGTCAATTCACTGTTCATGGTCGTTTCAAAATTTTCAGATTGATTCATCGTTTTCTCCCTTAGCGGGTGAAGTAATGGTCTTGATGTTTACAATTACGGCAGAACAGGGTCACATAATCTGCGGCATCATAATCGACAGAGAGTTCTTGTGAACCACAGTACATGCAACGCTTTGTGGAATAAAAATTTAAGCGAGGTTCGATTTTTTTCCAAGCATAGCGTATTGGTTGCACAAAGATACTTTCATCGAGTCCTAAAAAGTTAAAGAGCAAAATTTCACTCATTTTACTAAAGGGGAGTTGTGGCGGACGAGGGAGGGTAAAAGTTTCCCATTTTTCCTGTAAGCCACGTTCACGGTATTGCTGTAAGGTCTTTTTTAACAGATTGGTGTTAATGAAATTTTCATTACGAACTTGCAGGGCTTTTTGTTTATGTAGATATTCGAGTGCTGACTGAATCATATAATAAATCTGCCCAACCGCTAGATGGTCGAGTAGGCGATAACAGAACACTTGAAAGCTTTTATTCCCTGCAATTTGAATACCCCATGTCTTACAGTAAAACTGCATGAATTGCACAATTTCTTGAAAAAGTAGGAGATACAAGCATTCTTTCACTTCGTCAGCACTTTTAAACGGAACACCCAAGGCTAAATTTTCATAAAACCAATGACGGAGTTGCTGCGCTACGCTAAAAAGACTGGGCTCCGAATAGCCATCCAGACGGACATTGATATAATACTGTTCAGCTTGTAGCGCATCATCTTTCACAATCAAAATTTGCTCATGCACGAGATGCTTTTTGAGTGATTGTTGGAAGAAATAATTCGGGCTGATGTTATGATACTTAATAGCGTCCCAGTCGATAAATTCTTGATGCGCCGTATGTTCTTGGACGTGATTATCCAATAAAGCCAGCAAAAAGAGTTTCTGTAAAAAACTCAGTTCACTTAATTCACGTTCAACGATATCTTTATTTTTGAGTTTACGCTGTTCTTGTAAACGGGTTTCTTTTAGTAGTTTTTTTCGCGCAGCCTGACAGTTTTCACAATGACAGTTGTATTGCTGTTCTGGAAATATTTGATGATGACAGTGGCTACACTGATAAAAATTAAATTCTTGCTCATCTAATTTTTCAGCATCTACCCAATACATTGATGCACGACACAACGGGCATTGTGTACTTTCATCCATTTGTTTGCGTAGAATATTGAACATGTTGCCAGCGTTTCTTGAAAGGTTAAATTGATTATACACATCTCTGTTTAAAGACGGGTTTGCAATTTCAGTTGCGGCAGCTCAGGCGATATGTCGACAAATAAAAAAACTGCATAGTGATGATGCAGCTTTTAGTCAGAATGGATTATTAATAGGCGGCTGGGCATGGGATCGATTCGTCCTCCTCTCCAACTTGTTTGGCTTGTATTAAGGCTTGCACTTTTTTAGACGCGACTTTTTTAGTGCCTAATGCACTATATGAGTTAAGTAATGAACTGACCTCAAAGGCTTTGAGTGGAATCCCTTCGCAAGTCATAAACATTGCAATTACTTTATGGTCGATATTTGCAGCATCAAGCGCTTGCAGGGTCTTCATATTTTCAATACGGATGATGTGTTCTTTAATAAACATAATGCACCTCTTTTTGTTTTAGCCTGATGATTTTGCTTTTGGCAATTAAGTAGATGCAAAACGCATGCTCAAATGTTTTGAGTAGACATTTTAAAGCAGATATACGGCATATTGTTTTATTAAGATATTGAAAATAAATTATTAATTTAAAAGTAACAAAATAATATTGATGCGTATGGCTATGTCTAATGAATTCTCAAAATACTTAAACTGTTGAAAAAGAAACATCTTGGTGCATGGTTTAAACAGAAGTATGCAATCAAATCCAAATTAGAAGACTGAGATTATTTGAGAGCTCAGGTGCTTTTTGGAGGGAGTCGTCTAAGCGATTGGATTTGAAAAGTATATTTGTATATATTGAGCTTATAATTCTAATGATCTTAACTTGCAGGACTGAAACAAAGCGGAATCTACTGAAATTGATACATAGTATGATTCAGCTGGATTTCTAAAGGTTTTGATCTTTTTTTATCCTTTCTTTGTATGGAATACATATGTCAGACGCACTTAAAAACAGCAATATCACCCGTATGCAATTATATAAGCAGCCACAGGGTACGGTTGGTGCGCTGATTATTGGGCATGATCAAACACTGGAAAAGACGATCGAGTTACTTGGCCTGGCGCAGCAACATCAAGTATCTAAAATTTATGTGGCGGGTGCGACGGAAGAAATTCAGCAATTCCTCACCTCAAAAGTCACGGCATTTCAATTTTACTTTGCAGCAGACTACGACAGTGCACTCGATTTAATTTTCGCAAATCAATAATCCTCTAAGTCTTAATCAGGAAAGTTTGAGCGCAATAATTTGAACGTACAGATGGATTAAGCACCTGTACTTTCTCTTTCTAGTATATAGGCGCTTTATTTATTTTAGGTAGATAAAAAATTTGCACATTGTTATAGCTGTACTCAACTCAGGCATTTATTTTGCTTAAACATGGCGAAAATATGTGCCAGCCTTTAAATTATTCTATAAAGATGATTGAAAACAACATGCGCTGAGCCCATATATAAATCATTGTAAATGCGAAGACAGCTTATGCATCTTGTCGTATGATCAAGTCATTCACAATGTGTTCAAAAAGCTGATGAAGCAATAACTAAGGAATAGGACGAGATATGAATATTGCGGCAAATTCAGTGGTCGAAGCAGACCAAACTGTTTATTTAAAAGATTATCAAAAACCATCATTTGTCGTAGATAGTATCGATCTAGATATTCAAGTCTTTGATGAGCATACCAATGTAAATGCAAAATTAGTGATGCAGCGTCAAACGGCAGGGGATTTGGTGTTATTGGGTCGTGATTTGGAACTCAAATCAATTCGCTTAAATGGTCAAGTTTTGCCAGCAGATGCCTATGTTGTAGATGCAGAACAACTGGTGATTTCAAATGCACCTGACCAAGCTATCATTGAAACCGAAGTCGTGATTCATCCTGAAAGCAATACTCAACTCGAAGGCTTGTACCAAGCGGCAGGCGATTTATTCGTTACCCAAAACGAGCCTGAAGGCTTCCGTAAAATTACCTATTATCCTGACCGTCCTGATGTGCTATCGGTATTTACCACACGTGTTGAAGCGGATAAAAAATTTCCTGTATTACTTGCCAATGGTAATTTGATTGAAGCGGGTGAAACCGGTGAAGGTCGTCATTATACCGTTTGGCAAGATCCAACCAAAAAACCATCGTATCTATTTGCTTGTGTGATTGGTGATTTGGCAGTACTTAAAGACACTTATGTGACGTCTGAAGGTCGTAATGTTGCTTTAGAAATCTATGCAGAAGAAAAAGACATTCCAAAATGTCATATTGCCATGGAAGCTTTAAAACATTCGATGCGTTGGGACGAAGAACATTATGGTCGTCCTTATGATTTAGACAATTATATGATCGTGGCAACCAGTGCATTTAACATGGGTGCAATGGAAAACAAAGGTTTGAATATTTTCAACACCTCTTGTGTGCTTGCTGATGAAGAATACACCACTGATGCTGCGATCATGCGCGTTCAGTCTGTGATTGCACATGAATACTTCCATAACTGGACAGGTAACCGTATTACCTGTCGTGATTGGTTCCAACTATGCTTAAAAGAAGGTTTGACGGTATTCCGTGATCAGTCGTTCTCAGAAGATTTACAATCTGCTGCGGTACAACGAATCGATGATGTTGCTGTGTTAAAAGCACATCAGTTCCCAGAAGATTCAGGCCCGCTTTCACATCCACCGCGTCCAGATCATTTTGTTGAAATTAATAACTTCTATACCGCAACAGTGTACGAAAAAGGTGCGGAAATTAACCGCATGATGGCGACACTCTTGGGCAAAGAAAAATTCCGTGCAGGTACAGACGAATATTTCAAACGCCATGATGGTCAAGCCGTGACTGTTGAAGATTGGGTAGCAGCACTAACAGCGGGTTCTGGTGTAGATTTGTCGAGTTTCTTGATTTGGTATAACCAACCGGGTACACCAAAACTTGAAGCAAAAGGTGAGTACGATGCTGCAAATCAAACCTATACTTTAAGCTTGAAACAAAGCTTAAAAGCGCATCCGAAATATCCAAATTTAAAAGCTGTGCCTATTCCTGTGGCTTTGGCATTGTTTGATGCGACGAGTGGTGAACAGTTAGTTCTCAGCTCAGATGCATTGGTTGAAAATGGCATCAAAGATGGCGTGTATTTATTTGATACCGATACTGCAACCATTACATTTAGCGGTGTAAAAACCCAGCCTGTTGTGTCTTTACTGCGTAATTTCTCTTCACCTGTTAATCTTGAATTTAACTATTCAGATGAAGAGCTTGCTTTCCTAATGCAGTACGAGCCGAATGGTTTTAACCAATGGCAAGCCAGCCAAACCTTGTTAGAACGTATTTTGTTAAATGGCCATGATGCCGACATCTATGTTCAAGCTATTCAAAATACATTACCAGCATTGGTTGAGCGTGATCCACTACTTGCTTCACGTTTATTCGATGTACCGACAGAGGGTTATTTAGGTAGCCGTATTGATGCCGACTACAGTCCTGCCCAAGTGCAAGAACAGCGTGAAGCACTGTTAAGTCGTGTGGCACGTGAGCTAGGTTCATTCTTTAAAGAGACTTATGCAACTTTAGACCCAGATGCGCAGAAAGAGTTTTCACAAGCTATGGGTGTTCGTGCATTGAAAAACATCATGTTGAGTATGATGGCACGTCAAGGTGATGCTTCTGTATTTGAATTGGCTTATGAACAATTCAGCTCAACAGGCAATATGTCTGAACGTCTTGGTGCTTTAAAAGTATTGGTTTGGAATGATGCACCACAAGCACAGCAAGCTTTAGAAACCTTCTATACACGCTTTAAAAATGAAGCTTTGTCGATGGACCAATGGTTTATGTTGCAAGCGGCACATCCGAAAGCAACTGCGGAAACCATTAAGGCACTGACTGCTCATCCTGATTATGACTTGAAAGTGCCGAACCGTATTCGTGCGGTTACTGGTGGCTTAAATAGCAATCCTGTCAACACTTGGAGCTTTGGTGTGCAGCATATTGTTGAATTAGCAAAATTCCTCGATGAGAAAAATCCAATTGTCGGTTCACGGTTACTGCAAATTTTGTCCCGTTGGTACACGTTGGCAGAGCCGCAGCGTAGTGAAGTCAAAGCCGAACTTGAAGCGCTTAAACCTGTCGTGAAATCGAAGAATGTATCAGAAACCTTAAATAGCATGTTAAGTGTTTAATCATTCAACCTCTCTGTACGATTGATTTGATTTAAATCAGTCGTACTGAAATGAGCCTGTTGCCATGGCTATGGCAGCAGGCTTTTTTTATATCCAGTCTTTTTATCCAATCTTTAGTTAGAATTGAAAATCAATCATGTTTAGATGGCTGAAACTCAAAAATTTTCTCTGAGAATTTATTTAAATTACATAATAATTGCAATATAAATCACATAATGGCGTTACAATAAAATAGGTCTAACACATGAATGACTGTATGCGGTAATGCATCCAAGTTTATGAATGTTTAGATTTTTTATCTATTTTATTATGTGGGATTTTTGAGGCGGGTCATGTTAGTTAAGGTTGATGAAGGTTTTTATTTAAACTCACATCATATTATTGCAATTCGGATTAATAGAGATTTGCTTGATACCTTTGTTGTGTCGGTAGAATACACGCCCAATAGTGTGCAAAACACAGGTGTATTTGAAAAGAAATTCAATGCGCGCTGCGATGCAGAACAATACCTACAGACTCTGAATCAAATCATTGGTAAATCGTAAAAGCTAAAGTGTATATCGTGGATATTGTCTAGATTGAAATGGGCAAGATACGAATCAGACTCAGATTGACGTCTAGCAAAAGGGATGAAGCGCATCCCTTTTTTGTCTTATCTGAGCGAAACTGATGTAAAGAATTGAAAATAAATCATTCTATCGATACGACTCGATTTGCACGTCGGATATTTTCCTGACATGCTGTAGCCATCCAAAATGAGTTAAAACTATATGCGAATCAGTATTGTGGGTGCAGGTCGTGTTGCAAATCATTTGCTCAATGTGCTTCATCCACAACATCACATTGTGCAAGTTTATGCGCGAAATCTTGATAATGCAGAAAAACTTGCAGCCAGAGTAGGTGCAGAAGCCATTCATAACCCAGCTAAGTTGAATGCTGAGATTGATCTTTTGATCATTGCGGTGAGCGACCAGTCGATTGCAACCATTATTCAGCAAGTTACAGCCTATGTGCCACAGGTTTTGATTGTGCATACGTCTGGTAGCACCAATATCACGGTACTGACCCAACAGCATTCGCGAGCAGGTGTGTTTTATCCTTTACAAACCTTTAGTTTAGACCGAGATGTGGACTGGACGTCGACACCGATCTTTGTAGAAGCGGCGGATTCTACAGATTTGAGGACACTTACAGATTTAGCAAACAGCATAAGCCAAAGGGTTTATCAATATGATTCGGCACAGCGTTTGAGTCTGCATCTTGCTGCGGTGTTTGCCTGTAATTTTAGTAATTATTGTTATGACATGGCAAAGCAGATTGTCGATGCAAAAAATGTCGATTTTAGTTTGCTTTATCCTTTGATTTTAGAGACAGCCAATAAAGCTACTCAGGCTGAACCACGTAACATGCAAACAGGCCCTGCAATGCGTGGGGATCAAAATATCATGCAGATGCATGCCAATATGCTTGAGCAAGCTGATCAAGTCGATCTGAAAGCGGTCTATGAAATGTTGAGTCAGCAGATTCTTGGGCATCATCAGAAATAAATAATCCATATAGAACAATGAATATTTATTAGCTTAGACATACATGTCAAACAGGATGTTACATGGCAAAAGATTTTAATAGTCCGCAAGTGGTCGAAAGTTATGATGCACATATACGAAAATTAATTCCCGGCTATGAACTTGTCCATCAACAGATTCAGGCGGTGTTGAATTGCCATGTCGCTGAAGATGCCCATGTACTGATCATTGGATGTGGGACGGGCTATGAATTGGGTTATCTCATGGCCTTGAATCCAACATGGTCATTTACCGTTACAGAATTGTCTGAAAATATGCTGAATCAAACACGGCAACGCGTTGAAGCCGCTGGACAGTTGCATCGCGTCAATTTTGTTTTGGGCAGTCATACTGCTTTTGAGGAAGTAAGTTGTTTTGATGCGGTCCTGAGTATCTTGGTGACGCATTTCATTCCATTGTCCGAAAAAAATGAATTTTTAACTAAAGCTTTTGAATTACTTAAACCGCATGGCATTTTTTTAAGTTTTGACTTGATGCAAACTCATTCGAATTTTGAGCAGTGTGTCCTGCCTGAATTTTGCCAAATGCAAGGTTTATCTGCTGCGCAAGCGACAAAAATGATGCAGCGTTTAGAAGATGATTTTGAACTGATTAGCCAGCAGCACTATCAAAGCTTACTGACGGAAATAGGCTTTGATCAAATTTATTGTTTCAGTCAAATCTTTAGCTATGCAGCTTACAGTGCATTTAAAACGGCTATGGAGTAAAAGAATAAAGACCAAGTTTGAGTGTATTAAGTTTATCGATCATTTTCACCGATATTTTTGCTACCTTGCATGAGTGAAACTTGCATCAAAATTTTGATCAATAGTCTCATTTTTTCTTGCACAGTAGCACGCTTACTATTTTAAAAAAGAAACTTTTCAGTCAGGGTTAAATCCCTTATTGTGCATTTATAAAAAGAATCAATTGGATGAAAATAATGTCAAAAAATGGAATTTGATTACATTGTGATTGGTGGCGGAAGTTCGGGATGCGTACTGGCTGCACGGCTCAGTGAAGATCCGAATATCTGTGTGCTTGCTAGAAGCAGGTGGACAAGGTGATCAGTGGACGGTCAATATTCCAGCTGCGTGCGTGGTGAGCTTGCCGACCAAGATCAATAATTGGGCCTTTGAAACTGTGCCTCAAGCTGGCTTGAATGGTCGTAAAGGCTATCAACCACGTGGAAAATGCCTTGGTGGTTCATCGAGTATTAATGCCATGATTTATATTCGTGGACATAAAAATGACTATGATCAATGGGCGGCACAGGGCAATACTGGCTGGTCATACGACGAGGTCTTGCCATATTTTATTCGCTCAGAAAATAACAACCGAATACAGAATGAATTCCACGGTAATGACGGCCCTCTATCTGTTACAGATGTACAAAGTGACAATATTTTCCATCAACGCTATACCGAAGCGGCTCGTGCACAAGGCCATAAAGTTCTCGATGATTTTAATGGCGCAGAACAAGAAGGCTTAGGGGTTTATCAGGTAACGCATATCAATGGAGAGCGTTGTAGTGTAGCGCGTGCGTACTTATTTCCACATTTAGATCGGCCAAATTTAACGGTATTGACCAAAGCAACAACGCATAAAATTACCATAGAACATCAAGTTGCGACTGGCGTAGAAGTACAACATGCAGGGCAAATGAAACACCTAAAAGCCAGACGGGAGGTTTTACTCAGTGCCGGAGCGATGCAGTCACCGCAGATTTTAATGTTGTCTGGAGTAGGCGACCAGAGCGAACTCCAAGCGCATGGCATTGAAGTGAAACACCATTTACCGGGTGTAGGAAAGAACTTCCACGACCATCCCGATTTCATTTTTGGTTATAAAGTCAAAGAATACCAAGGCACATTTGGCATGTCTTTACCCGGCTCAATTGATATGTTCAAGCAGTTCAGTCGCTATCGTAAGGAACGAAGGGGTATGATTGCTTCAAATTTTGCAGAATGTGGCGGTTTTCTAAAGTCTTCACCCGATTTAGCCATTCCAAATTTACAATTACACTTTGTCGTCGCGTTAGTAGATGACCATGCACGGAAATTTCATGCAAGTCATGGTTTGTCGTGTCATGTGTGTCTGCTCAATCCAAGAAGCCGCGGCACGATCAAACTAAGTGGTTCTAGTGTAAATGATCCATTATTGATTGATCCAAACTTTTTAGGGGATGAACAGGATTTAGAAGATTTGGTACAAGGCTTTAAGTTGACGCAGCAATTGATGATGTCGCCGTCTTTATCGAGTCATTATCAACAAGATTTATTTACCTCACTGGTCAAAACGGATGATGACATGCGTGCAATCTTGCGTCAGCGTGTGGATACGGTTTATCACCTTGTCGGTAGTTGTAAAATGGGCATAGATGAGATGTCTGTAGTTGACCCTGAATTGAAAGTCTACGGCATTCAAAACCTCCGTGTCGTCGATGCCTCTATCATGCCTTCTGTGGTGAATGGCAATACCAACGCACCAACAGTGATGATTGCTGAAAAAGCCGTGGATATGATTCGACAAAGTCAGCTCCAAGCGCAAGTAGCCTAGTGGTTATTCGTTTTTATGTTATTTGATACAACACAGAGAAATCTCAGATCAAAAACAGCAATAAAAAAACCACCGCTAGAGGTGGTTTTTTGCTTCATTCAAAAATTAGTTTACTTTTTTGAAGATGAAGTCATTAATTTTATGGCCTGCTTCAATTCCGCGACGTTCAAACTTAGTTTGTGGACGCCAGTCTGGACGAGGGTAGCTATTGCCTTTACCTGCAAGGTTTTCAAGACGTGGACGTTCTTCAAGAACTTCAATCATCCATTCCGCATACGGTTCCCAGTCAGTCGCTGAGTGGAATGTGCCGCCGATTTCTAATTTTTCTTCAACCAATGGCATACGGTCATGAGATACAAAACGACGTTTGAAATGACGTTTCTTCTGCCATGGATCTGGGAAGTATAATTGCACAGTGTTAATACTGTTGTCTGGCATTTCACGTAGCACTTGGATGGCATCAGCATCCAATACTCGAAGGTTAGTTAAACCTGCAAGACCTGCTTCATACACACATTGAGCGATACCCGGAACATGTACTTCAATACCGACAAAGTTACGTTCAGGGTTTGCTTTTGCCATCAGTACCAAAGAACGCCCCATACCAAAACCGATCTCAACAGTTAATGGGCGTTCAGGGTGTTCAAAATGCTGACGCAAATCCCCAACAGGATATTCCAAAATTAGATGACCATATTGTTCCAGCGCAGTACGTTGCGAAGTATTAAGTGGCGCAGAGCGGCGCATAAACGTCACGATTTCACGGTGTTCGTTCAGGTTATCCAGATCTACTGCGTGCTGGTCTAATTGATCGTTCGACATAACTTTGGCAAATGTAAAAAATTCGAATGCCGTATTTTAAGTCCTGAGATACACAAGTCAAATTTTTACCGTGAATAAATCCGCTTTTTGCTCAATCTTACCGATTGGAGCCGTGCTGAGCATTTGCCATGTACAGTCAAATGCTCAGCTCAAAAGTCATGAATTAACATTAATCTAGGCTGTTTTTTCATCAAGATCTTCACTGTCAGCATCATCAAGCTTAAACGGTAAAATGGCCTCAAGAACGGTACAACCCGGCTGTGACTGTATTTTAAATTCACCACCGATACGATGGATTCGTGTTTGCATACTATGTAGGCCGACATGCAGCCCTTGTTCAACATCATTAGGGTCGAAGCCGATACCATTATCTTCAATACGTAATATCAGTTGAGTCTCTGTTTCGAACAAACTGACTTGAACTTTGCTAGCCCGACTATGCTTTAAAATGTTGGTCAGGGTTTCTTCTGCGACACGAGTCAAATTGAGACATTGGGTCGCAGAAGGTGAGTGAATCCATTCGGCAGCAATTTTCCAGCTCGAGCTCATGTCTAATTCTTCAAAGAGCTGTACAAAGCGATGGCGAATCGGTGCCGCCCATTCGATCGGGGTGTCTGGAACTTTCGTTCCTATACTCGAACCTGAATCGATGACTTGTCTTAAATCATTTCGGAACAGTTTAAGCATCGACATGATTTGTGGTTTTTCAATTTTGTCATTTTGTTCTAACAGTAAAATTGAACGAACAATTGATCCGCCTAAACCATCATGTAAGTCATGAGATAAATGAATTCGTTCTTGAAGTCGTGCATTTTCAAGCGCGAGTTGATGTTGTTGACCAAGTGACGTAGCCAGTTTCAGTTCAGCTCGTTGTACATTTTCAGTTAAGGTCTTATTAAAACGTTCAATTTGACGGGTGTGTCGAGCTAAACGCAAAGCCAGTACGCCGCCCAAGATGAGGGTGGTCACTGGCCCGGTATAGGGCGAGAGCGCATGACCTTCCATGGTCATCATAAAGTGCGCATCATGTACCGCAATCGGTAAATAAATCAGATAAAGCGTTGCAAGCAAATAGGTTTCAGCCATTTTGGCTTTATACGCCAAGTACGGGTAGCTAATACATTTGGCCACAAAGACCAAAACAAAGAAGCTGAAACAAATTTGGATGACGGTCATTAAATAAGCCTCTGGCGCAAAACCTATACTGAGAGCGGCGATGGTGGCAAGACTTAATAATAGTTTCTGAATTTTTGGAAATGGGTGGTTTGCAAAATACCATGCACCAATACAGCCAAAAACCGTATAAAAGCAGAAAATGATATTTTGCATACGGTCGATCTGTACGGTGGTTAGAAATGCAATTGGCCCATTAAAAATAATACACAGGCTATAAAACACCCAACACATACCAGTGATGGTTAACCATAAGTAAGCTCTTTCATTACGATTGGCGAGCCATGCTAAAAAAAAGAACACAGCCACGACGAAATTAATCATCGTATTGAGTTCGACTAATTGTCGTTGTTCGAGTAACCAAATTTTAAAGGTGTCATAGACCTGCGGGTATTCCCCAATTTGAACTGAACTGAGTCCTGATTTTTGGGTCACCGAACCATACACTTGTACCCAAATGGTATTTACACCTTGCTTTAAACTCGAGCTAGGCAAGTTCAATAGTCTAGGTTGGTGTTGGCTTCGTGAGAAATGCTCTGCTGAAATATAGTCTTGCCAAAGTAGGGCATCGTTGATGTAAACCCGTCCACTTTGGGTGATGCCTTGTATGGCGATAGCGATGGGTTGATTTAACTGATGGAAATTACAGTTCAACTTAAATTGGATTTTGTACCAAGCGATACCATGATAGTCCGGCCAACGTTTATTCCATGTGTCTGGAAGCTTTTGCAGATTTTGCCAACCTGTACGTGGGCGCTCTTGCTCGACAGCGCTTTTAGCTGTGGCAATATGGGTAATTTCAACAGGACAATGACTGCTTGAGATCTGAGGGGTGGAATTGGCAAAAGTGGGTATAGCAATACAACATAGCAGGCAAAATAGACTCGCTAAGATCAGCAGCCGATTTGCTTGAATGCAGTGTCGTGACCAAAACCATACCATCAAAATTCCCCCAATTTTGTGTATCCACAATTTAAAAAAATAAATAGAAAGTCACATCAAATCTTTATTTTATTTTTGATAGTTATAATTTTATGAGATGAATTATACAGTTAAATCGAATGAATGGTGAATTTTTCTCTTTTTTATAGGCTTAGTATTTTATGTAATGTCATTACACTTCATAGCTTCGAAACCCTTTGCTATATATATCCTGCATAGGGTCTCAATAGGTCACATTTTATTGAAAATTGATTGGATTTAAAGTCAACATTTCAAAAATCATTATTCACTGACACGGTCAAGTAAAGTGCTACCTGCTTCATTTAAGCCAAAAACCTCTACTTGAATCTGTCTTGATTCAAATTTTTGCACGACATTCTTCAAAATATTAACAGAAGTAATATCCCAAATATGGGCATGACTCAGATCAATTCGCACATGACTAACCCTCTCCTGAAAATCAAAAAATTGATAAAAAGTCTCAGAGCTACTAAAGAAAATTTGTCCATAGACTGTGTAGCTACGAATATTGTCTTTAAGTTCAGATGTGACTTTTACCGAGCTTTCCAGTTGATTGATAATAAACAACGCAGAGAGGAGCACGCCAACCATTACGCCAAGGGCTAAATTATGTGTTGCAAGCACCACGATCACCACAGCAATCATCACGACATTAAAAGACATTGGATGCTTTGAAAATTGCTTGACAGAATTCCATTGGAACGTAGTGAATGACACCATGACCATAATCGCGACTAAGGCCGCCATTGGGACATACGCCAACCAGTCTTTTAAGAACACCACCAAACACAACAAAAATACACCTGCAACCAAAGTGGAGAGGCGAGTTCGCGCACCAGAGCTGACATTAATAATCGACTGCCCAATCATAGCACATCCAGCCATGCCGCCCATAAAGCCACTGACTATATTGGCAATCCCTTGACCACGACATTCCTGATGACGATCACCTTCAGTTCCAGTGACTTCATTGATCACTGTCGTGGTCATCATGGTTTCTAATAGGCCAACTGTTGCTAGGGTAATGGAATAGGGAAAAATAATCGTGAGGGTTTCAAGATTAAAAGGAATTTCAGGAATCAAGAAAATAGGTAAAGTCTCTGGAAACTTACCCAAATCACTCACAGTACGCAGGTCAGGACCTAAAAATAATGCCAAGCCACTGAGGACAATAATGCAAATCAGCGGTGATGGAATGGCTTTGCCAATTTTAGGTAGATATGGAAACAGATAAATAATTGCAAGCCCTAAAAGCATAAAGACATAGCCTAAACTATCCATCTTTGACATTTCAGGTAGCTGTGCGACAAAAATCAAAATCGCGAGTGCATTTAAAAAACCATACACCACTGACTGCGAGACGAAGCGCATAAGTTTTGCGACTTTAAAATAGCCAGCAATGATCTGAATCACACCAGTTAAAACCGTGGCAGCCAAAAGGTATTGCAAACCATGATCTTTGACCAACGTGATCATAAGTAAGGCCATCGCACCCGTAGCAGCTGAAATCATTGCTGTACGACCACCAAAAAAGGCAATGGTGACGGCAATACAAAACGAAGCGTACAAACCAACCTGAGGGTCAACCCCAGCAATAGCTGAAAAGGCGATGGATTCTGGAATCAACGCAAGTCCAACCACCAAGCCAGCGAGTACATCAGTACGAATATTGGAAAACCATTGTTCTTTTTTAAGTTGTAACACGGTAACTTTTCATCAAATCTTAAACGCGGCTATGTTAAAACAACTGAGTATAAAAATGCATAACACAGTGACTTGAAATCTTCTTAAATATGGATAATAGTCAATGAGTATATATGTTTCAGCATTTACGCTTTTTTGCAATTTACAGGTTTGATCACTTGAAAGTTTGACAGAAGAGATTTAAAACATTGAATAGTACATAACAAGGATCAGATATGAAGCTTTATTATTCTCCAGGTGCATGTTCATTAGCATCACATATTATTTTAAATGAAATTAATGTCGATTTTGATTTGGTCCGTGTTGACCTAAAAAACCATAAAACAGAAAAAGGGGTAGATTATTACGAGATCAACCCAAAAGGTTATGTACCTGCATTAGAAATTAACCCAGGTTTGATCCTGACCGAGAATGTGGCCATTTTACCGTTCCTTGCACAGCATGATCCAAAACAAGACTTAATTCCGCCATCAGGTTTAGGTCGTGCCAAAGTTTTAGAATGGCTTGGCTATTTGAACTCAGAATTACATGATGCTTATGCCGTATTCTTTGGTGCACCACTAGATGCAGACGCTAAAGAAAAAGCTTATGCAGAAATTGATCGTTTATTGACATACATTGATAAAGCGATTGGTGAATCGGATAACGACTATTTGGTTGATGACAACTTTGGGCCAGCAGATGCTTATCTCTTTGTACTGACAAATTGGTCAAATGGCATCGGACATGATTTAACGCCATATAAAAATATCATTGCATTACGCAACAAAGTTGCAGAGCGTCAATCAGTTCAAATTGCGATGCGTGATGAAGGTTTAATTCCTTAAGTTGTGTTTTGAAATTGAATAAAAAAACCGCCGAAATTGGCGGTTTTTTTGCGAAATTTTTATTGCTCAGGTTTAACTTAGTACTCGAACTGCGTATAGAAATCATCAAAGTTAATATTTTTAAGCGTCAGCTGTTGTGGTGCTTTGAAGCTTGACCATTTGGTCTGAGTTTTGGCATCTTCAAACATATTGCCGCCTACAATTTCCTTACGTTTTAAGGTCGAAAAATTATAGCTTTTCGATGTTTTTTCACCAGAAGCCCTGTGAAAGCTATTGTAATCAAAACCAATCAGATCAAAGCGTTGATTTTGCCAACGGAAGGTATAACTATGTCGGGGCCATTCCCAACCACCACAAGCCATAAAATAACTAAAATGAACGAGTAAATTACCTTTACTGATTTGGATGTATTCTGCTTCAGTAAGTGGGTCAAGTAAGCATGAATTGGGTTGTTGAGCGACTGGGATACTGTTGTTTTCAACGATACGTTGATATCCCTTTGCGGTTTTAAAAAACACAATGAGTTTTCGTGGATGGTTATTAACGACTTTGCCATCGTCATCATAGGTCGCCACATCGACTTTTTGTTTTTCCACGATCATCGCAACATCTGGCATTTGATCTTTGTTTAGATCGCCAGTCGTAGCCATCAAAATGTTCCAACCTTGCGGTGCAAGTGATTTGGCTGTGCTGGGCACTTGGGCTGATAGCCAACTAGATGCGGCACAAAGACTCAAAGTACAAAATATATGGGATATTTTCATTATTATCAGGTTTTCAAAATCAAAAAAAGGACTCAATAGAGTCCTCTTTTATACCGTGAATGAGTTCTTATTTAAAGAAGTATCCAGTTTCAGGTGAACTGGCATTTGCCATGCGTTTACGCGGCATACGTCCTGCTAGGAATGCTTCACGGCCTGCTTCAATTGCTTTTTTCATCGCTGAAGCCATCAGAACAGGGTTTTGTGCAGCTGCAATTGCTGTATTCATTAATACGCCATCACAGCCCAATTCCATCGCTATCGCTGCATCACTTGCTGTACCTACACCCGCATCGACCAAGACAGGCACTTTGGCATTGTCTTTAATGATCGAAATAGTATGTGGGTTGAGAATGCCTAAACCTGAGCCAATGAGACTACCTAAAGGCATAATCGCTACACAGCCCATGCTTTCCAGTTCTTGTGCCACAATCGGGTCATCTGAGGTATAAACCATGATTTCAAAGCCATCGTCAATCAATGTACGTGCAGCTTTTAAAGTCTCGGTAATATTTGGATATAGGGTTTTCTCATCGCCTAAAACCTCAAGTTTAACCAGATTGTGACCATCTAATAGTTCACGCGCCAACATACAAGTACGAACCGCGCTGTTCGCATCGAAACAACCGGCTGTATTTGGCAAAATCGTATATTTCTCAGGTGGAACTACAGAAAGCAAGTTCGGCTGGTCTGGATGTTGACCAATATTCACACGGCGAATGGCAACGGTCACAATTTCAGCACCACTGGCTTGAATGGCCTGGTCAGTTTCCGTTAAGTCCTTGTACTTACCTGTACCAACTAAAAGTCGTGAATTAAATGTACGTGAACCAATGATAAGGGGTGTATCTTCCATGGGAGCTCCATTTTAGCCGCCACCTACGGCATGAATAATTTCAATATGATCTTGCTCTGCAATTGGGGTTTGTTCCAATTTACTTTTCGAGATGATCATTTCATTTTTTTCAACAGCGAAGCGTTTGCCTTCCAGTTGTAATTGTTGAACCAATTGCAAGAGGTTGACACATTCGGTTTGTGTAGCTTCGCCGTTTAAATAGATTTGCATTTGTGGATTCCGTTCTTGCTGCCTTACCTATTGAATAAGGCCAAAATCTGTGGTTAATTATTTTGCGTATTTAAATGCATTCCAGGCCAATATGAGCCATCCAGCAATCATCAACGCTCCACCAATTGGAGTAATGGCACCGAGACTGCGTGGTAAACCTAGAGCCATCACATATAAAGAACCACAGAAGAAGAAAATACCAATTTGTATAAGTAGGAAACTGGCTTTTATTGGAAGTTGGGGAATGACTTTGGATAAGATCGCGAGGGCAAGTAAGCCCAGTGCATGATAAAAGAAATAGTCCGTTGCAGTTTGCCACCAAGCCAATTGGGCTTCAGTCGCGCGAGCTTTTAATCCGTGTGCACCAAAGGCACCAAGCATTACAGCAAAAGCTAAGTTAAGTGCGGAAATGGCAATCCACATGTGCATTCACCTTAACAAAATTTGCGCATAACCATAGCATATTTAGCACGCAGGGTTAAAGCAAAAATGCCCAAAGTTTTTGTGTTGTAGCTTGTCATTCAATACTATTCAGACATAAAAAAGAGCATCGAAATGCTCTTTTTAAGAATGACTGGGAAAAGCCTTCAACTTAGTTTGAAGACATTGCGACTTTAATTTTTTCCATCGCATTTTTTTCCAACTGACGAATACGTTCAGCAGATACATTATATTCTGCCGCCAATTCATGCAGCGTCGACTTTTCGTCATCTAACCAGCGACGTTGTAAGATGTTACGCGAACGGTCATCCAACTGATCCATGGCTTCATGTAAAGCTGAAGTGCTTTGTTCTTCGTAATCTTCATCTTCCGCTAAACGCGCAGGGTCGTAACGGTTATCTTCGAGATAAAGGGCAGGGGCGACATGGGTCGAACCTTCATCGTCGTCATCACCTTGAGCTTCAAAGGCAGCATCATAAGCAGTTAAACGGCCTTCCATTTCCAAGACTTGTTCAGGTGTTACATTTAAGTCATTGGCAATCGACTGTGCTTCAGCCAAAGATAATTTTTTAGATGACTTTTTTAAGCTACGTAAATTAAAGAATAATTTACGCTGCGCTTTAGTGGTCGCAATTTTGACAATACGCCAGTTACGAATCACATATTCATGAATTTCTGCTTTAATCCAATGCACAGCAAAAGATACAAGACGTACGCCCATGTTTGGGTCAAAACGTTTTACCGCTTTCATTAAGCCCAAGTTACCTTCTTGAATCAGGTCACCTTGTGGCAAACCGTAGCCTGCATAGCTACGTGCGATATGCACAACAAAACGAAGATGCGACATCACTAGCATTTTAGCTGCGTCTAAATCTTGGTCATAATAATAACGTTCGGCCAGCTCTTTTTCTTGTTCGGCCGATAAAATTGGAATCTGATTAACAGTACTAATATAAGCACCAAGATTCACCCCAGGTGCCGATAATGACAGGGGCATCAATTGATTGCTGCTGTCACTCATGTTTTCTCCTTGAGAATTAAAATGGGTAAGCCCAATAACTAAGATTCATCTTAATCCAATATTTCCGTAAATTATGGAAAATTGGGTATAGAAATGTAAACTTTTATTCAATTATGAAGCAATTTAGTTTAACTGAATCTTTTTAAGATTCAATCAAGTAATGAAACTCAGAATCGGAAATTTTGCGCATTTCACAGTTTAACTGATGTATTTGAC
Organism: Acinetobacter sp. YH12094; assembly: GCF_013419295.1. Classification (NCBI taxonomy): domain Bacteria; kingdom Pseudomonadati; phylum Pseudomonadota; class Gammaproteobacteria; order Moraxellales; family Moraxellaceae; genus Acinetobacter; species Acinetobacter sp. YH12094. Next base: position 207,028 of record NZ_VPAK01000003.1, read on the forward strand.
AGTATCGTGATACATCTTGTTGGCTGTGCGGATCGGATGACTTTAACAATAAAGATTGGTCTGGACTTTTCTTTAAAGCTTTTTTGAGCATCAATAGTGGCATCGGGCAGGGTTTACCCATTGCATCTACAGTTAAAAGCGAATTTTGGCTGTCATTCACGAAGCAGATCCAACATGTTTACATTTCAATGGAAATATTAGCAAATACAGTGCCAAATCCCAACCTAAAATAGGTAAAAATCCTTTGTGATTTATAACTCAAACGATGTGAAAAAATAAGAATATTCAAAAGGAAAATAGATCAAAAAAATCTATTAATTGCGGTAAACCCGTGTTAAGCTCGTTGCGTTGTTAAGATTTTTGTTGGCTGTGAAGCCTCTTAACTCTTGATATATTTGGATGTAACCGGGATTTTGTTGATAGTTTTACAGAATGATTACAAGCTTAGAAATAAAAATATTTTTTTTAACCTTGTTTGGTCTGCTGTTTGCAACACCGGGTGGTCCTTCTTTTTTAAATACGATAAGGATTAACTTATGACAGCTCGTGAACAAGGCGTTGTTAAATGGTTCAACGACACTAAAGGCTTCGGCTTTATTCAACGTAACGGCGGCGACGACGTATTCGTTCATTTCCGCGCAATTATGGGCGAAGGCCACCGTTCACTTCGTGACGGCCAACGCGTAGAATTCAGCGTTGTTAAAGGTCAAAAAGGCTTCCAAGCTGAAGAAGTACAACCTTTAGACTAATCGTCTGAATGTACTCAAAAACGCTCCAATGTAAATTGGGGCGTTTTTTGTTTATAATGCTTCAGCAATTTTGTGATTATTCAATTAGGGCACATCTATATGTCATCAGGTTTTGAAACCTTAAATTTACATCCGAACCTTAAAAAAGCCATTGATGCTTTAGGTTTTAAGGATATGACGCCTATTCAGCAAAAGGTTTTAAAATTTACATTGGCTGGACATGACGCTATTGGTCGTGCTCAAACTGGTACTGGTAAGACTGCGGCTTTCTTGGTCAGTGTGATCAATGACTTGTTGAATAATCCAATTAAGGAACAGCGTTATCGTGGTGAACCGCGTGCATTGATTCTTGCACCAACGCGCGAACTTGCTTTGCAAATTGAAAGTGATGCAAAAGAATTAGTGAAATACACTGATCTCAATGTCATGACTTTGCTCGGTGGGGTAGATTTTGATAAGCAAAAAAATCTATTAAATCGTAATTTTGTCGACATTATGGTTGCAACCCCAGGTCGCTTAATTGACTTTGTGGAACAAAAAGAAGTTTGGCTCGATCAAATTGAATTTTTAGTGATTGATGAAGCTGACCGTCTTTTAGATATGGGCTTTATTCCTTCAGTGAAACGTATCGTGCGCTTTTCACCACGTAAAGAACAACGACAAACTTTGATGTTCTCTGCAACATTTAGTTATGACGTTTTAAATTTGGCACAGCAATGGTTGTTTGAACCAGTAACTGTTGAAATTGAACCTGAGAAAAAAACCAATGCAGATGTAGAGCAACGTGTCTACATGGTGGCGAAGTCTGATAAATATAAATTATTGGAAGACATCTTACGTGATGAACCAATTGAAAAGGTCATGATCTTTGCCAACCGTCGTGATCAAGTGCGTAAACTTTATGATCACCTCAAAAAAGATGGTTATAAAGTGGTGATGTTGTCAGGTGAAATCGCTCAAGATAAACGTTTGAAAATGCTTGATCAGTTCAAAAATGGTCAACATAACATCATGATTGCAACAGACGTTGCGGGTCGTGGTATCCATGTCGATGGTGTTTCTCATGTAGTGAACTTCACACTTCCTGAACAGTCTGATGATTATGTACACCGTATCGGTCGTACAGGTCGTGCGGGTACTCGTGGTGTGAGTATTAGTTTCTTGTCTGAAGATGATGCTTTTTCATTACCTGAAATTGAAAAAGCCATTGGTCAAAAATTACCTTTAACCCGTTTAGACGGTTATTGCTAATTTTGCTTCTAAAAAGCCTGCAGATTTGCAGGCTTTTTTATTTCATGTCGACTATTTCATTTTGAGTTAATGACAAAACAAAATCACAGACTAGCGTTTTAGTTTGCACGGCAACTAAAGGTTAGTACGGTTTGGTAATCATCATCTTTGCTGATGCTACCGCTATTTCCAGTAATGGTGCCAAGTACGCCAGCCGCCGCCTGAATCATTTGACCTGTCTTTTCATCGACCACGCCTTTTAAAACTCCGTTGTATTCTTGCTTTTCATCCACCACGACAGGGGTCGCATTTTTACCACAGGTACTATTTGCAACTGCAATTGCATTATTTTTTGCCGCTAAACTGGTTTTACCTACGGCAGTCACTTCATATTGATTATTTGGTTTTTGAATCGCTAAAGATTTTGTTGGCGTTGATGTACATGCAGCTAAAAGCACAGTTGCGCTTAGCGTGCTAACAATGGCAACAGTTTTGTTGAATTTTTTCATACGGTGCCCCGAGTTAGAAACAATTTGATTTATTTGAACATAAAATTTCTTATAGAACAGGGAACTGCTGTACAAGTTATGCGGTTTTTTTATAGTAAATCTGTGAATAAAGCTGACTTAACAAATAAGCACCGAGTCTGATGTAAACATTCTAGAGTAAGTTATTGAGAATATGCTAATCTTGAGCAAACGTTTTAAAGTACAGTGTATAGATGTCAATTCTAAAATCAGCAGTTGATACAGTTCATCAAAATATTCATCAGCGTCAGTCGATTGGTCATTTAATTGAACCTGCGCCGAATGCTGAGCAATTGGAAAATGCGTTTCAAGCCGCTTTAACGGCGCCAGATCATCATCGTCTTAAGCCTACGCGTTTCGTGATTATTCCTGAAACTGAACGTGAAGCATTTGGTGAGTTGCTTTCACATGCTTTAGCCGATACTGGACAAACAGAAGAAGCGCAGTTGGAACGTGTGAAACACCATCCATTTCGTGCGCCACTCTTGGTTTTGGCTTTAACTCAATTACAAGATCATCCCAAAGTTCCGCATTTCGAACAAATTTTAAGTTCAGGCGCAGCAGTACAAAACTTTTTGCTCTCTTTACAAGCACAGGGCTTTTCAACCATGTGGCGTAGTGGGGCGGTGGTTGAATCTAAATTGTTTAAACAAGCCTTAGGCTTAACGGAAAACGATTTGATTTCAGGCATTATTTATATCGGTACAGCTGTGAAAGCAATTCCACCTCGTGCTGAAATACAGTCTGCTGACTTTGTAAGCCATTGGCATAAAGCAAACCAATAAAAGTGAGAAAATAGGTCGATTGAACAAGATCGGTCAGTAAAGAAATTAGGATAAAAGAACAATGTCAGAACTTGATTTTGCAAGTCTTGTTAGCCCTGTGTCAGTTGACCAAAAAACTGCACTACGTATTACGGTGTTGGGTGGTGGGAGTTTTGGTACTGCGATGGCCAATACCGCAGTACGTAATGGCTGTGACACCATGATATGGATTCGTGATGAGGCGGTAGCTGCGGACATTAATGCAACACATATCAATAAACGTTACTTGCCAGATTTTCAATTAGAAGCAGGTTTGCTTGCTGTTTCAGATTTAGAAAAAGCAGTATGTAATCGTGACATTATTTTAGTGGCTATTCCGAGCCATTCTTTCCGTAGTGTTTTACAGCAGATCAAACCTTTTATAACCTCACAAGCAGTGGTGTCTTTAACCAAAGGTATTGAAGCCAATACCTTTAGCTTTATGAGCGATATTATTCGTGAAGAATTACCAGAAGTTCCTTACGGTGTGCTTTCAGGGCCAAACTTGGCGAAGGAAATTGTTGCGGGACAGCCTGCAGGAACAGTGATCGCAAGCCAATCTGAACTGGTTCGTTATGCAGTTCAACAAGCGCTACACAGTGCGTTGTTCCGTGTATTTGCAAGTGATGATGTGCATGGCGTGGAATTGGGCGGTGCTCTGAAAAATATCTATGCAGTCGCGATGGGTCTAGCTGCAGCTTATGGTGTCGGTGAAAATACCAAGAGTATGATTTTGACACGTGCTTTGGCAGAAATGAGCCGCTTTGCAGTGAAATTAGGCGCAAACCCATTAACATTCCTAGGTTTATCTGGTGTCGGTGATTTATTTGCAACTTGTAGTAGTCCACTCAGCCGCAATTACCAAGTCGGCTTTGCACTCGGTAGTGGTAAAAGCTTAGAACAAGCCACCAAAGAACTCGGACAAACTGCGGAAGGGATTAATACGATTGTGCAAGTACGCGCACGCTCTGAAGAGCTCGGTGTGTATATGCCAATTACCAGTGCATTGTATGAAGTGATTTTTGAAGGTGCGCCGGCCCTGAACATTGCATTGTCATTGATGAAAAATGGACATCGCAGTGACGTTGAATTTGTCTTGCCACATCAGCAAGTTTAAGTTTGCTGATTAATATGCAATACACATAGCTTTGTCATACTGGCTGTATATAATGTGCGGAATAGAATAAGGAAATTTTATGCAACTGACATTGGTTAGGCATGGCGAAGCTGCTCCGCCAGTAATGGGGAATGATGAAAAGCGTCCTTTAACAGCGCGCGGACAAACTCAAGCGGCAGAAACAGCAGCATATTTGAAAGATATAATTCAACCAGACGTTTTTGTGGTGAGTCCGCTACTGCGGGCGCAGCAAACACTTTCATCTTTGCAAAAACATTTTCCACATGTGCCTGTGGTTATTTGTAATGCCATCAAACCGGAAGATGATGCCAAAGTTGCAGTGGAATGGTTGTCACATTTACCGTATGAGTCTATTGTGGTGGTGTGCCATATGAACGTTGTGGCACATATGGCCAGTGTTTTGGTCTCAGAATATTTTAATCCCTATGCTTTGGCAGAAGCGCGCATTTATGAACAAGCGGTCATTGCTCCAGGGTTATCAACACAAATTAAAACGTTTATACCATCAACATAAAAACCAATTAAAACGGCAGAAAAATTAATGTTGTATTTATGGATGCCCGAAGCCAATGGGGTTTGGCAATGGTCAGAAGGGGATTTCTGGAAGCAGTCATCGACACTTGAACAATTGATTCAGGAAATTCAGCCATATGCGGGAAAGGAAGCGGTTGTTTTCTTTCCAAGTCGTGATGTACAAATCATTCAGCAAAATTTTCCAAAAAACCAATATAAAAAACTTGGCCCAGACGGCGTAAAATATTTACTTGAGGAATATGTCATTTTGCCTTTGGATGCAATGAAAGTATTGCATCATTTTCAAAGTCCAGATGAATTAACGGTCATGGGGATTGCGCATAGTGCAGTCGAAACGATGCAGCATGCTTTGACACTAATCCCTGTGAAAGTCATTTCGTTATTACCTGACTTTTTGGTCTTGCCAAGTCCAGAAGCAGGGCAACATGTTTTGGCAAATGTCAGCGGTCATTTATTGGTCCGAAATAGTGAATATGTCGGTCAGTCTGTTGATGATTTGGCATTGTACTTAGATTATCAAATTGGTCAGCCGAACTATAAGATTTCAAATCTAAGTTCAGATCAGACGCATAGTCTTGAAGCCGCTGTAACGCATGATCACATTGAATCTTTTCATTATGAATTACCCAATATAAAAAAACCGAAACAACACCCACTGAATGTTTTGCCGAAAGCCAAAGCCAATACTAGTGTGAGTGGCTATTGGAAAGCATGTGCAGCAGTTTTGGTCGCGGCTTTAATTATACAGTTTAGCTATGATACAGTTCGTTGGTATCAATACAAAAAAGTGGCCAATATCACTGCGGCACAAGCGATTGATCAGTTTAAATATTGGTTTGGGCAAAGCTATCCTGTCACTGAACAAACGCTGAAAAGCCAGTTCGAATCACAATTGCGTCAGAGTCAAACGGGCAATGCACAGGCTTTGTCTTTACTGAGCCGTGTTGGTCCTGTTCTAATGCAAAACCAAATTTCTGCAAATCGTGTGAGCTATGAAGCCTCGATGTTGAATATGGAGCTAAAAGCCAATTCGGCAGAAGTACTACAAACCCTAACCAATCAATTAAAACAACAAGGTTTTAAAGTCGAATTAGGGAATATTCAACCAAGTGCCAACGGCGCGATTGGATTGGTGAAAATACAATAATGATAAAAATGGAAAACCTACAGCAACGTATAGATGGGCAAATTGAGCGCATCACTGATTATTTAGACCAACTGTCAACACGTGAACGAGTCATGGTAATTTTTACCACGATTTTTGTTGTAGTGGCAGCGATTGGTTCGGCACTGTTTTATATGAACAAAGCTGCAAATTTTCAACAAAAGCGCGTGAATGAACTTAAGGATACTGTTGTTTGGATGCAAAGTAATGCCGTCACGATGAAACCAGCAGGTGATACACAACTGAGCGCGTTGGAAAAAGTTCAGCGTGTATCGCAACAACAGGGCTTGTCAGTAGCATCTCAACAAGTCGGTGAGCAAATACAGATTGCAGTGATGCATGAAAATTATGCAATTCTGGCCAATTTTTTGACTCAATTGGTTCAAATGGGCTTAAGTATTGAAAAGATGGAATTAAGTTCTGAAGCGGGACAGGTCAAATTAACAGCGAGTGTACAATAATCGGTAAAAATAAAGATCTGCTAAGCATGGTGTTTTATTTGTGCTGTGCCTATAATATGCCGACTTAAAAAGCAGTAGACTTTTATAGATATGTTGTATTCTCTAGCCCGCCCTTTGTTGTTTACTTTAGCACCAGAGCGTGCACATGAGCTGACATTATCGCTGTTGAAATCTTCTCACAAGATGGGAATGATGCGTCAAAACGTGGCGTCTAAACCAGTGACATGTATGGGAATCGAATTTCCGAATCCAGTTGGTTTAGCAGCCGGTCTTGATAAAAACGGTGCTTATATCGATGCGCTGGCGAGCCAGGGCTTCGGCTTTATTGAAATTGGTACAATTACACCACTTCCACAATCAGGTAACCCTGAACCGCGTTTATTTCGTTTACCGAAAGCAAAAGCCATTATTAACCGTATGGGCTTTAATAATGATGGCGTGGATCAGCTGATCGAAAATGTCAAAGCTGCAAAATTTAAGGGTGTACTTGGGATCAATATCGGTAAAAATGCAGTCACACCTGTTGAAAAAGCAGTTGACGATTATCTGATTTGTCTAGAAAAAGTTTATAACTACGCTTCTTATATTACGGTTAATATTTCATCTCCTAACACAAAAAATCTTCGCAGCTTACAAAGCGGTGATGCTTTGACTGAACTGTTAGAGACACTCAAGAAACGTCAACTCGAGTTGGCGGATGAAAATCAACATTATGTACCCTTAGTACTTAAAGTTGCACCAGATCTAGAACCAGAAGACATTAATTTTATTGCCCAACAATTGTTAAAATTTAAAATTGATGGTCTGATTGTCACCAATACGACTTTGTCACGTGAAGGTGTTGAAGGCCTTCCATTTGGTGATGAAGCAGGTGGTCTATCCGGTGCGCCAGTCTTTGAAAAAAGTACGGCATGTTTGGCGGCTTTTGCTAAAGTATTAAACGGTCAAATTCCATTGATCGGTGTAGGTGGTATTTTGTCGGGCGCGGATGCTGTTGCGAAACAAAAAGCAGGAGCAAGCCTTGTACAAGTGTATAGTGGCCTCATATATACAGGTCCGACACTTGTAAAAGACTGCGTAGACGCATTGTAAATATCATGAATACCATTGATATCTTTATACTGATTATTTTGCTCATTGGAGGGCTTAACGGTTTGCGTCAAGGATTTGTAAAAGCCTTTGCGAACTTCATTGGATGGATTCTTGCACTTGTCATTGCGGCAAAGTATGCAACCGTCCTTGCACCTTCGATGACATCTTTAAGTACAGATCCAGTGGTACAGAAGATTGCCGCGTTCGCATTTATTGTATTGTTGATTGTAGTCATGACTTGGGTCGCGACATGGTTATTGAACAGTATTTTGAAAACATTAAAGCTCGGTCCGTTAAATCGACTGGCAGGTGGTGTTTTTGGAAGCTTAAAAGGATTGTTGGTGGTGCTGATCACTATGCAGGGGCTAGGTCCTTGGGTAGAAAGTTCACCACATTGGAAACAATCTAAAATGGTTCAGTCATTATTGCCATATGCGCCTTGGGCAACCGAATTGTCCAAAGATGCTGCAAATCAAGCACTTCATCATATTCAGTCTGAAGATGCTCAGAAATCTTCAGACCTCCCATCTGAGTCGCAGAACAAGCACGGACGTTCTGGATCGGGTGAGTCAACAAATAATCCTTTTTATTAACCCTAGCTTGTCTGCGAGGTTGCTATGTGTGGAGTAGTTGGTATAGCTGGTAAATCACCTGTTAACCAAATGTTGTTTGATGCGTTAACGATGTTACAACATCGTGGACAGGATGCAGCCGGGATCGTAACTTGTCAGGATGGTCGTTTATTCCTGCGTAAAGATACGGGTATGGTGCGTGATGTGTTCCACACACGTCATATGCGTGCATTACAGGGTAATTATGGTATTGGCCATGTTCGTTACCCAACTGCTGGTTCTTCAAGCAGTGCTGAAGCTCAGCCATTCTATGTAAACTCACCTTATGGCATCACGCTTGCACATAATGGTAACTTAACTAATGCTGCTGAAATTCATGATGACTTGTTCAAGACTGACTTACGTCATATGAACACCGATTCAGACTCAGAAGTATTATTAAACGTATTTGCTCACGAATTGCAAAAACGCGCAAAACTTACACCAAGCGCTGAAGATGTATTCCACGTGGTTTCACGTGTGCATGAACGTTGCAAAGGTGGTTATGCGGTTGTTGCTATGATCACCGGTCAGGGCCTTGTGGGTTTTCGTGATCCAAATGGTATTCGTCCATTGATCTACGGTTCGCGTGAAACTGAAAATGGTATGGAATATATCATTGCGTCTGAATCTGTCGCAATTACCGCGCTCGGCTTTAAGGTTGAACGTGATATTGCACCGGGTGAAGCAATTTATATTACTGCTGATGGCGTGATGTCGACCAAGCAGTGTGCAGTAGCCCCTGAATATCGTCCTTGTATCTTTGAATACGTATATTTTGCGCGTCCAGATGCGACTATTGATGGTATTTCAGTTTACAAAGCACGTTTGAAAATGGGCGAAAAACTTGCTCAGAAAATTCTACGTGAATGGGGTGATGAGCACGATATCGATGTCGTGATCCCAATTCCTGATACTTCACGTACTTCGGCGCTAGAACTTGCAAATACCTTAGGTGTGAAATTCCGTGAAGGCTTCATGAAGAACCGTTATATCGGTCGTACCTTCATTATGCCGGGTCAGCAACTTCGTAAGAAATCTGTGCGTCAAAAGCTCAACCCTGTAGAGCTAGAGTTCCAAGGCAAAAACGTACTCTTGGTCGATGACTCGATTGTTCGTGGTACGACTTGTAACGAAATCATTCAAATGGCGCGTGACGCGGGTGCGAAAAAAGTATTCTTTGCGTCTGCTGCACCGATGGTGAAATATCCAAACGTGTACGGTATCGATATGCCAGCCAAATCTGAACTGATTGCGTCTGAACGTAGTGTTGAAGAAATTCGTGAAATTATTGGTGCTGATCGCCTAATTTTCCAAGACTTGGAAGATCTGAAATCTGCAGTACGCACCAAGAAAGTCCCTGAGTTACAAGACTTTGATTGCTCGGTATTTGATGGTAAATATGTGGCAGGTGGTATTGATGCTGAATATTTGGCAGCATTAGAGCGTAAGCGTAATGACTCTGCAAAAAATGAAAAGCCAGCCTATATTGATGTTAACATTGATGCGGCTTCTGTGGATTTAACAGGTGTTCGCGAAGAATAATCTGCTGAAAACACACTGAAAAAGCGGGAATTTCCCGCTTTTTTCATTTATGATGAGCAAACAAAAGACAATGTAGCTTAAGGGTATTACATTGAGACGTGTGGGTTATGATTTTATAAAAAACAAAAATATGTTTTGGCCTGTCACCATGTGTATGGCGGCAGTGTTTTTGACCGTCGCAATTATTAATGTAATTGTCGGTTTAATTGTGGATTATTATGATTCCACTCAGTCTATCTATTGGCATGTCCTTAGCCCATTTTTAGTGGCTGCTGTACTGCTGATTATGTTGGTTTCAGTTCTCTATGATTTTTACACCTTTCGTTTAGGTGGTTATTCACTTGCAAAACAGTTAGGTGCGCGTCGTCTCAGTCTGATAGAAAGTATTCCTGAAGAAAGTGTTGCACTGCGTATGACTGAGCAGCTGGCAGATACCTTTCTAATCGATACTCCTGCACTTTATGTCCTACCCGATGAAGTGGGTGTGAATGCGCTCACCGCTGGTTTTAGCCCTCGAGATACATCGATCATTTTAACTTGGGGCGCCTTACAAACCCTAGATGAGATGGAAATGTATGGTTTGCTGAGCCATGAATTTAATAAAATCTTGTCGGGGGAAGCTGCGGAAAATACCCGTTTGAAAATCTTATATAGCGGGTTGACGACCTTTAGTCAGTGGGGCAGTAAAATTGCAAAACGTGGCTTCTATAAAAATGGACAAGCACGGGACAATAAGTTTGAAACCCTTTTTGTTGCGATTGGCGCGGTCATTTGGTTGATCGGAAGCTTAGGTGTATTGATTTCCCGCTTTATTAAATATATCTCTTTGGGTTCTCGAACCTATCGTAATGATCAGAAAACCAAACGTCTGATTCAAAATGATGCCAATATTCAAACCTTATTAAGGATTTATGTGCATCATTCAGGTTCGCAAATTCATAGTGAATATGCGGAATCGATTTCTCATATGTGTTTTGCAAACTCACTCAGTCCGCAAAACTGGATGAATATTCACCCAAGTATTGAACAGCGTATTTTTGAATTAAATCCGGCGCTCATTCATGACCTGCAACTAGAAAATTTAAAAAAACTGCGAAACCAGCCGCTATTTTATTTATTCCGTTCACTAGAAGAAGCTAGTCCAGATGTTGCAACACCATGGAACTCGCCACAACCATTACCTTTACTGCGCTTGTCACCGATTAGTTTTGCGATACGAGATGCAATTAAACCGTTGAACCCTGAGATTCGTGAAAATTGGCAGCGGCCTGAATTGATCCAACGTGCCTTGCAAACAGCAACGGGTTCGCGTGAAGTGATGGTTGCGATTTTAATGATTCGTCAGTATCGAGAGTTTATTCCGACTGAAGCTGAAGTGAGTCGTGCGATTGTAGATGCATTATTGAATCTTGATGGTCGTGTGCATATCTCAATTTTTCATGAGGCATGTAAAAATATTGGTACAATGCCAGCAACAATTTCACGGCAGTTCTTAACCAAGCTGGCCAAAATTATTCAGGAAGATGGTGAAATTGGTTTGCTCGATGCATTACTACTTGAAACAGTCAAATATGAGTTAAATCTGTTGCCTGCACATACACCTACATCTTTAGAAGATGTAAAACCGAGTATTGTGCGTTTGATTGATGCCTTGTTGCATGTGCAACAAATTAACAGTGATAACCAACTCGAAGTGCGTGAAAAAATCCTCAATCGAATCTTAACGAAAGAAGAACTAGAGTTCTATCGCGATATATCTGATGAGCCAATTGATTTGGCTGAAATCCTAAATGATATTTCTGGGCTGCTGCTGCGTGAGCGTCTAAGCATTCTTGGGGTTGCTGAAATATGTTTATGGAATGATCGAATTATCACGCAAGATGAGTTGGATGTTTTGCAGCTACTATATTGGCGTATTGGATTTGAATCAGCTGAGATAGTTGAACTAATGCAAAAGAAAAATAGTTTAATGATCGTATAATTATTTATAGCGGCTTGATTTATGAATAGATTAAAAGTGTCAATGAAAAGTAATCTGAGCAAGTCTACAGAATCTTTAAAGAAATAGTATGATCTAATTGATTTATAAAAGTTCAGCAAAACAGAGTGAATCCCGTTAGAATATCAAGCCTTGAATAGGTGAAAATGAAAGCATGATTGGGCATCAGCGAAGCATAATGGCGGCAATGGGAATTGATATATGGATTCCTCAGGCAGCACCGTGTCAGCAATTTAGCTCAAATATTTGGCGAGATCAGGCGGCTCCTGAAATTGTCTCTGAAATTCTACTCAAAAATGCGCCTCAGCCAACGCCTGTTTCATCACAGACTGAGCTTAAAAAGAACGTTGATGTTGTTGTAAATCAACCTGTAGAAGCACCTAAAGATGAACCAAAGGTTCTTGAGCCTGTTGAAGTTCGTCCAATTGTTCAAATACCTTCGTTTAACTTAGAAGCCATCTGTTTAATGCACTGTGTTATTGTCATTGATGCCACAGAATTAACGGCAGAGCAGCAAGTTTTGTGGAGCAATATTCAGCGCGCAGTCAGTGCCGATTTCTTTGCTTTACAGTGGCCTTTTGGCTGGGTGAATTTGCAAGATGGTCGTGGTGCAGCATCTTATGTACAGGGTTTTATCGATGCGATGAGCTTGGATAAAAATGTCATTTGCCTAGGCGATATTCCGCATTTAGAGCATGCGAAGGTGTATCCATTGGCATCTTTACAGCAAATGATTGAACAGCCTTTATTGAAAAAACGCCTATGGCAATTTATGCAAAATAAGGCAGGACAAAATACTTAAATTACGTAAATGGAAAATTTATGCAAAAAAAAGTAGTGGTTTTTAGTCAAATAGATCAAGAAATAATTCAACGTTTAGAACAACAATTTAAAGTTTTCCAAATTAGTCCTAAATTGGGCGATGTGAATCAGCAAATTCTTGAGCATTCAAAAGATGCTGATGCCATGATTGGTGCGGGACGTTTGTTGAATGCCTCAAATTTAGCCCATGCATCACAATTAAAAGTCATCTCAAGTGTAAGTGTCGGTTATGACAACTATGATCTAGCATTTTTAAATCAAAAAAATATTTGGTTGAGCCATACTCCGCATGTATTGACGGAAACTACAGCAGATTTAGCATTTACCTTGTTGATGAGTGCAGCACGTAAAGTGCCTGTATTGGATCAATGGACCAAACAAGGGCAGTGGAAGCGTACAGTGGGTCCTGAGCAATTTGGTATGGATGTCTTTGCTAAAACCATCGGAATTATTGGCTTAGGACATATTGGCGCAGCCATTGGGCGTCGTGCTCGCTACGGCTTTAATATGAATGTACTCTATCATAATCGCCGAGAAAAAATTGAATTGGCTGAATCGTTATCAGCGCAATATTGCGATTTGGATGATTTGTTGCAACGTGCTGACTTTGTGGTCGTTGCAGTGGATTTAAATGCAGAATCGAAAGCTTTAATTGGTGAACGTGAGTTGGCCTTGATGCAATCGCATGCGGTATTGGTCAATATTTCACGCGGTTCAGTGATTGATGAAGCCGCTTTAATCGATGCATTAAGTCGTGGTCAAATTTTTGCAGCAGGCTTAGATGTGTATGAGCAAGAGCCACTTCAAGAATCGCCATTATTTACATTAGCCAATGTCGTGACATTACCCCATGTGGGTTCAGCAACAGCGGCAACTCGTAAACGTATGGCGGAATTGGCTTATCAAAATTTAGTGGATGTTTTGGTACATGAACGCGCGCCACGCTATGTGGTCAATCCAAAATTTGAATAAACAATCACAACAGTTTTCTCCATAATTCACCAAAATTCAATGCTATATTCGATGAAGTACGAATATGAAATTTAGAGAATAGACTTTGAAAAAGATTTTACTGGCATGTGGTCTCGGGCTTTGTTCGACATTGGCGCAGACGCAGTCCGTAGATTTTAGTTCATCCCCACAATTTTCTGTGCCTGAAATTGGTAGTGGCGTCGGCTTGTTGGATCAACAAAAAGAACGTGCCATTGGTGAGAAAGTGTATCGTGAGGTGCATCGTCAACTCCCTGTGACTGAAAATCCGTGGATGGAAGATCGTCTTTTATCTGTCTTTACGCATATTTTGAGTCAAACTCAACTCAATCAACCGGTTGGTTTGTTATTAATTAATGATCCACAAATTAATGCTTTTGCTGTACCGGGTGGTTTATTTGCATTAAATGCAGGATTAATTAATTCAGCACGTAACATGGATGAAGTGGCAGGGGTGATGGCGCATGAAATTGCACATGTATCACAACGTCATTACAGTCGTTCACAAGAAGCCTTTAAAGGGCAAGGTTTATTGTCACTAGCTGGTATTTTGGTCGGCGCCTTGGTGGCCTCACAGGCAGATGGTGATGTCGGTGCGGCTGTAATGATGGGCTCACAAGCCGCTTTGATGGATAAACAGCTAACCTATAGCCGAAACCAAGAACGTGAAGCAGACCGTATTGGGATGCAGTATATGTACCGTGCTGGATACAATCCGCAGAGTATGGCTGACTTCTTTGAGGTGATGCATCGCTCTACGAGTCGAGTGAGCTTTCTGCCTGATTTTTGGTTGACGCATCCTTTAACCACGGAGCGTATGAGCGAAGCGCGCTTACGTGCCAATCAGTTGCCTCAAGTTAAAACTAGTTTGGTTGATCAAGATTTTGAAATTCTGCGCTGGTATAGTCGAGTATTGTCAGGTCAGGCGACTGAATTGCAATTAAATGCGATGGTGGCGCAAAAGAATTATGCAGCTGAGTTGGCTTTGGTGAGCTTGCATATTAAGCAAGGTGACTTTAGTGCTGCTCAAAAGTTATTAAATGAAGCAGCAAAACAAAATGCATCGCATGCACTTTTTACGATTTTACAGACCGATGTGCTGTTGGGACAAAACAAAACAGCCGATGCTGTGAACGCTGTGAAAAGTTCGGCAATCATCATGCCTGAAAATCGTGCATTAAATTATAAATATGCAGAGGCTTTGATTCGAAACAAAGAATATGCGCAAGCACAACTGATTCTACAGCGATTTTTACAAGCAAATCCACGTGACTTGAGTGGTTGGCGACTGATGTTACAAATGGCTGATGCAGACAAAGATGCAAGCTTCCGTTCGGTCAATGTGCTGCGATATCGAGCTGAAGTAGAGTATTGGGGCGGGGATGAAGAACGCGCGATTAAATCTTTGCTACAGGCGCAGCGCATCGCCAAAGACTCGAAAAGTCTTTCTGCGAAAATCAAGCAACGTGTAGACGAAATGCAAAATGAACGGAAATTAAAAATATAAAGATTTCAAATGTGATGCACTTATCTATGTCTATTATAAAATGCAAATTGTAGTTTTAGTGGCTTGGATTAATCAGTGTAAACTAGCTGGATGTAAAATGTTTATGATTAAGAACTTACAAATGAAAAATATGATTTTGGCGGCCTGTCTGTTGGGCTTAGCAACGAATATTGCAGCAGCTAGCGCAGAACAATATGTGATCGCTGTGAATGATATTAACGAAAAATATAAAACCGATGTACGCCAATTTTTTAGTCAGTTAGACCCACAGCAACAGGGATTTAAAGCAGACCAGCAAGTGAAATACTGCGGTATTGTTCAGACTTATGTAAATGATCTATATCGTGCTGCAGACGAAAATCGTGCATTTTTAGATCGTGAGTACCGTAATATGAATAAGCAGGATGTGATTCAGCAGGTGATCGCATCAAAAGAGATGCAATTATTAAAAAAATATAATGTGCAATGTGCCCTAAATTAATAATAAATTTATAAGCATTTTAAATCATCACGAGAAACTGAATAAAAATGAAACTCGATGATTTTGGTATGAGTCATGGCAGAATCACGCTTCAGTTGATTCAGCGCCACGATGCAAAAGCACTTTATGAGGCGATTTGTCAAAGTATAGAAACCTTACGAATGTTTCCTGCAAGTTTGGCTTGGTCCTTACAAGAACCTAATTTAGATGCTTCATTGGCATTTTGTGATTCGAGAGTGTTGGCTGCATTCAATCAGGAAAATTTTGTTTATGTGATTCGTGAGCAACAGTCGCATAACTTTTTAGGTGTCATGGATATACATCAAATCAATTGGATGGAAAACCAAGCTGCCGTTGGATTTTGGGGAAATGTTGAATTTAAAGGGCAGGGTTTGATGACAGAAGCTTCACAGTTATTTGTGGATCAATTATTGAATGATCTAGGATTTAAGCAATTAAACGCTTTTGTAGATGTAGAGAACAAGCAAGCACGACGTCTATGTGAACGAGCAAATTTTAAATTGATTGAAATCGATGAAGCGGCAATTCAAAATCCAGTAGATGGAAGTTGGCGAGATATTTGTAAGTATGAAATCGTTAAATAAGAAAGATAATTATAAATGATGAATGAATTTGAATTATTTTTGAATTTGGATAATTTGGCTATTTAAGTCATCAGCGAACTTAAATAGACCAAATCAAACAATATAGATGAAAGATTAAGAGAGTTTCGCTTTAATTTTAGCTGAAACTTGTGCAGGATCGGCACGTCCGGCTATGAGCGGACGTAGAGAGTTCATCACCTTACCCATATCTTTCATGCTAGTAGCTTCTTGCGCAGTAATTGTTTGCGCAATGATGGAATCAAGTTCTTCCTCAGTCATAGCTTCTGGTAGAAATTGAGATAACACCTCAATCTCGGCTTGTTCCTTACTAGCTAAATCATCTCGATTTGCACCTAAAAAGGCTTTAACCGATTCTTTGCGTTGTTTGATTTGCTTTTCAATGACCGCAAGAACTTGCTTATCGTCAAGCTCTATGCGCTCATCGACTTCGATTTGCTTGATTGCTGCCTGTAGACTACGTATTACCGTTAACTTGTCCATTTCTTTAGCACGCATAGCGGCTTTTAAAACTTCAGTTATTTGGTTTTTTAAAGTAGTCATTTATCTTGTCCAGGTTAGTCAATCAATCACAAATTAATCTTAGTAAAGGCGAGTAGTACGTACTGATTCGCGAGCCAATTTCTTTTGGTAGCGTTTAACAGCAGCAGCTTTTTTACGTTTACGTTCTTGAGTTGGTTTTTCGTAGAATTCACGTTTACGAACGTCAGCAAGAACACCCGCTTTTTCGCATGAACGTTTGAAACGACGGATAGCTACGTCTACTGGTTCGCCTTCTTTCAATTTAACTTGTGGCATGAAGAATCCTCATTAAGTTATGGATAAGATCTCGGGTCGAATTACCCTTGATCACAAGTGAAGGTCAGTATTTTACTCATTTACATCTCATATCACAAGTCTATAATAGGTTTCGCAATATTTTGAAATGGGCAAAAGGCAGTTTAATGATCGTTTTAGGCTTGGAAACTTCGTGTGATGAAACAGGACTCGCACTCTACGATAGTGAGCAAGGATTACGCGGACAAGTATTGTATAGCCAAATCAAACTGCATGCAGAATATGGTGGTGTGGTACCTGAATTAGCTTCACGTGACCATGTGCGTAAGTTAATTCCGTTATTAAAACAACTGCTTGAAGAAAGTAAAGTTGATAAATCAGAAATTGATGCCATTGCATATACTCGCGGGCCGGGCTTGATGGGTGCATTAATGACAGGCGCATTGTTTGGTCGTACGTTGGCATTTGCACTGAATAAACCTGCAATTGGTGTACATCATATGGAAGGTCATATGTTGGCGCCGCTGTTGTCTAAAACTCCACCAGAATTTCCATTTGTGGCACTTTTAGTCTCTGGCGGACATACTCAATTGATGGCTGCTTATGGAATTGGTCAATATGAATTATTGGGTGAGTCGATTGATGATGCAGCAGGTGAGGCATTCGATAAAGTCGCTAAAATGATGGGTCTACCATACCCAGGTGGTCCAAATATTTCGAAATTGGCGATCAATGGTGACATCAATGCCTTTGAATTTCCACGTCCAATGCTACACCAAGGTTTAGATTTTTCATTTAGTGGTTTAAAAACTGCCGTTTCAGTTCAATTGAAAAAAGTTGAAGGCGAAGGTCGTGAGGCGGATATCGCTGCATCATTCCAAGAAGCGTTGGTTGATACATTGGTGAAAAAATCAGTGAAGGCCTTAAAACAAACGGGTTTAAAACGTTTAGTTATTGCCGGTGGTGTAAGTGCAAACAAGCGTTTACGTGAGCGCTTAGAAGCTGACTTGGCAAAAATCCGTGCAAATGTGTTTTATGCAGAACCTGCGCTGTGTACAGATAATGGTGCAATGATTGCGTTTGCAGGTTATCAGCGTCTTAAAGCGGGTCAGCATGATGGTTTGTCTGTTACAACTACACCGCGTTGGCCGATGACGGAATTAAGTAATCCAAACGAAGCGTAAAAATCGTTAAAAAAAGAACCGCATTTGCGGTTCTTTTTTTAATCTAAATTTGAAAATAACTGCGCGCTGCTGATTTTTCGCATAAATCCTGCACGTTTTAATGCCAATGTCACCATGTTGGTATTGCAAGATTGAATGCCTTCAAAATTACCAAGATCTTCTGTAATGAGTTTCCATAAATCACTTAAATCATTACATAGGACATGCCAGAAAAATTGTGAATCTCCACTAATGCCAAATAGGCAGCGTGTGTTTTTAAGTTCAGTCAAGGTTTTGGCAATTTGATTTGCTGCATCTGGACGAGCTTTAATCAAGATAATCGCTTCGGACTTATAGCCCATCAAACTGGGTTCTACATCGACACGAATGTTGAAAATGCCTTCTTCCAATAAATCATTCAATAATTTCTGAGTTTTATGTTCACTGAGTTCGATTTGCTCTGCCAAACTTTTAATAGATGAACGCCCATCAATAGACAGAGCATGAATCAGTTTTAACTCTATTTCAGTCAAACTTCTAAAATTGATGTTTTTATCGCTTGTACCTTCTAAAGCTTTGGGTTTGCTGGCCCAAGTAAATGGTTTTAATACGGCTTGGGTTTCTACGGTTTTAATATCCGGAATTTGAGTAACAAAGTCGTGCATCCACACAGAAAGATCGGCGGCCTTTTCTAATCCAATTTCAAGGAAAATATCTGCAAGTCCTGTAGTTAGAAAAACAATGCGCACTTCTGGACGGTTTGCAAAAAATTGCGCAACTTCTTTTTCCTTCCCAAATTTCACACTGATCCAGACATGAACGGTGTAACCCTTATTAGCAACCACAGGATTCAATTCAATTGCAGTTCGTATAACTTGGTCATCTAGCAACTTACCTAGACGTCGAGACAACTTTTTTTCAGGGACATCACTAATCTGGCTCAGTTCTCGCCATGATCCTCTCGGATTGGAGATAAGAGCTTTGATGCATGCAGTATCGATTTCGTCGAAACTAAAAGATTCACTCATGATGATTGACTTGTCTAAAAACTAATTATAATCTAAATTTAAGTCTAGAAAATAAAATACAACCTGTATTTATGTCTAAATATTAAATGAGACGCTTATGGATGAGTCAAAAATGCAAAACTCAATTTCCACACAAGGAAATGTATCACAAAAGAAAGTTATTCTTGCAGGAACTGTAGGAAATGCTATTGAATGGTTCGATTGGACGATTTATGCAACTTTTGCAGTATTTTTCGCGAAACAATTTTTCCCATCAGATGATCCAACTGCATCCTTGCTTGCGACCTTCGCAATTTTTGCTGTAGGTTTTTTCATGCGTCCATTAGGTGGAATCGTATTGGGGATCTTTTCTGACCGCTATGGTCGAAAAGCAGCTTTGGCCGCAACCATCATAATGATGGCAGGTGGTTCTTTGATGATTGGTCTTTCACCAACCTATGAATCAATTGGTATTTTTGCGCCGATTATTTTGGTATTAGCGCGATTACTTCAGGGTTTATCCTTGGGTGGTGAGTTCGCTTCAGCGGCAACTTATCTTTCAGAGATGGCACCAAAAAATAAACGCGGATTCTATTCAAGCTTTATGTTTTTCAGTTCAGCGATTGGTATTTTGATGGCCTCAGGTCTTGCTTGGGCTTTAACAAGTACTTTAACTGAAACGCAAATGAGCGAATACGGATGGCGTATTCCGTTTATTTTGGGTGCGATTGGCGGCTTGGTGGGTATGTGGATTCGTAAATCAGTACCTGATAGCGAAATGACCCATAAAAAAGAATCAGTAAAAAATCCTTTGGTTGTACTGATTAAACGTCATCCGAAAGAAACGCTTCGTATTGTGGGTATTTCTATCTTAACAACATTTGCATTCTATATTTTTGTGGTCTATGTCCCGACCTATGCAATTAAAGTTTTAGGCGCAGAGCCACAAACAGCCTTTGCTGCAAATACTGTTGGCTTAATTATCTTTATGCTGTGTCAGCCTGTATTTGGCTGGCTATCAGACAAAATTGGGCGTAAACCGCAGTTGATCGTGTTTGCTGTGGGATATTTAGTGTTCTTTTATCCAATCATTAAATGGATGGATGGCACGTTTGCATCAATTTTATTGGTCGAGCTTTTCGGCTTGGTTTTATATGCTTTATATACCGCCATTGGCCCAGCTGTCATGTCTGAACAGTTTCCGACAGAAGTTCGTGCAGTTGGCATTGGCGCACCCTACAACTTGATGGTGGCTTTACTCGGCGGCACAACACCGTATGTGCTAACTTGGCTACAAAGTATTGGTAAACAAGATTACTTCTATTTTATGGTATTGGTTGGCTCATTATTAACATTAATCACATTTATGAAAATGCCTGAAACGGCAGGAAAAGGTTTGGAAGATATAAAATGAATATTGTGAATTTATCTGCACTTGAGCTTGGTCGCCAGATTGCCTGCAAAAAGATAACTTCAGTAGAGACAGTTCAATTTTATATTGATCGAAACCAAACATTTAAACATCTAGATTGTATTTCGGAATTATTCGAAATCGAGGCTTTGCAACAGGCACAACATTTAGATGAGTTGCTTCAGCAAGGCACACGATTGAGTCCATTTCATGGTGTGCCAATTTTACTAAAGGATAATCTGGATGTAGCGGGTCATATCACCTATGCAGGTACGGTTTATTTAGATCAAAAAGCGCAAGCGAACTGTAAACTGGTTGATCAATTGCAAGATTTAGGTTTTGTGATTTTAGGTAAAACTAAAATGACCGAGTTGGCTTTTGGTTTGTCTGGTCAAAATCCAATGCAAGGCACACCTAAAAACCCGTGGGCAGAGCAGCAATTTGCACCGGGTGGATCATCTTCAGGTTCAGCGGTTGCTGTGGCTAGTGGTCTTAGTCCTATGGCCTTTGGCGGTGATACAGGTGGTTCGATTCGTACACCAGCAGCATTAAATGGCATATTTGGTTTTAAACCTTCAGCCCATAAAATTGCCGACACGGGTGCAGTACCTTTATCCAAAACTTTAGATACTCTAGGGCCTTTTGCACGATTTGCAGATGATATTAGCGCTTTAGTTAATGTATTGATGGATGTAGATGTTGGAGCGGCATCAAGTCAAAATGTAATTTATGCTTTAGATGAATCTGCATTTCCATATCCGCTTGAGCCTGAGGTATTAACCCTTTGGCGCGAAGGGCTAAAACGCATTGAATCATTGGGAATTGAAATTAAAAACTGGCAACCACCTGCACATTTCGATTTTCATAATTTATCGGACCGGACGTCTGACATTATTGCTTATGAAAGTTATTTATATCATGGCGATACAGCTGAAAATGCTGAAACACAGATGTGGGAATTAGTTCGTCAGCGTGTGCTACGCGGTAAGAGTATTTCACAGGAAAAATACGAGTCATTGATTGCAGAGCGAACTGAGTTTCAGCAGACATTTAAAGCTTCTTTAAATGGTCAATGTTTGCTGTTTCCAGTGAGCCCATTCCTTGCAGCTGTGTCAAGCTCAACGGATACCGAGTTTAGTCATGTGGGTGAATACACGCGTCCATTTAACTATTTAGATGCACCAAGTTATGCTTTTCCAATGACTCAAAGTGAAAGTGGACTGCCGATGGGTATTCAGTTGGTTTCATATCAAGCTAATGATGTTAATGTGGTAAACACAGTGCAGAAAATTGCCAATGGTTTAGGTATTCGTTCTGTCCTTCCACCTATTTGTCAGAATTAGAGAATCATTTGTCATATTCAATAATAAAGAACCGCTATAGCGGTTCTTTTTTTATTTAGTTTTTTGGCTCTAGGCTTGTTTAAGTTGTTCTGACCCAATCCAATGCTTTGAAAATTGATAAGCAGCACGCCCTGAACGTTGCCCACGACCTTGACACCAACGTAGTGCCTCAGCACGCGCTTCATCTGTCCATGGCATCTCGGCTTTAGCCAAATAATGTTCAACGATTTCTAAATATA
Source organism: Acinetobacter sp. YH12094 (assembly GCF_013419295.1). Classification (NCBI taxonomy): domain Bacteria; kingdom Pseudomonadati; phylum Pseudomonadota; class Gammaproteobacteria; order Moraxellales; family Moraxellaceae; genus Acinetobacter; species Acinetobacter sp. YH12094. The sequence continues at coordinate 229,245 of NZ_VPAK01000003.1, forward strand.
AATTTTGATCCATTGGGTAAAACGACAGCCACATCCCAAAGCGGTCAGAAAGAGATATTTTTTCTTCAATCGCTTCTTGTGGATGTAATTCTGTATATTGAGGAACATCTACCTTGGTTACAGGTGTATTTTCATGCATGAATTCAGGCAATAAATGACGACGGTTACTGGTAGCATAAATAATAAAATTACTCGAACCTGATTGTAATGAACCATCTAAAACACTTTTTAAACTGCGATAGTTTTCATCTTCAGCATTGAATGCCAAATCATCACAATACACGATAAATTTTTCAGGGCGATGTTCAATCAACTTTTGGATTTCTGGCAAATCAGATAAATCATCACGCTCAATTTCAATTAAACGTAAACCTTGGTCTGCATAATGGGTGAGCAGAGCACGGACGATGGATGATTTACCTGTACCACGAGAGCCAGTGAGTAAAACATCATTGGCAGGTAAGCCATTTAAAAACTGTAAAGTGTTTTGAATCACTTTTTCTTTTTGACGTTCAATTCCTTTTAAGTCTTCTAAATACATGACTTTGGGCTGTTTAATGGCCTTAAGCTGCTTATCTTGCCATTTGAAAGCGATACTCGAAAAATCGGGTGCTTGTTTAAGCTCAGGCAAACTGTGCTGTAGTTGTAAGAGTACAGTAGATAGCGATTGAAGGATGTTGTCAGGTAAATCAATTGTAGCCATGATAAGTCAGCTTGTCGTGTCTTGTTGTTGGTTGGTATATGACAGCAGTGTACATCAATAATGCAGTTATAATCGCTGAAATATGTCAAAGTTAAATGATTGTTCTAGGAGATCAGCGCTATTCGAATAACCAAAAAGTTGTTATAAATCTAGCTGAGTGAACAGTTTAAAGTGTGCTGAGGGATAGTCATGTTGTTTACAGGGTTTTCAAAAAGTATTAATCCACATCAGGCATATCGGATAAAAAAATTAAAGCGTCAGCTCGACCGTGCTGAATGTTATGAAGAATGGAAAGATATCGCACTTAAAATAGATGAAGAATCGGGTGCGCAAGAATGGAAATTCGATAATAGTTCACCGTATTTTGATGCAGAAATTATTACTCATCGTTTAGGGTTACTGAGACGATATCGTGCTCAGAAACGTACTCGAGATTTGATGTACATTTTAAGTGAAGGTTTAACTTATGATGTTGGCAATATTGCTCATCCTTTACTGTTTACAGAAGCCTACGTCGGCACCAAAAAAATTATTGAAGACTATGTTGATGAGGTGAGTAAAAGTTTGGCATTTATCGCATCTGAAGAATGCGTTTGTCTTGATGCTGCACAAAAAATTGAATTCTTTGAACAAAGCCAAAAAGCCTATGGTCAACCTGTTTTGATGTTTTCAGGCGGTTCAACTTTAGGTTTGTTTCATACCGGTGTGTGTAAAGCACTAATGGAACAAGATTTGATGCCAAAAGTTCTGTCTGGTTCCAGTGCTGGCGCAATTATGACCGGGATGTTGGGTGTATCTAAACCGTCAGAGTTTACCAATTTATTAAACGGACAAAATTTCTTTAGTGAGGCATTTCACTTTCGTAAATTGACTGAGTTAGTGCAGGGTAATGGCGGTTTGGCAGATGTAAAATATCTGAAAAAGTTTTTGGTTGAAAACTTAGGTGGCTTAACTTTTGCCGAAGCATATAAGCAATCAGGTCTGCATATCAATGTGGCAGTTGCGCCTTATGATGCATCACAAGATGCACGAATTATGAATGCGTATACATCACCCGATTTGTTGGTGTGGAGTGCGGTGCTGGCATCATGTGCAGTGCCTATTCTATTTCCACCGGTACGACTGACCAGTAAGCGTTATGACGGGCAATTTACGCCATATATGTCGGCAACGCGTTGGGTGGATGGCAGTGTGCGCAGTGATTTCCCACAGGAGAAAATGGCGCGTTTGTATAATATTAATTACAGTATCGCTAGTCAGGTCAATCCGCATATTGTGCCGTTTATGCAGGATGATGCTTCACGCTTTCGTAAAAGCATGTTGAGTTGGCCTGAGCGGATTGTTCGTCGTCAAGGTAAGGTGATTAGTAAAGGGGTGATGGATTTTGCCCGTGAGCGTGCAGGAAGTATCCCACCTGTAAGACGTTTGCTTGATCATGGTTATGGCGTGGTGGATCAGCGTTACTATGGTGATGTCAATATTGTGGGGAAATATGGCTTAAGACACTATAGTTATATGTTGCAAAATCCTCGACCTTATCTGTTTAAAGTATTGCAGCGTGAAGGTGAAAGAGCCACTTGGCCGAAGATTTCATTAATCGAAACGCAAGCCCGCATTGGTAAGACCATTCAGCATTGTTTGGAATTATTAAATTATCAAAATGAACCCAGTCAACGACATGCAGAATTTATTGCGGTTTAAATCTACAGATTTAGCGCAAACCATTTGCGAGCCAAAAACCAAAACCAAAAGTTTGGTTTTTGGCCGTCGTCTATATCAATTTCAATTCAATCAACAACGTTATTGGCTCAAGGCGCAAGTCAGTGACAGCAGCCCTGAACATGTAGCTAGTTTTGGTCGAGAAATTGAGCTGTACCAGCTATTCAATCAAGCGTCTACACAAAACAGTATCACGCTACCTTTTCAAGTGATAAAAGAGACGCATCTCAGTGTTCAGCAAGAGCCTATTGATCGCCTATTAATACTGCCCAATGCTGAGCCTTGGTTCTTACAGCCTGTATCGAATTTGAGCATTGAGCAGGTGAGGCAAGTGCTATGGCAAGCAATCGATGTGGTTGAGCGATTAAGCTTGCACGGTTGGATACATGCAGATTTAAAACAAGAGCATTTTGTGAATTGGCAAGGGCAGTGCAGACTCATCGACTTTGAGCAAGCGCTCCCGTTGGCTGTTGACCAGCAAAATGCCTTAACTGCGACACCACGTTATATGGCTCCAGAACTTTTCCATGGACAAGCAAAATCTTTGCACAGTGATATCTATGCGCTGGGGATTATTTTCTTGGAATGGCTGACATCACAGCGTTTAGAGGCGAAAAACTATGAAGATTGGGCCTACTTACATTGCCAACGCTTAAAGCTTGATCTGCCGATGCAATATCAAGGGTTTAATCAGCTATTGCAACACATGTTGATGAAGCAAAAAAATGACAGATTGGTGGATTTTTATCGCTTAAAAAGCGACTTAGTTGCTGAATTTGCTTAAGAAAAATACAAAAAAGGCACTATTGTTTTTTATTTAAACAAACAAGATGCTTTTTTATAAAAAAGGCTTGTCATGTAGGGGTGATCTCTATAATATACACAGCCATCGGGGACGTGGCGAAATTGGTAGACGCACTGGATTTAGGTTCCAGCGCCGCGAGGTGTGAGAGTTCGAGTCTCTCCGTCCCCACCACTGAATTACTAAACATGAGTTTGGTAATGAAGGTCACAGAGGATTGGTGTAATGGTAGCATGACGGTCTCCAAAACCGTTCGTCAAGGTTCGAATCCTTGATCCTCTGCCAAGTTTTAAAAAAAGTCTGACATTGTCAGCAACCCTGTTGGGGACGTGGCGAAATTGGTAGACGCACTGGATTTAGGTTCCAGCGCCGCGAGGTGTGAGAGTTCGAGTCTCTCCGTCCCCACCACTTAATTTATTAAGTTGCCAAATAAACAGGTTTTTAAAACAAATTAAAGTCTGACATTGTCAGCACCCGAGTTGGGGACGTGGCGAAATTGGTAGACGCACTGGATTTAGGTTCCAGCGCCGCGAGGTGTGAGAGTTCGAGTCTCTCCGTCCCCACCATTAGATTAAGCAAGGTTTTATACCTTGCTTTTTTGTTTTTGAAATTCGAAAAAATCAGTGTCTCAAACGTGGTTTTTTTGAAAACATAATCTAATGAAAAAAATCTAATGAAAGATGATGAACGAAGAGATACAGCAAGATGTCTAATCTTGCTTTTTTATTGTCTGAAATTTCTCTTGTTAAAAATGAGTCAGTAAAACAAAGATGAAAAAAAGCCCGAATATACGGGCAAATTTTGAAATGCGGATTCGAATCAATCGAATTAAATCATTTATTTCAAATCGTTCGAATAAATTATAGAGAAGATTATGCCTTTAAATGATCTTCAAACTCTTCACCGAGCTGCATGGCCAAAGCATTACCAGATAAGTCTACAGTCACTAGACCATATTCTTTTTTAAAACTGAATGTAAATCCACGATTATCTGCCAGTGTACGAACAGAATATCCTAACTTTTCTAACCAAAGACGGAAGGCAACTAAATTTTTTGCTTTAACCACTTTTTTCACGAGCGAACTCCTTATCAATCATTAAAATATTAAATAGGGGTCTCAAAATATTTTTTAAAGGGGAAATGGAAAACTTTTATTTAAAATATGAAATTTTGATGGATAAATAAACAGATTATCGGCTTGTAAACTGTATAAACTCATTTAACTTGCTGTTTTATAAAGAGCTAAACTTAATGTAAGTAAATATAACGTATTTTAAAAATTAGGTTTTTGGCAGTTGGATTAAAATATATCCTATGTGCATAGAGAAGCTGTGCGCAAAATAAACGATTGCTTGGCTTAGAATGCACAGCTATTTGGGCATGCAGTTGTGGATTGCAAATAACAGCTTGTTCAAAGCCTAATTCGCTGGATAGGTGAGCTTGCAATGCTATTTCTCATCAAGATTTATCGAAAAGCTTTTATACTATGATCTATTGGTATAAGTAGATTGAACGCATGCAGAACATTGAGCACGCTGTAAAAGCAAAAATTGAACAGATGCAACAAGTGGGACAGACGCCTGTTGCAGTGATGCTTGGACATGAAGATTGGTTGGTCTTTTCGGAGCAATCCAAAGTGGCATATACACCATTTGGTAGTGCACGACGTTATCAGCCGGCATTAGGTGGTTTATTGATGGTACGTATCGATGAAATGCAAGCCGTTCGAGTTGTAACACAAGCTGAATTGGATGAATTTGCTGCCACCAATCAAATTTTATAAATATAAAATGATGAATCGGCCCGAAATATTCATCACAAATAAAAACAGTATATTTGTGATGAAATCTTAAATTCATTAAACTCTCAATCCAATTAAAAATTGTCTTTAAGTTCTCTTAAGCGTTGAAATGCTTCAACACTTTCTGCGCGTAAAAATGGATTGGTTTCTAGTTCTAATTCAATGCTGCTTGGTAAAGTACATTGCCCGAGCATGCGTAGGGATTCAACCTCATCAAACCGCTGTTGTATGGCAAGGTTGTCAGGTTCAACATGCCGCGCAAACTGCGCATTCGATAGGGTGTATTCGTGAGTACAATACACTTGAGTTTCAGCAGGGAATGCGGCTATACGGTTCAATGAATCGTACATTTGTTGAAAGGTGCCTTCAAAAACACGTCCACAGCCCATAGCAAATAATACATCGCCACAGAAAAGCGTATGAATGTCATCGATAAAATATACGATATGACCGAGGGTGTGGCCGGGCGTTGCTGTTATTTCAACTTCAAGCCCATGAAATTCAAAACGGTCATTATGATCGAGAGGATAATTCACCCATGGAATACGGCTTAATTCTGTACGGGGACCGTAAACGGCAATGTTTTTATCCTGAATAAGTTCCGGTACGCCACCGACGTGATCTTTATGCCAATGCGTTAACCAAATTTGTGTAAGATTGAGTTGATGTTCCTGACAATAGCGCTCGACTAAGGCAGCTTCAGTAGGATCTACCACAATGACATCATGGCTTTCGGTGTGTTCAAGCAGCCAAATATAATTTTGCAGTGAATTTTTGACATCCAATGTATGTATTTTAAACGCCATATCCATTCATTCAATATTTAAAATTAAGTTAAAGTTAGCATGAAAATGCTCAAAACGGATGATTATCCATTTTTAGCCCTAGATAAACGACATATCTCACAGCGCTATTTTAGTCTGATGCCTCGTCTACAGATACAGGATTACCAATGGTATAAAAGTGCCCGCCAGCAACATGGTGTAGGCTTTTCCATTCATCTTCTACTTCATGATAATACCAATGTCCGTTACGGAAGACGCGGTCATCAGCATAGGCAGCAATGACTTCGCCAATAAACAGATCGTGCGCTTGTTGATTGTGCGGCTCAGGAATAAGTTTGCACAGTAGCCAAGCAGCACAACCTTCAACTACAGGAATATCTGAGGCATTAAATTGAAATAATTCCACGCCACATTGGCGTAATTTTTCTGGCGCATCACGTTGGCTCATCATGCCAAGTGCATAGACCAGTTTGAGTTGTTTTAGTGTCGGAACTTGTAAGGCGAAATAGCCTGAATTCTCAATAATCTCTCGTGTTTTAGTTGATTTATCCAGTACTACCGTCACTTTTGCAGGGTTGAACTCTAAGGCGCATGCCCATGCAGCAGTCATCACACCAGTATGGGTTTGATCCTGAGCAGAGACGAGCACAGTCGGCCCATGATTTAAAAGTCGGTATGATTTTTCTAAAGGAACGGGGTGAATATGCGTTTTCAAAATTGTGCCTATATTTAAGTTCATCTAAAACTTAGATGTTTTATTAAAAAGTGTTGCTACATAGCATATAACGCATGAAATATTTTCAAAAGCCTTTAATATAAATCACTAAATCAGGAGTTCTATCAATGAAAATGTATCAAGTGGACGCATTTACCCAAGTGTTATTTAAAGGCAACCCAGCGGCGGTTTTGGTGTTGGATGAATGGTTAGATGAACACTTGATGCAACAGATTGCTTTGGAAAATAATCTGTCTGAAACTGCATTTGTGAAAAAAATTGACAGCAGTAATTATGAAATTCGTTGGTTTACACCGACCACTGAAGTGGACTTTTGTGGACATGCGACATTGGCCAGTAGTTATGTGCTTTTTGAGTTTTATACTGCAGAAAAAAACATCCAATTTCATGTCAAAAATCTCGGTATTTTTAGTGTAAATAAAGCTGAAGATGGAAAAGTTCTGATGAATTTCCCTGTGCGTCGGGCACAGGTCGTGAGTGAATATCCTGAAGAGCTACGTCTAGGGTTGAGTCAACCTTTTAAGCAGGTTTATCAGAATGCGCAGGCGTATATCGTAGAATATGAAACGGCTCAACAGGTCTTGGATGAACAACCGAATTTTGAAATTTTAAAACGTCTTGGCAAAATCCGCACCGCCATCACAGCGCCGGGTACGATCACTGATGTTGCAATCACTGCGGCAGCCCAGCAATATGACTGTATTTCACGCTATTTTGCACCGGGTAATGGCATCAATGAAGATCCTGTTACGGGTTCTATTCATACTGGAATCGTGCCTATTTGGGCAGAACGTCTACAAAGACGTCAGATCTTGGCATATCAAGCATCAAGCCGTGGTGGTGAGTTACATTGTCAAATGCTCGAAAATGACCGGATAGAAATCTCAGGCTATGCGTGTTTATATATGCAGTCGGACATTTATATCTGAACATAAATCAAATACATGCTGTCTCATTCTGCAGCATGTATATAATAAAAAGTAACTATTAATCCAGAAAAGCTCAGCATAAAATCAAAACCAATCTGATCGACAGCACTACGCTGATCGATGCTAAATATAAAGGACACTTGAATTACATGCGTATTAAACATTTAACGCTTTCACTTTTTTTTGCAGGTTTAAGTACCAGCCTATTTGCTCAACCTGTATTGGTTAAAACTGAACAAACCATTGAAGAATATAAATTAGATAACGGTTTTCGTGTGGTTTTGGCGCAAAACGATAAAGAAAGCAAAGTGTTTATGAATACGGTGTATTTCACGGGTTCTTTAAATGACCCTGCGGGCAAAGGTGGTTTGGCACATTTGCTCGAACATTTGGCCTTTAAAGGCACTGAAAATGTCAAGGGTGATGAATTTCAGCGTCGCTTAGACCAATTCACGCTGATGACCAATGCCAGTACGGATTATTATTCAACGAAATACACCAATGTGATTCGTCCTGAACAAAGTTCAATCGATCAAGTTTTGCATTTGGAAGCAGAACGGATGGATAAATTGGTACTTCAGGAAAAATTTGTACCGACAGAAATTGATATCGTTAAGCGTGAACGTGAAATTCGTTTAGATCAGCCATTTTCAGTGTTAATCGACCAAGTTTTAAAAGAAGCCTATGGCAATCAATCTTTAGGCCGCTTACCGATAGGTGATTTGAAAGAACTTCAATCCATCAATATGAACGAATTAAACCAGTTCTATCGCCGTTGGTATGCGCCAAATAATGCAGTGATGGTGATTTCTGGTAAGTTTGATAAAGCGGCTGTATTAAAACAAATTGATCAACAATTTAGCCCAATTGCCGCACGCCAAATTCCTGAACAGGCCAAAGTCCCTAAATTAGATGGAACGAAATTAAAGCAACGCGAATTTACCGTTCATAAGGGCAGTGACTTTGGTAAATTTAATATTTATTTAAATGGTGCAGTCGAACCGATTAAAACCGCTTTGGCGGTATCTCCAACTTTGTATACCTTACAGCCAAGTGGGCATTTGTATCAAAGCATGGTGGAAACAGGGATAGCAACCGCAGTTCAATCCACCACATGGTTAGATAAAGATTTTAATTTGGTGTTTATGGGGGCGATATATGGCCCAAGTCATGATGCTAACAAAGTGGCAACCAGTCTGGCACAAGGTGTAGAGCAGAATAAAGCCTTTAATGACGTCGAGCTAAACCGTGTTAAAAGCCTGACTCGAAATATGGCTGACAATGTCAAAAATAGCGCAACAGCACTTGGCGAGCGTCTTAGTTCTTATACTGTGGCTTATAACGGGGACTGGTCTCAATATTTCCGAGACTTAGATAAAGTACAAAAGCTGAGTGTAAGCGACGTGAATCAAGTGTATAAGGATTTTCTAAAGCCTGAATACCGTGTCACAGGAAATATTCTACCAACACCTGAAGACCAGAAGAAAGCACAGCAACAGGCTGCGTCGAAACCTGCTGAAACTTTAGATCAGCAAGCGCCTGCAGAAGAGCCGTTGAAAGATGCGAGTGTTTATCGTGCTGAAGTGAAGCAATATGTTGCAGAGTCTAAGCAATATTTAAATCAGAAAGAAAAGCAGATTCAGCGCGCTAAATTTAAAAACGGCATTCAGTATGCGTTGTTTCCAACTAAAACACGTGACGACAAGACCTATGCTACGATTGCATTGGATTTTGGTACAGCGCAAAGCTTAATGAATAAAGGTGAGTTGCTAGATTTGACAGCTTATCTCATGTTCCGTGCATCTAAAGATCAAAATTTACAGCAAATTGCCGATAAAATTATTGATGTTGGTGGTGGTGCAACGGTCAGTGCAAATGATAATGGCCTCATAATTCAAGTGGTTGCACGTAAAGAAAAGTTTGCTGAATTTTTGCAATATGTCATTGATGTTATTAAAGCGCCAGCATTTGAACAATCCCAATTTGATTTAATCAAAGCGCAAAGTTTGTCGAGTTTGGATCGACCTTATACAGAGCCGGATACCGTTGCTGCAATGACTCTGTCGCGTATTGTCGAGATCTATCAGCCGGGGGATATTCGTTATCACTTCGAACCTGAACTTGCGAAAAAACAAATTGAGTCAGCTACACGTGATCAAGTGCAGCAGTTACATCAAAAATTCTTTAAAACACAGCATGCACAAATTGCGGTAACAGGTGATTTTGATACCAAGCAAATAGAAAAAATTCTGAAAAAAGAATTTGCAGATTGGAAAACCAGTGAGCCATATCAACGCTTAGAGTCTACATTTACAGCGTATCCTGCACAGAAAGTGCATGCATTGTCTGAACAGCGTGAGTTTGGTAGTTACCAAGCCATTATGACTCTACCTGTAGGTGTAGAGCATAGCGATTCTCCTGCACTACAAGTATTACGCCACATACTCGGTGATTCACAATTGTCTTCACGTCTAGCCCAAGAGTTACGTGAAAAGAATGCACTGGTTTATGGTTTTAGTGCTGACATTAATTTTGATGAATGGGTGAATTCAGGTGTACTGAGTATTGATGCAAACTACACTGCGGGTAAATCAGCACAAGTTTCTCAGTCTGTTCATAAAGTGTTGCAAAACTTATTGAAAAATGGCGTGACGGAACAGGAAGTAGAAGCAGCCAAAGCCAGTATTTTGAAAAAGCGTTTAACTGCACTTGAAGATGACCGTCGCATTCATAGTATGTTGATTCCACAGTTAGAAAAAGGTCGTGATTTAAACTATCGTGAAAAGCGTGATCAACACATTGCTAGTTTGACCAAAGCGGATGTTAATGCTGTCATCAAAAAATATATTCAACCTGAACATTTGGTTGAGGTGATGGCTGACCAATATGGTCAAGCTGTAAAATCTATTCAAAAATAAAATTAATAAAAAAAATCCTCCATCTGGAGGATTTTTTTGAGCTGCATTGTATGACTTGATTGTAAGATTATCTTAACGAACTTATAGGCGGTAGAACTGACGGGCATTTTGTTGGAATACTAAAGTCAGTGCATCATGATCATAACTCGCGACCGCATCTGAAAATGCGTCAATAATATTCACCAAGGATGCACTCACACTATCCATCGGGAAGTTAGAGCCAAACATCACACGGTATTTCCCAAAGCATTGTAGAGCATGAGAAATAAGCGGAAAGGCGCAATCGAAAATCTCTTGTTTGGATGCAAGGCGTTGTTCTTTATGAAACTGATGACCCAGCACCGGCATGAATAATCCAGACATTTTGGTATAAACATTTGGGCAACTTGCCAGTTCAGCTAAATCATCTTTCCAACGAAACAAGATATTGTCACGTGAAGTTTGGGTTAAGCCTGTATGTGAGCCGACAGGTCCAAAGGCACCGACAGGTGTCCCAAAATGGTCCAGCACGATAGATGTTTCAGGGAAAGCACGTGCTAAAGCGGTTAAATCACGAATTTGGTCTGAATAAACCCATGCATCAAAACTTAAATTCATTTGAGCAAGAGCTTCAAAACCTTTCATAAATTTTTTATTGGTATAGAGATGGGGCTCATTGGTCCATGCATGAACTTTTGGGTCTTCATGTACAGCTGCCATTTTTCGTATGCCACGAAAATGTGGGGAGGCTTGTTTATGCATTTTAAGAATTTTCTTAAAACTACTGTCACATGGGTCTGCAGTGCCGACTATGGCGCCAAGTTTAATTTTTTGAGCGTTAAAGTCTAAGGATTCAATGAACTTGGTTTCACCAACTACCCCTTTACCTTTATGGTCATGCCAGCTCGCTTCTACATGTACGATTTGATCGACCTGATAATGTCCTGCATCTTGCTTATAATTTTCAGGCAAATACGGTGTCGTCACATGTTTGGTCAATCCAACAGTGTCAATTAACTCTTGCGGCTTAACTAAGCGCATCATTTTGTCGAGCAAGTAGGGATGTTTACCCAATAATTTCACGGCAAGTGAAGCGGCATGTGGGGTATTGTATGGATCCCATTGATGTATATGTGAATCCACGATGGCAAAATCGAGCGTCTGCATTGCTATCCTTGTCCTTAAAACCATGTCCATTTCTTGCGTATTTCATTGTATTTTCGAATACGCGAGGCACTGAAAATAGCATGAATGATGAAAATACAACGTTATGACTAAATATTAAATCAAAGCTTTGTGAAAGAGAAGTTGTATAAAAAAAGCCCCGAAGGGCTTTTGATTAATGCTGATGATCGTGGTCGTGATCATGCTTGTTTGCATGGAATTCTTCGTTATGACGGAAGCGAAGATAGTTTTCAAACTGTTCGCAATATTCATCATAATTATCTTCAAGCATCATTTGAAATTGTTGAAGAATATAAGACATTACTTGATCTTTGGCATCACGCATTTCTTTGCCATCTTTGAAGCCATTTGCAGCAACCCAAGTATTAAAGCGAGCAGTACCAAATAACATGGCAGCACTCACTTGACCGCGCATTTCTGCAGGTTTAACTTGAGAACCTTTTTCAACACGACAAAATTCATTGGCTTGTTTAATAAATTCATCCGCACGTTCAAAGAAAGCTGCATTCAACGCTTCTTCTTCGGTTACATCAGTAGCTTCAATCTTTTGAACCATGAATGTGTCCTAGCATAAAAATCTAATGCAGTATTATAGGCAAAGCCTTGCAGAAACTAAACCTTTGACTTAATCTAAAAAAATAGCCTAAGTAAAGTGGAATACCCCATGCAAGATGCAATCGCAGTGCAAAGTCTGAAAAGTGATATTGCATTACTTCGACAAAATGTTTGGCCGCCCTCAACCTTAGCCAATGTAGAAGGGCTGCCCATTTATTATGGTACAGCGTCTGAAGTAGCCGAATATTATGCGCAGTGGACTGGCTTAATTGAACGTGCTCAGGACTTATTTCAGCCCTTTATGGAAGATGAAGTCCTCGATGCAGTCCATTTGCCGAGTCATTTGAATCTGCCGCTTTTTTATTTTCACGTGGATCGTATTCGAATCAACAAAACACGCGCGAAAGAATCTAAAACCTTTCGTGGTATTGCCAGCTTAGTTGAAAAATGTGGGCAATTTGAAGCAGATCAAATTCAAGCGATGCGGCTATGGCTAGACAGCGATGATACGGCAGCTTTGGTCGCACACCGTGAATTTATTGACCTCAGAACCTATGTATTTCAACATGGACAAAGTGAATACACCCGTACCCGTTTTTATGTGAATGGCATTGTACTCAGTGTCGAAAACGACTTTAAATTGGTGGATGCCCGTGACAAACCACGTAAAGCCCGTAGTGATAGCTATAGCGACCCTTTAGCCGATAACAATACGTGGAAAATCTTTGGGAAATATCGTTAATCAAATGTATTGACGATATCACTTAGAGCGTGGACTTAGTTCGCTGTACAAGGAAGCTTCGGGTTATTTAATCCACGCCCTAATGTGAAAATAGCCACTATGGCGAAGGCGACAAAGATCATCACCGAATACAATAAGGTATTGGCATTAAAATGATCGACAATATAGCCGCCAAACAGAGAGCCACACGCGATCATGAGTTGGAAAATACCAATAAACAGCGGCATGCCTTTTTCAACTGCTTCAGGGGCATGTACAAACATCCAGATATTGGCCGTTGTAGGAAATGCCCCAAAAGCGAAACCCCATAATGCGGTTAAAAGATATGCACCGAATAGGTGAACTGCAAAGTGTGGAAAGCTAAAAAATACCACGATAAAACTGAATGCAACAAAAGCAAGGGTATAGCGGACATTGATGTTGCTGCCATAACCTGCAAATAAATTACCAAAGAAACCTGCGATGCCGTAGATCAATAATAATGAACTGATGGTGGTCGCATCAAAGCCTGCATGATTCTTAAAAAATGGGGCGAGATAGCTATAAGACGAAAAATGAGCAAAACCAATTAATAAAATAATAATCAGTCCTTTACGTGCTTTATCATGTTGAATCAGTGCAGGTAAATCACTAAATCGAATAGCCGATGTCGGTGGAAGTTTTGGGAGAAATTTGATTTCTAAAACTAAAATGATGATGCCAATCGCTGCAATGATTTGAAACGCACTACGCCAACCTAACCAGTCACTCAGCCATGTACCTAATGGAACACCTAAAACCGTCGCTAAGGTAACTCCTGCCATGACGATCGCAGTGGCTTTGGCAATGGCGAGATGACTGGGTGCGACACGTCCACTCAAGGCTATGGCTGTTGCCCAAAATCCACCGATAGCAATACCCAATAGAAAACGGCTAAACAACAACAGCGCAAAGCTTTCTGCGAAGCCAGTTATAAAATTAGAAATGACCATAATCACGGTTAAGGCAATCAGTAAGATACGACGGTCAAGTTGCTTCACAGCAACAGAAAGCAGGGGCGCTGCGATCGCACCCATAATGCCAGGGAGGCTAATCACCCAACCTTCGGTACCGGTACCTACACTAATATTTAAATCTTGAGCAATGGCATTTAACACGCCAATGGGTAAAAACTCACTGGTGACAAGGGCGAAAGCTGTAATGGCAACCGTGAGGATTGCAAACCAATTCCCTTGATTGGGAGAAGATTCATCAGGCTGCTGCGTCAACTGTTTATCTGGTTTTAAAGCTGTAGCATGCGGATTCATAGCGTTACACCTTAATTATTTAATTTAATAGTGACTGTTATAAAAATAAATTATTTGATTAAATTGTGAGCGCCAATTATTTTATTAGTGAACGTTATAAAATATAAATGTTAGCTTATGATGAATGATTCAAAGCAAGAAAATCAGCACGCTAATCCAGCCGATTCGGTCAAGAAGCGTGGACGACCTAAATGTTTTAATGAACAGCAAGCCTTGGAAAAGGCGATGATGTTGTTTTGGCAATTTGGCTATGAAGGAACGTCCATCAGTGATTTAACTCAAGCTTTGAATATCACCGCACCTAGTCTATATGGCACATTTGGCGACAAAACGGCGCTTTTTGAAAAATGTATTGAATACTATAGTGAACACGAAGTTCAGCCTGCAGAAAAAATTCTACAAGCAGGTCAAACGGCTAAAATTGCGATGGAGCTCTACCTGTACGACAGTATTCAGCATTTGGTGCAAACTAATAAACCTAAAGGTTGTATGGTGGTAGTGGCCACGATGAATTGTTCACAGCAAAATCAAACCATACAAGAACAGCTCAAACAACGACGTGCCTATACCAAAACAAAAATTATGGATCGGCTCGCTATAGGTGTGCACAATGCGGAAATTGAAAGTTTGGCTCATGCAGAGCAATTGACTGATTTTTATATGACCTTATTACAAGGAATGACCATACAAGCGCGTGATGGCATGGGCTTGATACAATTACAGCGCATGGTGAGTAATGCAATGAGATCATGGGAGTTATTAGCACAAGGTCAAATCAGTATGGATTATGAATTAAACCCCCAATAGCAGCGTAGCCTTAAGGCAATTTTCTTAGTTTTTTTGAATGACTGTTATGCAAATACTATTTTGATGTTTATTTGCAGGGATGAATTTTAATGTCACCCAATTCCATCACACTTATATAACCATCAACCGCAATTAAATTGTCACTTTGACTCGATAGAGTTAGACATTCTCCAGACTTGACGCTTGACAGTAACTGACCTTGTTGCGGATTCAAGTTCATACTGTAAATACTTAGTATGCCAGCATTGGTTTTGATTTGGTAAGACTCATCACCATAGTCCTCATTATTATTGCGCAGGACTTTAAAGGTTCTTCGTGTCTGATCAAAGTTTTGAGTTGGAGAAAGCGGCTTTTCGACTTGTAAGGATGCCGTGCGCCTTAATTCGGTGCTTTGCACAGGCTTATGTTGTTCACTACAAGCACTTAGTAATGGGAAAAAGATAAAAATAAGTGAAAATGTAAATAGTGGATGAATTGCAGGTATGTGAATTTTCAACATAAAACCATCCTGAATCTAATTTTTCAGATAGCTTATTTTAAAAGTTTTTACTCAAAAAACAAAAATAATAGCTTCTCAAAATATTTCAATGTAACTGAGTCAAACTAAGGAAGTGATGAATTGAAAATAGCCGAATTCGAATCTGAATGTCCAATAAATGAATATCTATATAATAATGTGGGACGCAAATAAAAAGGGAGACTCATTGAATCTCCCTTAGTTTTATTTAATGAGTTTTCGACTGACAAGGAATTGTTCTGTCGCTTCTAAAAGTTTATCTGCATAAACTTCTTGCTTTGCAGTCAACCAACCGAGAACAAACCAATCGCTAGCTTCCAGCTCTGTTTGCTGAATATATTGTGCAGAAGAGGAAAGGACTTGGTATTCCTGTGCCGCAACTTGTGCATCATTGAGTGCTTTACTGTATTTCTGCAAATTTTTTACATCATAAATAGACGTCAAAATTGGGAAGCTAAATTTAAGCTCTTGTATGCGTTGAGAAAGCACGTCTAAGCTTTCAAAATTGTTAATGTCGGCATCATTTAAAGCCTCTTGGAGGGCTTTATATTGGTTTTGCAGGGTTGTTTGAGCATACCATTTAAAATCATGTTGCTGCGGCGCATCATCGAATTTCAAACTAAACATTAAAAGCTCAAGATAATGATGTACATTTTGAGTCGATTTAACCAAATTGCCTAACTTCTCTTTGGCATACAAAATATCTTTGGTTAAATTTTCTGAAGTCGTTGGGTTTTGTAAAAAGCCACCCAAGGTATTTTGCATGTGTTCAAAATGGTGTAATTGTTCAAATTGCTGCTTAAATGCGCCTAATTGCACAGCCCATTTTTCAACGATATCACTGTTCCAATCTTTAAACAGCGAAATGGTTAATTGTAAATGATGGAGTGCTTTCTGAGCTTGTATAATGTGCTCCGCCTGAGCAACGCCTGCAGAAATTGCGGCAATATTAGGCAGAAGGTGCTGCATTTCCTGTGCAATTAAAAGTCGTAAGTTTTTTGCGGCAGTATCTTTTTTACTGAGTTGAAATTCTTTAGCCTCAACTGCTGGACTCACAGTTTGATTAAACGCCAGCAAATTCCCGATTTCCGCTTTACTGCGGACATCTAACCATAAATGATACTTTTTAACCCATTCGAAACTAAAGGCAAGGAGTGATTGAATAGAGCCACTTTTAAGCTCAAATTCAACTTCATGAACTTCTGTTTCTGTGCTGTTGCTACGGATACAGCCGACATCTAAGCAAACTTCGATCTTGGCATCTTCAAACTCTATGACGCGATAAGTTCTGAGTATGTCTGTTTCAAACTGAAGTTGTAACGAATCCTGCTGATCGCCTAAAGTGGTTTTTAAAACTGACTGAACTTCAGCTTCATTGCTATAAACAGCTAAATCTAGGGCAGGGGCTTGTTCATGCTCGCCCAAATCTAAGTTATGTTCAAACCGTTCAATGTGACTTTTACCTGCAGCTTTCAGGGTTTGAATCCAGCGCGTTCCTTCTAAACGTTGACGCAAAGCTGCATGCTGCTGTGCCATTTTTCGATCTGGGGTATCAAAATATTTAGCTTTAAGTTGAATTTGTTCCGATTTTTTTGGATCGAGTGCCTTTAATAATGCAGTTCGACGTGCTTCTGGAATCTGGAACTTTAATTCAACTTCAACCATGGTTTTCTGTCCTGATGTTACAACTTCATGATCTGGCATGAAGCGATCTTTAAATTTTTATAAAAATGAAAAACTAAAATGTGCGTAAATTTTCTATCAGCTAAACGCGTTTCGATTGTAGCGAAAAACAGTTGAGAAGTAAGACTTGACGGATTTGAAAACTCTGCTTTTGGACTAAGAATAGTTTTAAAAGATGGATATTCCATCAATTGTATAATTCACAATAGTTCAATTTTCATTGGAACAAAATAAAATTTTACGCCTTTAAAGTGGGCGAGTTTTGAGCTATGTTGATTAAAATAAGTTCAGGATGAGCACAAAATGAATTCACAAGTACAACCCGAGTTTAATCGAGATTTAAAGCCCGAATTTCAGTTGCCTATTCGTGACTACTCGCAATTTTATCGATTTTATTTGACTGAACATCGAAATATCATGAGCCGACGTTTACATGCCACAGGCAGCAGTATAGGACTCTATTTCTTTGCAAAAGCAATTTTAAAAAGACAACCGAAGTATTTTGCTTATGGCCTGGTTTCAGGCTATGCCTGTGCATGGGTCGGACATTTTTTCTTTGAAAAAAATAAGCCAGCTAGTTTCAAGCAACCTTTGTACAGTTTTATTTCCGATTGGCGCATGCTGTCTGATATTGTGAAGGGGAACTTAAGCTTAAAACACCGTAATTTAGATAAGATTGATAGTTAATTGTTTATTAATCAAACGCTTAATTTTTATGGATATGGGTGTGATTTTTTTGAGTAAATGACTTGCAAAATTAGAGTGATTAGTCTAATAATGTTCATATTGTTTATTTAATTCTTATCTAAAACATGAATAGTCGATAAACCCCAGTTTTCCGAGCCTAGAGTGACCTTCTCTAGGCTTTTTTTATGGCCTTAGAAAAGTCTATTGTTTGAAATATATAACAATAAAAACTTTTATAAAATAGGCTAGACTTTTTGATGCTCTGAACGCTCCCCAAAACGTTTCTTACCAAGCACCAAAAAGTCTAATAGGTTACAAATTTTTATTTTTATAAAAGTGTTGTGTTTTTATGCGCTGCGTTTTGAGTTCTTCTGGTGCACTATTAAATAATTTGTATCAGTTTTGTTCTATACCTGAAAATAGGTATTTTTTGCCATTTTCTACAGAAAATTTAATTAAACATTTATATAAGTAGTCCTGTGAAAAGGAATATAACTTTCTCAGCAGCAAAGCATTAAAATTTTATGCCCCAAGCAACATTTCACAGACCTAATCGTTATAATATTCAAAAGTTTTAAGTTGTGATTGAACTATGCGTGGTTTATACCTCATTACCAATGATGATCCTATCGAATTGCTTTTAGCCAAGCTTGAAGGCGCGATGGCAACTTATGAAGTTGCTGTTTTGCAATATCGTCGTAAAAAAGTGGCAAAGGAAGATCAGGCTTATGAAATTGAATACATGAAAAATATGTGTAATCAGTACAAAGTGCCTTTTGTCATTAATGATGATCTCGAAACTGCAGTTCAGTATGGTGTGGGTGTCCATTTAGGGCAAGATGACGGTTCAATTGCTGAAGCTGTAGCACGCTTACCTAAAAATGTTTTGATCGGTCGAAGCTGCAATAACTCTTTAGAACTGGCTGAGCAGGCAATTGCAGACGGTGCAAACTATGTGGCTTTTGGTGCCATTTTTGCAACTGAAACTAAGCCTGAAGCAGGCAATATTGGCTTAGAAACGCTAAAACAAGCCAAAGCGAAACTAAATGTACCTATTTGTGCAATTGGTGGTTTAACTGTAGAAAATTCAGCAGAAGTCATTGAAGCAGGTGCTGATCTTTGTGCTGTGATTAGTGATGTATTAGGTCGTTCAATGTCTGCTGTCAGCAGTCGTGTTTATGAATGGTCTGAGCTTTTTGCTGAACAAGCTTAATTTTATTTTTTAGATTGAATAAGTAGAGAATTTTTATGAGCTTATCTGCTAAGCAAGAACAATTATTTAAACAAGCCAGCAAGCATATTCCTGGCGGCGTAAACTCTCCTGTACGTGCATTTAATGGTGTAGGTGGAACTCCGGTATTTATTGAAAAAGCGCAAGGCGCATATCTCTATGACGTAGACGGAAAACGCTATGTCGACTATGTCGGCTCTTGGGGCCCAATGATTTTAGGTCATGCTCAGCCCGACATTATCAAAGCAGTTCAAGACGCGGCTGTTGATGGTTTGAGTTTTGGTGCGCCAACTGTACATGAAACGACTTTGGCGGATATTATTTGCGAAATTATGCCGTCTATTGAATTGGTTCGTATGACCAACTCAGGGACTGAAGCAACGATGACTGCCATCCGTCTTGCTCGTGGCTACACCGGCCGTGACAAGATTGTAAAATTCGAAGGCTGCTACCATGGCCATTCAGATTCGCTTTTAGTGAAAGCGGGTTCTGGCCTACTTACTAAAGGTGAGGGTGAAGCGACTTCTGCAGGTGTTCCAGCTGATTTCGCCAAACACACTTTAACACTGCCGTATAACGATATTGCGATGCTTAAAGAATGCTTTTCAAAATTCGGTTCAGAAATTGCAGGTGTAATTGTCGAGCCAGTTGCAGGCAACATGAACTTGGTGAAACCGATTGACGGTTTCTTACAAGCGATCCGTAATGTATGTGATGAACATGGTTCTGTCTTCATCATTGACGAAGTAATGACAGGTTTCCGTGTCGGTCTTGGCGGTGCGCAAGCGCATTATGGCGTAACGCCTGACTTGACTACTTTAGGCAAGATCATTGGTGCTGGCCTGCCTGTGGGTGCATTTGGCGGCAAGCGTGAAGTGATGGAATGCATTGCACCTCTTGGCAAGGTTTATCAAGCAGGTACATTGTCTGGTAACCCATTGGCTATGCGTGCCGGTATTGAGATGTTTAGACATCTGCGTAAGCCGGGCTTCTATGAAACTTTGACTGAAAAATTGGCAGGTTTGCTTGCTGGTTTACAGGCAGCTGCAGACGAAGCGGGCATTCCGTTCTTTACCCAGCAAGTGGGCGGCATGTTCGGTATTTATTTCACTGATCAAACTGAAATTACTGGTTTTGATTCAATTTTGAAATGTGATGTAGATGCTTTCCGTACTTTCTTCCACGGCATGTTACAGCGCGGTGTAAACTTAGCGCCTTCAGCATTTGAAGCAGGTTTCTTCTCAAGCGCGCATAGCGATGAAGATATTGCATTTACCATTGAAATGGCGAAAGAAGTTTTTGCCGAAATGAAGTAATTTTCATTTAAAACAGTAAATTCTGCTTTAGAATAAAGCCCGCAGCCTGCTGTGGGCTTTTTTGTTGTTTTAAGTTCGGCTTTTTAAGAAAAGGATTTTTAAATGAAAACCAAGCATTATTTAACTTTGGCAGACGCAGAATTTTTACTAAACACAGCACATGCTTATGCAGTAGAAAATGGCTTTAATGTCAGCATTGCGGTAATGGATGAAACAGGCAATTTATTGGCAATGAAGCGTATGGATGGTGCATCGCCAATGACAGCAAATCTATGCTTAGAAAAAGCCAAATGTTCTGCGATTAGTCGCCGTCCTTCAAAATTATTTGAAGACATTATTAAAGGTGGCCAGATGGGGTTTTTGACTATGGATACCTTTTCGGGAATGTTGGAAGGTGGTGAGCCGATTTTGTACGAAGGGCAGTTGGTGGGTGCGATGGGCGTGTCTGGAGTAAAGTCTTTTCAGGATGCAGAAATTGCACAGCAGGCGATTGAGAAGTTTTTGGAACAGTAAAACTAAGCATGATCTTGAGTGAAATAGATAATTCAGCCCAATCGATATGTTGGGCTTTTTTTTATTTTGATTTAAATGTCTAGGAACTTCGCCCATAGCATTAAATCGAAATTTTCTAAGATTGAGCCGAAGCATTCAGCATGAAATTGATAAATGCTTTGAGTTTAGAAGACTGATAGTTAGACTTTGGATAGAGTAAATAAAAAGGCCGAGTTGTTTGGCTATAAGATTTGAGAACTTCCACCAACGCGCCGCTTTGTAATTCTTGCTCCACTGAAAAGCGGTAGACCTGCATCAGTCCTGCACCAGATTTAGCTAAGATTAAGGTCGAGAGATAATCATCTTTACAGGTAATTTTTCCTTGGACATCAACCATAATTTTTTTGCCTGCATCCATGAGTGACCACGGTCCAGACTTACCTGAACTCGGTAATTTAAACAAAATACATTCGTGATGCTGTAAGTCTTGGATGTTCATAGGTGCAGGGTGCCTTTTCAAATATTCAGGTGTAGCCACAATGCATAATGCAGCATCTTCAAGTTTACGTGCAATTAAGCCAGAGTCGGTTAACTCATTACCGCGAATCGCAATGTCATAATCATCAGTCACTAAATTTACATTATGGTTGCTGACATGAATCTCGAGCTTAATATGTGGAAACAGTTCGGTAAACTTAGCCATTTTAGGCAGCAGACGATAATGTGCATAAGCTGTGGGCACGCTAATTTTCAGTAAGCCGATGGGGTGTTCCTGTTCACCGCTGATTTGCATTTCACCTTCGAGTAGGCTGTTAAGGGCTTGTTTGCAAAAATAATAATAATGCTGCCCAGCATCGGTAATTTTAAGTTGGCGTGTAGTGCGGACAAATAGCTTTACCCCAAATTTTGCTTCTAAGCGTGATATCGCTCTGCTGACTGCGGCAGGAGAAATGCCTGCTGCAATTGCTGCAGCAGAGAAACTTTTCTTTTCCACGGTTAAACAAAACAATTCAAGACTGCCGATTTGTAGATCATCATAGTGACGCAGCATAATATTTCTATTTATTAATTACACGATGTAATAAGTAAATTAAATTTGAAGGTCTTTTTCAAGAATTTATTTTCGATAAAGTGGGTTTAACAGCTGATTCAGCACTGGCTGAGAGCAATTATTTATACAACTCCACAACGAATATAGGAGATACATATGGCGATTCTCAACTACGAAACAGGCCCGATTCAGGCAGAAGCAGCGTTTACTTCAGACTTCCCGGTTGCAAGTGAAATCAAGATGCATGATTTAGTGAATATGCAGGAAATTGAACGTCGCAGCATGGATGTGCGTCCGGGCATGCGCCATAAATATATGCCACTTGGTTTTGACCGTTTTAGTGGTGCGCTTTGGACTGGTGGACGCTACTTATTTGATACTTGGGAAAATGTAAAAGATTATGAGCGTTTCACCAGTGAAGAATTGGAATTTGAGCCGAATGTAAAGTTTTGGAGCCGTCCATTTTTCTTGAATGTACAGCGATATATTTGGCGTGTTGCTGGTGCTCATGATTTTAAACCCTTAGCAACATCACATCATGTTGTGCGTTTTGAACGGTTTTCTACACAGCATGATCAGTTAGATCAGCTACTAAAAGAGGTTTGGCCGACTTTGCGAGAGCAAGCGCAGGCGCTAGGTTTGTCCAGTGCTTGGCTGATGTTTAATCAAGATGAAAAGCAAGTCAGTATTGTGACTGTGGCTGCCAAAGTGGATACAGGTAATGCGGCTGAAGATAGCATCAAGGCTTTGGCTAAACTTGAAAGCATGAGCTCTTTGAGTGAATTGTTACCTTCTGAATTAAAGTTAACTCCACTATTTGATCGAACCAATCCAATACTTGCACAGTGGCTGCCTCTGTCTCGTGTTGCAGGCGGTGAACCTTCGGTACATCCGATGTCACCACCTTTGGCTGCACTGAATGTCGAACCTCAGAAATAAACACGATAAGCTGACAGGAGTACTGCTCTTGTCAGCATTAACATTTAAGAAACTTGTCCAGCAAATCTTGTCGTTTGAAGTATCAGGGTTTATTAGGGTACTATCAGTGCTAGTTTTATATGCTATGTAATATACTGATTTAGGAATTACATTAAATAATGTAATTCTTGATGCGTATATTAGGGATGAGCTGCAGCGATACATATATTTTACAATTATGAGTATTGATGTATCTCGAATATTGTTTGGGGATGAAAAGAATATTAAAGAAATTATCATAAAATAAAAAAATGATATTTGAAGAAAAATATCTATATTTGAAAATTTTTTATGCTCATTTAAAAAAGAATGGACGTTATACAAATTAAAATAAATGGAAAGCTATGGACTCAAAAGAATTAGCTCATCTGCTCAAAAAAGGAATTATTAACGAAAACCTAGAAATTTATAAAGGATTGTTCACAGACTACTCACCATCAGAAATAAAAGATCCTTATTTTATTGATGCAATAAGTTTTTTTAATAATTTGCCAGACGAACATAAGAGAATTTTTTTTTCAATCTTACGACAAGTAATGATTGATTCAATTAGTAATGTATTGGGTGTTATTGATGGCAGCTCAAGTTTAGAAGAGCACGATGGTGATTTTTCTTTGCTGTATGAGGGTAAGTCACTTGAATATTTACAAGATTATTTTTTATCCCAATTTGAATAAAACCAAAACTTAGGTTTATCTAATAAACTTAATAGAATTAAAAAAATATATAAGTTTAAAGTTGACCAAAAAGTAAATCATCAGTAGCCGAAAGTCACCTTCAGATATGATTCTGCGTTAGCATATCAATTGTTCCAACTTGAGTTATGTACCGAGTCTGTATGCTTTATCCCATGCCAAAAAAAATCCAATTTTCACCATCTCAAGCAAAATGGCAGCTGTCTTCAACACAGTCGGTATTGGTACTGGTTGGCTTACAAAATTTACGCTTGCAGCAGGGCATACAAGATACGCAGTTGATGGAAAATTTGATCCAACTGACCAATAAAGCCAAAGCCTTAGAGATTCCCATTGTCGACTTATATGGCGATGATTTACTTCAAGGCATGCAGCAGCTCGGTGAATATGCAACAACACACCCGCAGCTCATCTTTGCAGGGCAAATCACGCCTATGCTGAAACAGATCTTGCCGCACCTAAATAGCGTAACCGAGCAAATCTGTATCGTGGATGATGCGATTGTGATGAATAATCTGGAACAGCATATTCAGTGGGTGGACTACATGTCAGGCCAAGGGATTCATCATATGAGTAGTTATAATTTGATGCGGCTTTGGAATCTGTCAGCACCAACTGAATTCGTTTTGTCAGCCAAAGGCATATTATTGGCTATTGCAGAGCAGTTAGATATGGACGCATTGGAAATAGATCCCTTAACCGATTTACGCAGTTATGGACTCGATTCCGTTGCCATGGTCAGCTTAATTGGGTTGTGGCGTGCCAATGGTGCAAACATTCGTTATGAAGACTTTTTAGATGATGCAAGTCTAAAAGCATTGCTAGAAAAATTACTCAGTACAGACTAAACAAAGCCAATTGGAATTATTTTTGTTCTAAATCGGAAAATACGTCGGGAAATATGCCTTTGTGCATTGTAATTGTTGGCTAAGCTTTTTATTATTGCCGCCTTGTTTTTCGAGATCAGAACTGGATTGAACTTTGAGTAATTTTCTAACCGAACACCTGATACATCGTGACACTGACTTTATGGTGATCCATAAACCAGCAGGTTTACTCACAGTTCCGGGAAAAACAGCAGATTTACAAGACTGTGTTATCAATCGATTATTAAAAATTGAACCGAATACCTTGCTCATCCATCGTTTGGATCGTGATACTTCAGGTATTTTGGTTTTTGCATTAACCCGTCAAGGGCAAAATCGAATTTCACGCCAGTTCCAAGAACGTCAAACTTCAAAAACATATCAGGCATTGGTTGCGGGTACGCTCGAAGGTGAAGGTACTGTTGATGTACCCGTCGTGTATGACCCAGAACATCCGCCACTGCATATTGCCGATCCTGCACATAATAAGCCTGCACTTACGCATTGGAAAGCCACTGAACATTTTGAGATTCAGGGTCAAGCCGTAACACGTGTAGTGTTAACTCCTATTACCGGTCGATCCCATCAGCTTCGTGTTCATATGCAATATTTAGGTCATCCTATTGTTGGTGATACTTTGTATGCAACACCTGAGCAACAGAAGCTGATGCCGCGCTTATGTTTACATGCTGAGCGTTTAAGTTTTAACCATCCTGAAACAGAGCAAACAGTGGAATTTCACTGTCCTGTCCCATTTTAGGAAAATCATTTAAATCCCTAAGAATTCTGCTCACTATTTAGTGGGCTTTATGTCAAAATATATTGCTTTATGGTCTAGATTTTTGCTCAAATAACGTTCACAGTTTGAGCATAATATTTTCAGACCGAACTTGAGAAAAAGGTGGAAAAATTGCAGCAGTTTGCTATTGGTCAACGTTGGTTATCAGATACAGAAACGGAACTGGGTTTAGGTGTTCTTATTGATGTTGATGAGCGATCGGTCAGCATTTTATTCCCGAAAAGTGATGAAACTCGTGTCTATGCCCGTCACAATGCACCTTTATCTCGTATTGTTTTCAATGTAAATGACGAAGTCCAAGACCAAGAAGGTCAAATTTGGATTGTTGAATCGCTTGAAGACCGTGGTGGTGTGGTTCGTTATAACGCGGTACGTAAACTTGCCGATGGCACAGAAGAGCGTAAAGCGCTGAATGAAACACGTATTGGTGCAAGTATTCAGTTAGCAAAACCATTAGATCGTTTGCTTGCAAGCCAAGTGGACTATAAAGAATGGTATGACCTGCGTATCGAAGCACTGCTTCTTCAAGCCAATATGAAGTCTAGCCCTCTACGTGGCTTGGTAGGTTCACGTGTGGGTCTCATTCCACACCAACTGTATATTGCGCATGAAGTGGGTAAACGTTTTGCTCCACGTGTATTACTTGCTGATGAAGTGGGTCTAGGTAAAACCATCGAAGCAGGTCTGATTATTCATCAGCAGCTTAAAACGGGTCGTTCAGAACGTATCTTGGTCTTAGTGCCTGATTCATTGCAATATCAATGGATGATTGAAATGCGTCGTCGTTTCAATCTTGAGTTCTCATTATTTGATCTGACACGTACAGCATCGATTAAAGAACACGATCCAGATCTCAACCCATTCTTAACAGAACAATGCATCATTGCCAGTGTCGATTTGATGATCGACCATGATGACTTGCGTGAACAAGCCCTTGAAGCTGGGTTTGATTTGCTCGTAGTCGATGAAGCTCATCATTTAATGTGGTCAGAAGAAGAAGGCGGCAATGACCGTTATGACCTTGTTGAAGAACTTGCTGAAAAAACGCCGGGTGTCTTGTTATTAACCGCAACGCCTGAACAATTAGGTGTGGAAAGTCACTTTGCGCGTTTACGTCTGCTCGATCCACAACGTTTTAGTTCGCTAGATCGTTTCTTGGATGAAGAAGAGCAGTATCACCAAACAGCTAAAATTGCTGAAGTGCTGATGTCTGATTTGCCGCTCGAAGAAGGGCATTTGGCAGCGATTGAAAGTCTATTAGGTCATCGAATTACTGACGAGCCAGAACAACGTTTCCGTGCCATTCACGAATTATTAGACCGTCATGGTACAGGTCGTATTTTATTCCGTAATACCCGTGAAGCGATTC
Organism: Acinetobacter sp. YH12094; assembly: GCF_013419295.1. Lineage (NCBI taxonomy): Bacteria > Pseudomonadati > Pseudomonadota > Gammaproteobacteria > Moraxellales > Moraxellaceae > Acinetobacter > Acinetobacter sp. YH12094. The sequence continues at coordinate 255,877 of NZ_VPAK01000003.1, forward strand.
AAGGCTTCCCAGGTCGTGACTGTCAGCCTGCACCATTACCTGCGCCAGAAAACTGGTCTAAAGATGGCAAGCTACGTGAACAAATGTGGCCTGAGGAAGCGCAGCTTGATGGCTCGTGGATGGAAACCGACCCACGTGTGATGTGGTTGATGGAACGTCTGCGTACAGACCTGAAACACAAAAAAGTGTTATTGATTGCACGTAGTGGTCCAGTGGTTGAGTCTTTAGAAAATGTACTTCGTTTGCATGCGGGTATTCGCACTGCGATGTTCCATGAAGGCATGAGCTTATTAGAGCGTGACCAAGCAGCAGCTTACTTTGCTGAAGAGTCATACGGTGCGCAAATTTTACTATGTTCAGAAATTGGTTCTGAAGGTCGTAACTTCCAGTTTGCATCCGACCTTGTGTTATTTGACTTACCTGCTAACCCAGATGTACTTGAACAACGTATTGGTCGTTTAGACCGTATTGGTCAAGAAAATCGTATTCAAATTCATGTGCCTTATCTGGTTGGTACTGCTCAAGAGCGTATGTTCCGTTGGTATAACGAAGCATTAAATATTTTCTGTAATATTTCGCCGACTGCGCAAACCTTACAAGAAAACTTCATCGTCAATCTGAAAGATTGTTTGTTGGCAGATAAAGGCCAAGAGTTTGAAGATTTGCTCGAAGCCGTAAGTGTGCAACGTGAAGCGCTTGAAGCTGAACTTCAAGAAGGTCGTGACCGTTTACTTGAGTACAACTCTTGCCGTCCAATCGTGGCACAAGAAATTGTGACTGCACTTGAAGACTACGACGACAATACTACGTTACCAATGTTCATGAAGCGCTTTATGGCGTCTACAAACATTGATTTTGATGAGCAAAGTAATGGTACTGTGATCATCAAGCCAACGGATCAAATGCAAGTTCAAGGTCTGACTTTGGACGAAGAAGGTATGACGGCGACGTTCTATCGTGACCAAGCACAGATCCGTGAAGATGCTCAGTATCTAACACTTGAGCATCCATTCACTGAAAGTGTGATGGAAATGATTAATACGCAAGGCTTTGGTAGTACCAACGTTGCTGTATTGAAATCGGCCGCTTTACCGCAAGGTTCTGTGTTAATGGAAGTGTGGTTTAAAGTCGATGTCGTTGCACCGAAAGCATTGAATTTGCCGTCAAGTTTGCCACAACAGTTGGTTCGTGTATTACTGAGCGAAAAAGGTCAGGATTTATCGCAAAAAATTGCACCTGAAATTTTACGTCCTTATTTACATCATCTTGATGGCAACAGTTGCCGCCAAGTGGTTAAGGCGCGTCGTGATGTCATTGAACAGCGTTATACGCAAGCGCTTGAAATTGCTCGTGGTGCATTACCGGGCTTTAAACAACAAGCTAAAGAAATCTACGGTAGCAAATGGCAATATGAAATTGACCGTTTAACTTATTTGAAGCAGTTCAACCCAAGTATTCGTGAAGACGAAATTGCACGTTTACAAAAACTGCAAAAAGAAGGTTTAACACTGCTTGATGGTCTGGCGGTTACACCAGAAGCGATTCAAATTATGGTAGTGGTTAAGCCATAAGTTAAGAATCTTAAAAAAGCACCTTAGGGTGCTTTTTTTTATGGCTAAAATTATAACTGTAAAATTAATCACGACAGATTTACGCTAAATCTAAGTTTTGTATTGTTTATTTTTAATCTAAATTGTCGACATCGGCATAAAAAAAGTAACTATTCTTCAGCAATTCTACGGCTTGATCAAAATCTTCATGTTCATCCAACATATAAAATATGCCATCAAGCTTTGTATAGTCAGGATGATTTTTTGCTAACTGAATTTGGATCGTACATCGGTCTGCTTGGCTGCGTGTTGCATAATGAGCTGTAAGTAAATCAAAGTTAATGTCATTGCATAGCGGCTGTTTTAAAGCGATTGCACCACAATAAGCATGTATTTCAGGTAATAAGCGTAGAACTAAATCAGCCTCTTTGCTTTCCGCCACGATCAGCTCTGGGTCTGCGGTCTTACACAAGGCCAGAATTTCTGTTAACAGGGTTGAGTCATCTAGTGTATGGTCTAACACGATGACTTTTTGCGGTTGCGTTAAATCAAAGTCATTTATTAAAATCATAAAACCTCCTGAAAATAGAATGGTTATGCTTTATTTATCTGCGCTATAAAATGATATGGTGCTACGTTTGGAATCTAAAATTTTCTAAAAATGGTTTTGGATAATGTGTTCAGTCTATGAAGGTTCTAAAGTTAATCATGGTGTAGAAACACACCTTGTTCTGATTCGAAGTTCAGTTAAATACTGAAATTGTAAAATGGGGCGCTTTGCTTCATGCTCATTGCTAGACCCAATATACATGCTTTGATTAGTAAAATAATCGGCATCGCGACATAAACTGTCGTTATTGATATCGATTGAATCCTGAAAGTGAAATGATTAAATGTATTCGAACATATAGCGATAGCATCATATTCAAATGATTGATCACGAACTGTCTTAATGTCGTTTTTTGATGATTTAGTTAAGTAAAGTTTTGGCTTGGTTAAATTTATACGTCGATGCTAGCGAGTTGTGGGTAGTTCCGTTAAAATGCTTCAAATTTCAGTAGTTCGTTAGAAGAAAATAAAAATATGAAATCCTTAATTACCTTAGGTAGTAAAACGTCACACGGTGGTGTGGTTTCAGAATGTGAACCTTCATTTGTGATTAATGGTATTGCAGTACATTTAAATGGCATGAAACATTATTGCCCGAAATGCAATTCGACTGTGGCTGCGATCGCGGCAGATCAAAGTACAACGGTAAAGGGGCGTGGTGTTGTGGTTGCTGGAGATAAAACCACTTGTGGCGCAACCTTCTTACCAAATCAATCAATGGTTGGATCACAAAAATAATCTGCATACTGACTTTTAGGTCATCTAGATAAACTCATTGAGTCCTGTTTAAATCGTATTGATCTCTTTATGATGGGTCATCATCAGCTGATTAGATGAGTTCTAGATGAAAAGCGCGATCCATTTTACCCATGCCAATGGTATTCCTGCTGCCAGTTATCGAAAGTTTTTATCCTACTTTACACCGCAATTTGATGTGAAGGCGATTCCGCTTATTGGTATGGATGAGCGCTATCCGATCACCAAAGATTGGCGATATTTGGTCGATCAAGTCATAGCAGATATCGAGCACCAATTTCCAAAACAACAAGTGATTGGGCTTGGACATTCTTTTGGTTCTTTAGTCACTCTTATGGCGGCTTATAAACGTCCAGATTTGTTTTCACAACTGATTATTATGGATCCACCTTTCGTAATCGGTCCTAAGTCTGCCATTTTTGAAGGTATGCAAAAATTAAAGCTCAAAGCTGTCGATAAACTTACCCCAGCGGCAATTACATTGAAGCGTAATGACCATTGGCCAAATTTGGATGAAGCCTATACGGCACTACGGAATAATCGTTTATTTAAAAGTTTTGATCCGCAATGTTTTGAGGATTATTTTGCACAAGGTGTTCGCGCTGATGAAAAACGCGGTGGCGTGACCCTCAGCATTCCAAAAGCCGTGGAAGCGCAAATTTTCCGTACAGTACCTGCATGGTGGTGGCGTACTCCACGTAAAGCCCCTGAAATGCCTGTACACCTTATCACCGCAGATAACAGCCATTTTTATAAACAAGGTTTGCCTGACGGAATGAAGAAAACCTATGGTATAGATTATAGTGTAGTTGAAGGTGGGCACATGTTTCCACTTGAGCAGCCGAAACAGACAGCGCTACACGTCATGCAGTACTTACAGCATTAGAAAAATAAATTTTGCTCATAAAAAAGGAGACCTGAACGTCTCCTTTTTTTGACCGTTAATTTTTAGCGAATCTGTGCTTCGTCTAGATGGCGGGCACCTTCCAAGATCATACGAATCATAATCATGGTTTGTTCGGCAACTTCTTTGCGTTGTTCTGTCGGTAGATCAATGACTTTTGCACCCATGTTAAACACCAATTGGGTAATACCACGTGCCACGATGTCAGGATGAGCCAATTTACTTTGATTTAAGCGTTCTAGGACGATTAAATCTTCTCTTAATTCTTGTTGGAAATAGTTAAGTTGGCGCTCAACTGCATTTTTATAAGAATGTGAACCAGTATAGCCTTCACGAAGCAACAGGCTTAAGTTGCCTTCATCGGCATCTAGCTGCTGAATAAATACTTCAACTGAACTACGAATAATACTGCTCTGACGTGATGCCTGAAGGCGTGCTTCATGCAAAATTTGACGTAACACACCGCCAGCTCGATCAATCAACTCAATGGCTAATTCATCAATATCTTTGAAATGACGATAAAAACTATTTGGAGCAATGCCAGCTTCACGTGCAACTTCACGCAAACTCAGTGATGAAATACTTTTTTGTGGACCAATTAAATTAAGCGCTGCCTGAAACAGTTCTTCCTTGGTAATCGTTGCTTTACGACCTACAGTGCGAACTGCAAGTGGAGTTTCAGCTTCAGAATGTAATTCTTCCTGGTACATGTTAACCATATTCGTCTGTGCAGACTGAGTCATATTTTTTAATAGATTAAAAACATTAACATATTATAGCGTCTGCTAATAGCTTTTGTGAAAATGCCGATTAAATGCACAAGCGTATATACAAATATATATACATGTGTATAATAATTAAAAACCTCCCATGAGTTGTATTTGATTATGCATGTACTCGAAAAAGCGAAAAAGCCTTTAAACGCACTCAAAGACAGTGTTGTAGACGTCAATGCGGTAAATTTCTGGTTGCAGAAATTTAATCCGTTATGGTCTGGTAATCAGGCTCTCGGCAAAATTGTACAAAAAGAAAATGCAGCAAATGAGATGGTTAGCCTAACCATACAGGTGAACCGTTTGTTTAAAATGGGTGAAGCTGGTCAGCATCATCCTGTTTTTGCTTGCGTAAATGGTATCCGTTACGAACGTACTTATAGTTTGACTCAGTTGGATGATCAACACGTATTACTTAGCGTAAAAAAAGTGAATACGGGTATTGTGAGTACATGGCTCGTAGAACAAGCGCAAGTGGGTGATATCTTAGAATTTGGTCAGCCTTTTGGTGATATGACTTTGGTGTCAAATTCTGCGCCGTTGCTACTATTGGCTGCGGGTAGTGGTATTACGCCAATGTTGAGTTTGTTGAAAGCGATGAGCAAAACTAAGCAAATTGCGGAGCAACCAATTCAGTTAATGTACTGGGTTAAGTATCACGATGATGCTGCATTCAAATTACGCTTCGAAGCTTTGGCAAATCAATATCCAAACTTTAAATTTCAAATTTTCTTTACCCAAGAAGATGTTCCCGATCCACGATTAAATGCCGCTCACGCTGCTCAATTTGACAACATTGAGTACAGTACAGTGTTTGCATGTGGTCCATCGGGTTTCGTCACTCAGGCCGAAGCGTTATTTGATCATGCACAGTGCTTTATGAGTGAAGCATTTAGCATGAGTCCAATTGCAACGGATGACATTGGCTTTGTGAATGTCACGCTTACGCAATCCAATAAAACCGTCAGTATTCCAAAAGGCCAATCAATTTTAGCCAGTCTTGAACAGCAAAATATCAAACCAAATCACGGTTGCCGTATGGGCATTTGTAATAAATGTGCCTGCAACAAAGTTGAAGGTTCGACTAAAAATATGGTCAATGGTAGCCAAAATACAGAGCCGGGTAATTTACTCAAAATTTGTGTGAACTCAGCACAGTCAGATCTTGTTATTGATTTATAAGGTAGAAAAATATGAACATGCCTGTAAAAATTGAATATTTTAAAAATCCGAAAAACCGTGAGTTAACCCAATCGCAATTAGACGAACTTGCGCGTGAGCTTGATGCGATTAAGCAAGAAGTTTTAGATGACTTAGGTGAAAAGGATGCGAAATACATTCGCCGTGTGTATTCGACTATTCGATATTCATCTATGGCGGGTCGTGCATTATTGTTTGCAGGTTGGTTTCCACCAGCGTGGATTTTAGGCACAGGTCTTTTAGGTTTTGCCAAAATCATGGAAAACATGGAATTAGGTCATAATGTCATGCATGGTCAATATGACTGGATGAATGATCCTAAATTCAATGGTCAGACTTATGAATGGGATATCGTGGGTACTGCAGATAACTGGCGCCAAACTCACAATTTTAAACATCATACCTATACCAACATTAAAGGTATGGATGATGATATTGGTTATGGTCTCGTTCGTTTATTCCCAGAACAGCGTTGGAAGCCGGGCTATCTATTACAACCGATTTATAGCATTCCATTTTGCTTATTGTTCCAATGGGGTGTTGCCATTCAAAACCTTGAATTGGGTAAATACTTTAAAGGTCGCAAAACAAAACAGCAGACCAAAGAAGAATGGAAGCCAATGCAAGCCAAAATCGGCAAGCAATTATTTAAAGACTATGTGTTCTTCCCGCTTATTGCAGGGCCGGCAGCATTACCTGTGCTCACAGGGAACCTCGTTGCGAATGGTCTTCGTAATATTTGGACGTTTAGCATTATTTTCTGTGGTCACTTCACCAAAGATGTTGAAGTTTTTCCGAAAAAAGTACTTGAAAATGAAAGCCGTGGACATTGGTACATGCGTCAAATCCGTGGTTCTTCAAACCTTACTGGTTCAGAAGCATTTCACATTTTGACAGGGCATTTAAGCCATCAGATCGAACACCATTTATACCCTGACGTTCCTGCACGTCGTTATCGTAAAATGGCGCCAAAAGTGCAGGCGGTCTGTGAAAAATATGGTTTGAACTATAACAACGCAAGTTTAGTGAAACAGTACGGCAGTGTACTAAAACGTATTGTGAAATATGCGTTTCCATTTAAAAAGTAATAAACGCTACACTAAATTTACGGGAAAAAAAAGCCATGCAATTGCATGGCTTTTTTATATTAACTTTGGGGAAAATATTTATTTCAATTTTTGATATGTAATTTGAGGATCTTAATCAAATTCATATAATTTCCTTTTTTAGCCATACGAATGACCAATTCAATTTCTTCTTTCGTCCACATCTGGCGAGTGGCTGAGAAGGCAAATTGAGCAAGGAGTACAAATGGATTTTCGCCAAATTTAATATGGAGGCCTTTGACATATTTCGGTGGATTGAATTGATTCATATTCTTTTCCCGCTTTTAATATTTGACCGCATTATTTCTAATTAATGAGAAAAATAGCACACTATAAAGTCAAAATAAAAGGAGAATTTTCAAAATTTAATCATATATTAGAGCGACTTAAATTTAAGTTTGTGATTGTTAACTTTGATTAATAAAACAAACTAAATCACTCGACTTTAGTCGAGTTCCGGTAGGCGCTTATCCTGTCCATTCATGAAATGGTGGGTGGCCAATTCGAACATAGCGAGGTCTTCATCGCTATTTCCATAGGCATAAACATACTCGTAGTCTTGAAGGTTAAATTGCTCCAAAACGCGAATTTTCTTTTGCTCACCACTACAGTCTAAGGTTTCATATAAACCAGTCAGTTTTTGGTTATTGGTTGCAGTTTCAGTACAGATCAGTTTGACCCCGAGCTTTTCAGCCACAGGTTTAAGATATAAATCAACGGAGGCCGAAACTAAAACGACTTCATGACCTCGTTTTTGGTGTTGCTGTAATTGTTCATACAGTGAAGGATTGAGTTCTGCCATCAAATGTTCAGCATATTGCGCTGCTTGATTTAAAATATGCTCATGATTGGCTTGGCTAAACATTGCGGCATATAGGCGAGGACGCATTGCATGTGCAGGATATAGCTTGAGATAATAGCCTTGAATCCAAGGGAGAATTTTAATCCCTTGGCGCACGATATGCCTTTTAGGCAGGGAATAGAAGATGAACCCTGTAAAACTGTCTTTATTACACAGGGTTCCGTCAAAATCAAATAAGGCTAAAGTTTTAGGTTTTTGATGCGGCGCATGCATGTTTGATAACGTCCATCGACTCGTGTGGCAAACCAATTGGTATTGTAATCACGGCTTAATTTCGGCCCAGAAATTACGACTTCAGGCATCATGGCATAAAACGGTTCTTTACCAGTCTTTTCTTGGTACAACTTTTTGACCGCTTTATACGTCAAAGTATCTTCGAAGTCCTGATCTTTTTCTTTTTTAAGATCTGAACGAATTTGACGTGGAGTCGCAATCACATTGTTTTCTGCAAAAACGGCAATCAGCGCGGTTTCCGATTGGCTTTTAGCTGAACGTGGAGAACCATCTTTATTATAAAGTAAGAGGTCACCATCTAAACCGAGCTCAGCAGGGGTTAAGTCATTCAACATGCTTTGGAATGCCGCATTACGACTCGAATAACGACCCGAGTTATAATCTGCAAAACGATAAATCGGTTTGTCATATTCAGCCGGGTACATCATTAAACGGTGAATGCCGTAATACAAACCGCCATATTGGCTATACATATCTGTACGTAGTGCCGCAATATTTCCACCTTGGCGCTTATGGTCTTTGGCATAGCCTATATGGACCTGCATCGAACCCAAAGTGGTAATGGGGTTGAGCTTTTCACCAATATCTTGTCCAACCAATTTCGCCGCGCCTGTTAACGCACTCACGTGATAGTGTTTAGACATATAGTCAAAAATTTCACGATATAGCTCGTCAAGCTCACGTTCAGTTTGAACGCGGCGCATTTGGCTCAAATAGTTATCTTCAGGACTCGGCTGATTTTTTAACACATCTTGGAAATAGCCAGCGACTGTACCACCGATGCCATCACCCAATTTATCTTTAAACTTTTCTTCAAGACGATCTTGAACTTCTTTAACGGCTTTTTCACCGAGCCCCGGCACATGCGGATCAGCAACAAAATTGGACTCTTGATCGACTACAGCAACAATCGTACAGACATTTTCTTTCGTGGTCGGAATACCGAGCTGATCACTAATGTCGTAGATATCATTGGCCCATGACAGACGATCATTCACGCGAGGTGGAATGGCTTTTTTAATCTGTTCCGCTTCCATAGTGGGTTCATCTTTGCTCCACCATGAACCATTACCACAAGCAGCCAAGCCAATGGATAAAGCCAGTACAGAAAGGGATTTAAAGCATAATGTGGTCGAAAAAGTTTTGTTCATATTTTCCAATAAACTCAGCCATATGGGGGCGACAAAGCAGGAGCAGTATACTATGCAAAATACATAAGTAATGAATAAATATGTATATGCCTCATAGGGGACTGTCAATCTATTTATGGAGATCTACGCGTGTAAAAACAAGCAGTTCTGTCATGATGATTGGAAAAAGAATGCTTTTTGAGCTAAATAGATGAATATTCCAATATCATTTTCAACAGATTATAAAAAATGAAGGTATATACTAACTGAAATCCATAATTTTTTAAGGGGATTATTATGCCAGCTAAATTTTTCAGTCGTTTCTTGGGTTTGATTGCGTTAGTTATGGTATTGGGGGCAATCGTTATTAACTTTGTTGTGGCTAAACCAATGGTGGAATATTGGATCTTACTCTTACTACCTTGTTTTGCAGTTCCAATTTTAACCTCAGTGATGATCACAAAGGATGAAAATCTTTAAGATCATCGTTCAGTAAATTTATATTTCAATCCAATAGATGATGAATACTCAGTCTGTGCAAAAAAGCTCACATCGGGTGGGCTTTTTTGTGAATTAGCCAAAAGTCTTTTATACTATGCAAATGAGAAGGTCAAAACGTCAGCAAAAATTAACAGCTTCAAAAGTTATTTGGTCAACTGAACAAGATGCCGAGTTGATCGAACATGCAGACTTAGCAATGCCTGAGTTAATCCAGCGCTTGGGATTTTGTGAAGAAGATATTTTGCAAAGAAAAGAAATATTAGGTTTAAACCGGCGGGCACGACAAATTCAACGTTTATATTTTAAATAATAGATGTCAAAGTGATTTTATACTGTGACAAACATAAAATGTCTGTGAATTTAAAAACCACACAAACTGTGGGCTTTTAAATTTTTGCTCAATTATTTTGCAACAGCTTCAGAAGCAGGAGCCGCTTCAGTTGCGTCTTGAGCAACTTCAGTTGTTTGAACTTCAGATGCAGCAGCTTCAACTTTTTGTTCTTCCGCAGCAAATGTAGTTGCAGTAGCAGCAGAGATAAGTGCAGCAAAAAGTGCTTTATTTAAAGTTTTCATGATTCAATCTTCAGTCTATTTTTGGAAAAAACAACTTAATGTATTAATCATGATAAAAGTGTAATTAAAATGGGTTGTTATGTGGCTAGATTGTGAACTTTTACTAAAAATTTATCACAATAAATCAATAGCTTGAAATCCATCACAAAATAATATGTGTCATTCAAATATCGTTTAATATTTTAAAGACTTTAAAAAAAAAGAAAAACCCGAATAAATCGGGAAGTGTATTTTACGTTGTTATTACAGCGAAACTTACACACTTTTCGCTTAATAACAATTTATCGCACAATTATGACGCCATGATGAAAGGGAGGTTATTCAACAGGGCATTCAATTTTGAGTTTTTCTTTGTAATAGTCCTGTGCGATCTTCAAATCATTCAACATTTTATCTTGAGTATAGTCTTGGGCTGCGAGTTTGAGCATGGCAGGCATGTAGTTAGTTTTATATTCATGAGGGTAGTCATGACATAAGACTTGTGTTTTTTCCTTAATAGATGTGCTTGGGGCATCTAAAACATCAAGGTATTGACTGATTTGCGCATCTGACTGCTCAAATTGTTGAGTCGCTTGTTCCGTTGTTAAATCAGCGTTTTGGCTTTCAGCTGCAGCCACCTCGTCATTCGGTTGTTGGCAGGCAGTAAGAATGGTAGCGAAAAATATAAAAGAGATAATTTTCAATTTTTTCATAAAGTTCAACTCACTGATGTGAATTTATAGATTTAAGTTTTCAATGATTTTAGCAGTATCCCTGTATAGTAACACCTGTGCAGGCAGATACGCAGAAAGTCGGATGTTGAATCGATAGTGTGTTAACTACATGGCTGATGCATAAGTTTCAACGACTCTTAAGCAAAAGCGTAGAAATTTTTGTTTGGAATTACTAAACTATCGCATTGCAAATTTGCCGTCCAATTCCGAAGCTTCAAATTCCTCAATTTAAGCGTTGAACGATGTTGATGTTCATTGTCATCATTCAATTGCATAATCATTGCCATGAAACGTTTTTACGCTCAACTGATTTTGCGAACATAGATTTGAATTTAGCATTGTAAAAGTGGCTTGGAAGATTTCGAATGTGGTTCGCGCATCATTTGCTAAATATAGCTAGAGGTTAAAACATTGAGTCAACATCCTGTCATTCAAGAATTATTCGATCGTCCCATCGAGAGAAAACTGTGGGTGGCACCTATGGCAGGGGTTACAGATCGCCCATTTCGTACACTTTGCAAATACTTTGGCGCAGGTCATGCTGTCAGTGAAATGATGACGGCAGATAAGACCTTACGCATGAGTAAAAAGAGTCTTTATCGTGCGAATTTTGATGGTGAAATAGCACCTATCTCAGCTCAAATTGCAGGATCAGATCCAGCTGAACTGGCTGAAGCCGCTCGCTATCAAGTGGCAAATGGTGCACAAATTGTCGACATTAATATGGGATGTCCGGCGAAGAAAGTCTGTAATAAATTGGCAGGTTCCGCGCTGCTCAAAGATGAAGACTTGGTGGCTCGCATTTTAGATGCTGTGGTTGATGCAGTTGATGTGCCCGTGACCTTAAAAACCCGTTTGGGCTATCTCAATGGTCATGAAAACATTATGCGCGTTGCGAAACGCGCCGAAGAAGCTGGCATTGCTGCATTGGCACTTCATGGTCGTACACGTGAAGATATGTATTTGAATACGGCGCGTTATAGCTTAATTAAAGATGTGAAATCGTTGATCAATATTCCTGTGATTGCCAATGGTGATATTGATACACCTGAAAAAGCCAAATATGTACTGGATTATACCGGTGCCGATGCAGTCATGATTGGCCGTGCAGCTCAAGGTCGCCCATGGATATTCCGTGAAATTGGACATTACCTGACGACAGGTGAGCATATGGCGGCACCAAGTATTATGGAGGTTCGTGACGTATTGCTTGGACACTTGTCTGAATTATATGGTTTTTATGGTGAATATTCAGGTTGTCGAATTTCACGCAAGCATATTGCTTGGTACACCAAAGGTTTACGTTCTAGTAATGAGTTCCGCCAAAATATGTATAAAGTTGAATCTACAGCAGATCAATATAAAGTCGTCGAGGACTATTTCAATCACTTACTTGATCATGGTCAGATCATGAGTGATGTTCAGGTTGATCAGGTCAATTTGCTTGAAACCAAATAACTTAAAGCCAAACGAAATAGATCTGTGCAATTCGATGCAAAGTAAGTCGATTTAAGCTAGTTAGATTGATTTGAAATATGTAGATAATAAAAAGCCCTCAATGTTGAGGGCTTTAGTGTAGGCATTCATGATTGAATGACGCGTTGAGCTAAGTATTAGTTAAAGCGCATTTCTAAAACCAATTGATTGATCAAGTCGGGTGCTTCCAATTCACGTATTTGAGAGACATTGGTTCCTGCCCAAAATGCACCATATTCATGTACGCCATGTTTACTTGCTGCTGCATGTAATTGTTTGCCTAAATCATAGCTATATGGGTAAGCCGGGACGGTCGGGCGAGTCGGTGTGTCAATATCTGTGTGCCAGTTATTGATAATGCCACGAGCAGGGCGGCCTGAAATACTCGAAGTGATCTGCGTGATGGGTGCATCAAATAATGCTTTGCGATAAGCTTCATTGGCATTTGATGTTTTGCATTGCACAAAAGCAGTGCCCAATTGAACAGCATCTGCACCCAACTCCATAATTTGATAGGCCTGATGTCCATTCATAATGCCGCCAGCAGCAACAACGGGGCATTGAATATGGCGTTTCAAGAGCTGAACCAAATCACGAGTCTTAACGCTGCTATCAAAGTTTTCATTGAAAATGCCGCGGTGACCACCAGCTTCAATACCTTGAGCAATCACGATATCAATGCCTGCAGCTTCGATCAGTTTAGCTTCTGCTAAGTTGGTTGCAGAAACTAGAGTCAAAATACCCGCTTGTTTCAAGGCTTGGATTTGATGTGGATGTGGAATACCAAAATGGAAGCTTACCGCTTTAGGGCGCGTTTCCAGTAAGAGGTTTAGAAAATGGTCATTATCTTTAAAGCTTGGATAAATACAGTTCAGTGCTTCTGGAGCTTCTGCATTATATTGAGCAAAGCGTGATTTAAATTGCATGATCCATTTGGCAGCAACTTGTTCATCGAGTTCTACTGTGTCATGACAAAAAAAATTGACCTGAAAGGGTTGGTCAGTAAGTTCTTGAGTTTGTAATATTTGCTGACGTGCATTCTCAACACTGCTTGCACCTAAACCCAGTGAACCAAGTCCACCTTGATTTGACACTTCTGCAGCAAGTTCGGGTGTAGAAACACCTGCCATTGGGGCAAGAAATATAGGGTGTTTGATGCCAAGTTTTTCTAATAAAGTCATGTGCATACTCCAATCACTCTAAATACTTTGCCCAAGCGAGTGAAATTAAGCAAATAATATTCGTTATTTCTTATCAAAATGGTCTTGAGCCTACAAAATGCTGTACTTAAAAATTAAGCGACACCTCGTGTCGTAGTAATGATGTATGACCCGACTTTTAAGGTGGATCCTTTTAAAATAATGCTGTATTCACTTTAAATTTTATAATTCTCCCATGTCTGAACGTATCCGTGAAAAACTGCAAATTTTAGCCGATGCTGCCAAATATGATGTCTCATGTTCTTCGAGTGGTAGTAAGCGCCAAAATAAAGACAAAGGTCTGGGTAATACTGGAAACGGTATTTGCCATAGCTATACTGAAGATGGTCGCTGCGTTTCGTTATTAAAAATTCTATTTTCCAATGTCTGTATTTTTGACTGCGCATATTGTGTGTCCCGTCGAAGTAACGACGTAAAGCGCGCAGCATTTACGGTACAGGAAGTGGTCGATTTGACTATGAATTTTTATCGTCGGAACTATATTGAGGGGCTATTTTTAAGTTCGGGGATTTTTAAATCGGCGGATTACACCATGGAACGTATGTTGCAGGTGGTAAAAAAACTGCGTTTAGAAGAAAATTTTAATGGTTATATTCATCTGAAGACCATTCCGGGTGCATCTCAGGAAATCATTACCGAAGCAGGTTTATATGTCGACCGTATGAGCATTAATTTGGAAATGCCGACAGAAGATGGTTTAAAAAAATTTGCACCTGAAAAAAGTCATGTTGAAGTCCAAAAAGACTTAGGTATCGTCCGAGATCGTTTGATTCAATTCAACGATGAACGAAAAATAATACGTACAGTCCCTAAATTTGTACCCGCAGGACAAACGACGCAAATGGTGGTGGGCGCACATCAAGAGTCTGACCGTGATGTCATACTGATGGCAGACCGTCATTACAAAGAGTTTAAGCTCAAGCGTGTGTATTATTCGGGTTATATTCCAATTAACGAAGAGGAGCGTGCGCTGCCAGCTGTGGGGTCTGCGCCACCTTTATTACGAGAAAATCGGCTGTATCAAAGTGATTGGTTAATGCGTTTTTATGGATTTGAAGCGACAGAGTTGGTCGATGAAGAACATCCAAATTTAGAATTGGATATTGACCCTAAATTAGCGTGGGCACTGCGTCATCCCGAGCAATTTCCCGTGGATATCAATCGTGCTGAATATCAAATGATCTTACGTGTGCCGGGCATCGGTGTACGTTCTGCTAAAAAAATTGTTCAAGCACGACGTTTTGGTAAAATTCATATCGACCAATTAAAACGTATGGGTATTTCCTACAATAGGGCGCAGCACTTTATACGCTGTGAAGATTCACCTAAATTTATTCGTGAACAACAGCCTCATCAAATAAGACAGCAGATTTTGCAAAGTGGCCAGTCGAAATATACGCAGCAAATTTCTCCACAATTGAACTTAGGTTTTTAGGATACAGTCGTGAGTATTTATGTCTTTGATGGCACGATGACAGGATTGTTAAGTTGTGTTTTTCGGGCCTTTCAATTTAAGCAATTTGACATTCAGATTTGTACAGATGGGCAAGTGCAGGCAGGTCTTTTCGCCGAAGTCATTGATGTGGCTAGTCACGATGAAAAAGCACAGCGGGTATGGCAAGGATTAAAGCTAAAAGCATCTGAAAGTGCTTTGAAACAGTTTTATTATGCGTTTTTATCCGAGCAGCAGCAGGCTTTTCAACATTGTTTTAATTTTGCGATTTATGTGTTCCAGCAACAGCGTGATGTGTCTAAAAACTATGGTCATGCTGATGTATTAGGGATGAGTCAGTGGGCGAAGCAAGTGGGGCGTGAAAAGCACCGAATGGAAGCTTTTGTGCGCTTTAAAAAATGTCAGGATGGCTTGTTTATCAGTTTAGTCTCACCTGACTTTAATGTATTGCCTTTGATCGAACGGCATTTTAAATCACGCTATCAAGATCAACGTTGGCTGATTTACGATGAAAAGCGCAATTATGGCATTTATTATGATTTAAAACAGGTGCATCAAGTGGATATGGATGCCACAACCATAGATAGGCAAATACAATCAGGCCATAGTCAATCCTTTAATATCGAACTGGATGATGATGAGGTTTTGTATGATCAGCTTTGGAAAGATTATTTTAGAAGTGTCAATATTGAAGCCCGACGTAATATGAAATTACATGTGCAGTATGTGCCACGTCGTTATTGGCGTTATATGAATGAGAAAGCGATTTAAATGTGAATCATCTAGTTGTTTTCGGGCATAATGATCGAGCTTTTGATTGTTTAAGTGAGACTTTGATGAAATTATTTCTTGTTACAACCGTTCTGACGGCAATGACGCTCACGGCGTGTTCTGCAAATGAACAAGAAAAGAAAACATTCAATCCGCAAAGTTATCAAGTTACCGATACAGCGGGATTACAACAACGCTTTGAACAATTAAATCAAACTCTAGCTATAGATTTTAGCCAACTGAAAAAAGTTGAAAGCATGGCTTTTTCAGATCAATCCGCTTTAGATGTTCATAACTTAAAAACTTTAAATCAGCATTTTGTTGCCAACACCGCTTTAAAAAGCTCAAAAATTGCCTATTGCGAAGTAATGAATCATTATTTTTCTGAAATGTATCATCTCGGACATGTGAACTTGGCCTTGGTGAAAGACGTTAAACTGCCAAATGCCGCAAATGAAGATTTGAGTCAGATATTTGCGAATGCAGACCAATTTTATGATTTTATTATCAACCGCTATACCACATATAAACAGGCACAAGAAACCATGCAATATGGTTGTAATCTAAAAGCAGCTCTGACAGATTAAAAAAGCCCCTCATTTGAGGGGCTTTTATTTACAGAAATTAGCAGCCTGTTAGTTTTTCAGTTTGTGGACGTTCGCCGGGGAAGAAGATTGGACGTAGTTTGACGCCAATACCGTTCCCAATGAAGGCAAATACTAACCATAACCAACCGTGTAAACTACCTGAAGCAATACCGCTGAAATACGCACCAATATTACAGCCGTATGCTAAACGTGCGCCGTAACCCAACATCAAACCACCGATCACAGCCGCTAGCAGTGAACGTTTTGGGATATTAAAGTTTGGTGCAAATTTACCAGCTAGGCTTGCTGCGAGTAAGGCACCGAGCATGATGCCGAAATTCATCATCGACGTGATATCAAACCATAATGATTCGGTGAGTGCTTTGGCATTTGCAGGTTGCTGCCAATATGCCCAAGATGCAACATCAATCCCCATAACACTTGCTGATTTTGCGGCCCAAACGGCTAAGGCAGAGGTCACCCCCCAAGGACGGCCTGCAAGTGCGAGTGTGGCAAAGTTCAGTAAAGTTAGGATAATTCCGCCCCAAACCAATGGCCATGGTCCACGTAGAAAACGTTTCCAGCCGTGTTGCATTGCTTGCGGCTCAACCTCAAGCTGACCATGGCGTTTCTTTTCAAAGTAAACTGTTGCTGCAGCAATCAATATAAAGAGCACAAAGTTTAATGCCAGTGCAGGGACTACACCAAAGCTTTTGACTAAAGAAATCGGCTCAAAGTGGGGAAGGTCAAACCACCATTGAATATGCGAAGTTGCAATCAATGAACCTGTACAGAAGAAGATTAGCGTTACAATCATACGTGCGCTACCTGCGCCCACAGTGTACAGGGTCCCTGATGCACAGCCGCCGCCAAGTTGCATACCAATACCAAAAATAAAGGCACCGATCATCACGGACATTGAAACAGGATTAACGTTACCTTTGACTGGGTTGCCAAATAATTCACCCGCACCTAAGGCAGGGAAAAAAAGTAATACAGCCAATGCCAACATGATCATTTGTGCGCGTAAGCCACGACCACGACGCTCTTTAATAAAGACACGCCAACTCGAGGTAAAACCAAAAGACGCATGATAAAGCGTCATACCCAATGCGCCACCAATTAAAAATAGCAATGCTTGGTTAACGCCCACAACCAGATAAGTACCAATGGTGCCTAAAATTAATAAAACAAAAGCCACCCAAATCGATACATTGGATCGATTGGCTGGCGCAGCAATAACAGACATGGAGAAAAAAGCTTAAAAAATGTATCTCTATTTTACGGTTTTTATATATTGTAAAAACGAATATTGTTGAAAAATCACACAATCATTACTGTGTATAATTGATTTAACATATTTGCAAAACTGATTAATGTTTGTATTAAACTGGATTTACATTAAATAAAGAACCAATCCAACTAGAAAATAGCATGGCTGCAATGCCCCAAAGCGCAACACGTAGACTGCCTTTCAACATAGAAGTGCCAGCTGCATAACTGGCTAAAGCACCGAGGAGTGCTAGGGAAATCACGCCAACGGCCATAACAGTTTTTTCAATATGCATGTCAGCACTGATCAAGATCGCAACCATCGGAAATAGTGCACCAATTGAAAAGGCTAAAGCCGATGATAGCGCTGCTTGAACGGGTTTTGCTGCGGTATTGTCATGGATTCCAATTTCATCTCGGGCGTGGGCTTCAAGTGCATCATGTGCAGTTAATTGGACTGCGACTTCATGGGCCAGTGTAGGCTCTAAACCACGTTGAATATAAATTTGGGTAAGTTCTTTAAGTTCTAGCTCAGGGTTCTTTTGCAGTTCTTTATGCTCCATGTGAAGATCTGCTTTTTCGACGTCTTCTTGAGATTTCACAGAGATATATTCGCCCGCCGCCATAGAGGTTGCACCAGATATGAGTCCTGCAATGCAGGTAATGAGTAAGGTATGGCTAGAAGCACCACTTGCAGCCATGCCCATAATTAAACTAGTGACGGAGATAATGCCATCATTTGCACCGAGTACAGATGCACGTAGCCAACCCGTACGTTCCATAAAATGTTTTTCGGCATGATGTGAGTAAGACATTATTTTCTCTAAGTTTGTTATTTATATGACCTCATAAGATTGACCTGACATCGGTTAAATTTCAAGTTAAAAATAGATTGAAACAGTAAGTTGAATAAAATACAGATGTAAAAAAAGCACCCGAAGGTGCTTTTTTATAAAATGCTTATTGCTGCGCTTTTTCTTTCACGTCAGCTGCACCTTGTTCAACAGCACCTGCTGTTGCAGCAGTTGCGTCTTTAGCTGCTTCTTTGGCATTGTGTGCAGCAGCTTCAGCATTTTCTGCAGCATTTTCGGCTGCTGTCGCAGTTGCAGTTGCAGCATTATCAACAGCAGTAGCTGTCGCAGTTGCCGCATCTGAAGTTGCATCAGTGATGTCATGGCCTGCTTGATCAGCAGCGTTTTCTAGGTGTTCACCAGTTGTTGCACCTGTTTCTGGCGCTTTGTCTTTATTACAGCCAACAAGTGCAACAGTTGCAGCCAAACCTAAAGCAACAAGTAATTTATTCATTTTGATCTTTCCTTTTTTTGTTATGCCCGTAGCATGGGCTGAATTTATATTAGCTGAAAAAATATTCAAAAATCGATCAAAAATTGTTGATTTAGTGTAATTTTATCCAGCTTATTTTGTAGTTTGAAAGGCTTTATATCTGCTTATGGCGTTAAGGGTTTTGAGTAAATAATTCTTCAATTGAGTTAACAAGTAGATAGATAAATTCACTGTCTTCATGGCGCCATAAATATATTTCTTCCCCCAATTGTGTATCGTCTATCGTATGCAGCAATAAATAATCGCCATCGCCGTTATGCGCAATAGCAATGCTGTTTTCAGGGAAGTCTTCAATTTCACTTATAGTTTGATGTTCTGCAGCTAGATGATTCGTTGTACGTTTTAATCTTTTCACATCGCTGGTGTCTTGGAAGGGAAAAAGCCACCAAGCTTCGATGTCATCACCATCTTTAAATTCATCCGCACTAGAAAAGCTAATGCCGAATTCGCCACCATTTTCAATTTGCATTTTGGCTTTATATTTTTCTGGAAACTTAAATCCTAATTGTTCTTCAGTTGCAGTAATAAATTTTAAGTCTAATGGAAAGGGCATGATGTTGTTCTTAAATTATTTTGGTGTTTTATGAATAAGCTAGGCGTAAATTTTAGTCAATATTTTTTACACTCGTTATTTTTATCCTAGATGTTTTAGTTATGGACATACGGGCCATAAAAAAGCCTGCAATCAATGCAGGCTTTTTTGGGAAATTAATCTATTAAGATTAAAGACCAGCAGATGCTTTAAGCGCTTCCACTTTGTCAGTTTTTTCCCATGTAAATGCGGTATCAGAACCTTCACGACCGAAGTGACCATACGCAGCAGTTTGTTGGTACATCGGTTGGATTAAGTTCAACATACGAGTAATACCGTATGGACGTAAGTCAAAGTGTTCACGTACAAGTGCAATAATCAAATCTTCAGATACTTTTGCAGTATTGAATGTGTTGATCGAGATAGATGTTGGTTCTGCAACACCAATCGCATAAGACACTTGAATTTCACATTTGTCAGCTAGACCAGCAGCCACAATGTTTTTAGCAACATAACGGCCTGCATAAGCAGCAGAACGGTCCACTTTTGATGGATCTTTACCAGAGAACGCACCACCACCGTGACGAGCCATACCACCGTAAGTATCTACAATGATTTTACGGCCTGTTAAACCACAGTCACCTACAGGGCCGCCAATGACGAACATACCTGTTGGGTTGATGTGGAATTTAGTGTCTGCATGGAACATTTCAGCAGGAATCACTTTTTTCACGATTTCTTCAATTACCGCTTCTTTTAATTGAGCTTGGGTAATTTTTGGATCGTGCTGAGTTGAAAGTACAACTGCGTCTAAGCGAACTGGCATGCCATTTTCATAAGCAAATGTTACTTGGCTTTTTGCATCAGGACGTAACCAAGCAAGTTTGCCTTGTTTACGTAGTTCAGCTTGTTTTTCCATTAAGCGATGTGCATATGAAATAGGTGCCGGCATAAGCACATCAGTTTCACGGCTTGCATAACCAAACATTAAACCTTGGTCGCCCGCACCTTGATCTTCAGGTTTTTGACGGTCTACACCTTGAGCAATTTCAGGTGATTGTTTACCGATCATGTTGATCACGGCACAAGTTGAACCATCAAAGCCAAGATCTGAATGGTGGTATCCGATACCATTTACGGTATTACGAACAATCGCTTCAAAGTCAACATTTGCAGTTGTTGTGATTTCACCGGCAAGTACAACCGCACCCGTTTTTACAAGCGTTTCACAAGCAACCCGTGCATATGGGTCTTCTTTTAAGATTGCATCCAAAATAGCATCACTGATTTGGTCAGCCATTTTATCCGGATGGCCTTCGCTTACAGATTCCGAGGTAAATACAGCGTACTCGCGCATAAGTCCTATCACAGTTAAATTTAAAGACGCAATATGTTACATCGAGAAAGCGTTTAGGACTAGCTTAACATGACCAAATTGGATGAAATTAATTCATTTCAATGACTTTTTAATTGATATAGGCATCTAAAAAATTGATATGAGCTATGGATTTATCAATTTAATTTTTTATGATGAGATAAAATTGAGATATTTTTGTTTTGGCACAAGCAACAATGTGATTAGGCGTTAAAATGCCTAAAGTGGCATTTTAAGTGAATCAATTATAAGAAAAAATCAAATCAATATCCTGAGATTTATCAATAATGAATGTCATGAACTGCCAGAATATGACTGTAAACGACAATTATTCGTTTAATTTGAAAAATAAAACACAATAAGTACGCGCTTTTGAGACTTGGTACGCAAATTGCCTATTTGTCATTACGTTGAATGGGGAAACGTAATGAAACAGTCTGGTTTTACACTCATTGAAATCATGATGGTAGTGGCAATTATCGGCATTTTGGCTGCAATTGCTACTGTATCTTACAATGGCTATGTCGCTCGGGCGCAAGTAGCTGAAGTATTAACAATAATTTCACCCTATAAATTGAAACTGATTGAAAATTATTCAGAGGAACAAAGCTGTGTAGATTTGAATACAGCGCTGAATGAAAGTATCAGTACCAAGTTTATTGCAAGTAGTGAAATTACTGATGTGGCAGGAACGTGTTCAGTGGTTTTTACGTTTAAATCAACAGATGTCAATTTTGCTCTTCGCTCAAAGCAGATTTATTTTAATATTCCAGATGGTTTAAATGGTGCTTGGAATTGTCAATCGGATGATATTTCGCAGCGAAACTTACCTGCTACATGTCGTGGTATATAAATATTGAATGTGAAACCGTGAGTATATTGGATCAGTGCTGATTTCACAGGGATGAGTATGCTCTTAGAGTTTCACAAACATTCATAGGTTCTTTATTGAATATATTTCATATTTCTAATGGTCATTTATCTGGATCGTCTTTGGCTGCTATTTATATTCACAATTTCCATTCGATGTATTGGACTTTTATCAATTACGAAGCGTTTGCTTTCGCCACTAAACTCTAAATATGCATTGCGCTGTCATTGATTCGCCATATAAAAGCGTCACTGTATACAAAATAAACGACATGCATAGGCTTGAAATTGTGCAATAAGCGCCCAAAATACAGGTGGTGCAGGAATAATTAGCGAAAATTTGCCCCTGAGGCTTTACCCATTCCGCTTTTTTTAAGACAATATGCGCATCTTTGAATTCTTATTCATCTTACTCTTTTAAACCATTTGTTTGGACTCTGACCTATGACAACCCCGCTTAACGATCGTCGTATTGCAAACGCAATTCGTGTATTGGCAATGGATGCTGTGCAAAAAGCAAATTCAGGACATCCAGGTGCTCCAATGGGGATGGCAGATATTGCTGATGTGGTATGGCGTGAATTCCTCAACCACAACCCTGCAAACCCACAATGGGCAAACCGTGACCGTTTCGTATTGTCAAACGGCCATGGCTCTATGTTGCAATATGCGCTATTGCACTTAACAGGTTATGACCTGTCTATTGAAGATTTGAAATCATTCCGTCAATTGCATTCTAAAACGCCAGGTCACCCAGAATTGGGCTATGCACCGGGTATCGAAACAACGACTGGTCCATTGGGTCAAGGTATTGCGAACGCTGTAGGTTTTGCACTTGCTGAAAAAACTTTAGCGGCTCAATTCAACAAAGAAGACATTACGGTTGTAGATCACAACACTTACTGTTTCTTAGGTGATGGCTGTTTAATGGAAGGTGTTTCTCACGAAGCATGTTCATTGGCTGGTACTTTGGGTCTGGGTAAATTAGTTGTTTACTACGATGACAACGGCATTTCAATTGATGGTGAAGTAGAAGGTTGGTTCTCTGACGACACAGAACAGCGTTTCTTGGCATACGGCTGGCAAGTACTTAAAGTGGACGGCCATGATGCAGACGCAATCCGTGCGGCAACTGTTGAAGCAAAAGCTGAAACTGCGAAACCAACCTTAATTATCTGTAAAACTATTATTGGTTTAGGTTCACCAAACAAACAAGGTAAAGAAGATTGCCACGGTGCGCCGCTTGGTAATGATGAAATCGCTTTAACTCGTGAAGCTTTGGGCTGGACAGAAGGTCCATTTGAAATTCCTGCTGATGTTTATGCAGCTTGGGATGCAAAAGCCAAAGGTACTGCTTCTGAATCTGCTTGGAACGACACATTTGCTGCTTATGCTGCTAAATATCCAGCAGAAGCAGCTGAACTAAAACGTCGTCTTTCTGGTGACCTTCCTGCTGACTTCGCAGCAAAAGCGGATGCTTATATTGCTGAAGTAAATGCTAAAGCTGAAACAATCGCTACTCGTAAAGCGAGCCAAAATGCCATTCAAGCATTTGCACCACAGCTTCCAGAAATTCTAGGTGGTTCTGCTGACCTTGCAGGCTCTAACCTGACTTTATGGAAAGGCGCAGAAGGCGTTGAATCTAACCCAGCGGGTAACTACGTTCATTACGGCGTACGTGAATTCGGTATGACTGCGATTGCTAACGGTGTTGCACTTCATGGCGGTTTCGTTCCTTATGTAGCAACATTCCTGATGTTTATGGAATATGCGCGTAATGCAGTACGTATGTCTGCATTGATGAAACAGCGTGTGATTCATGTGTATACCCATGACTCAATTGGTCTAGGTGAAGATGGTCCTACACACCAACCTGTAGAGCAAATTGCATCTTTACGTGGTACACCAAATCTGAACACTTGGCGTCCATGTGACACTGTAGAAGCGTCTATTTCTTGGAAATCTGCGCTGCTTCGTTCAGAAGGCCCTACAGCATTAATCTTCTCTCGTCAAAACTTGCCATTCCAAACTCGTACAGCAGATCAAATTGCTGACGTTGCGAAAGGCGGTTATGTTCTTGCAAAAGAAAAAGGTGAATTGAAAGCAATCATCATTGCGACAGGTTCAGAAGTTTCATTGGCAATGGATGCTTACGCACAGCTTGAAGGCGTACGTGTTGTTTCTATGCCATGTGCTGAAGAATTTGTAAAACAAGATGCTGCTTACCGTGAAGCGGTTCTTCCAGCTGCGATCCGTGCGCGTGTTGCTGTTGAAGCTGCGCATGTGGACTACTGGTGGAAATTTGTAGGTCTTGATGGTCGTGTAATCGGTATGACGACTTACGGTGAATCTGCTCCAGCAAAAGACTTGTACCAACACTTTGGTATTACTGCTGATGCTGTTGTTGCTGCTGTGAAAGAAATTACCGCTTAATCTGTAAAGACTAACCGTAATAAAGACGCCCCAGAGAAGGGGCGTTTTTTATTGCAGAGATTAAATTTATTTTTAATTGTGAAATAACGATTTGTAACGAATGAATTAAAGCATTGGTTTAAAATTAATTCATTCATGCAGTATTCAGCCACGGGTGCAATGTTGCCCCAAGTGAGGAAACGATGAGCCTTTATGATCAGATAAATGATGAAATTGTACTGATGGATGCTGGTGAACAGAAATGGATTGGCACAGACTTAGAGCTTGAAGCCATGGTTGCAGTAGAGTTGATGTTGCAAGATTTGCAAGAAGACAAAGTGATTAAGATTCGTCGTAAGAACCATGAAAAGCATACAGGTTTAAAGCAGGTAGATCGGATCTTGGTTGAAAAGCTATAAGCTGAATGGTTAAAAAGTCCGAATCTTCGGGCTTTTTATTTGTCTATTGTATTTATAAAACAGATAAGAAAACGTCCTTTCAAGACTCATCATGTTTAAAAAGAGCGCATAAAATACAGTGTTTTCAACATAAAAAGCTTTATTTCAATTATAAAAATCCAGTGATCATTTAAAAAAGCCATTGAACGTGCAAATACAAATTAAAAATTTAACTGAAATTTCAAAAAGCCAATGGCAGCCGCTTTGGGAGCTGTATTTAGAATTTTATAAAAGTCAGGTGGCAGATGAGGTGAATGAGCGAACGTGGCACAGGTTACATGCTGCTGAGTGCGAACATATGTATGGCTTTGCAGCCGTAATTGAACATCAAGTGGTTGGGATCGTGCATGTCATTGAACATGAGAGCTGCTGGACATTGCAGCCTTATGCCTATTTGCAGGACTTATATACCATTGAGGATTATCGCGGGCAGGGCATTGGCAGAGCGCTGATCGCGAAAGTGAAAGAGTATTGTGATCAGCGGCAGTGTGACCGTGTGTATTGGCTTACGCATCAGGACAATGAAACTGCGCAAAAGCTGTATGATCAAATCGCGAGAAAAACCGGATTTATCCAATACAGCTGTCACTAATGCAGCCTAAAAGGCTATTCCAAATCAACAGCAGCTCTTGCGTGAAGAGCTGCTGGCTCTAATCTAAGCTGAAACTTTAAAGTTTTTAGTCGGGTCTGCATCTTGCTGAATGATCCATTCTCCACCTACGCGGAACGATGATGCTGAGGCATAGGTATCTTCCATAAATTGGAAAAAGCTGATCAAACCGTTTTGAACTTTGGCTTTAATTGAAAAAGGTGAGGTGAAAGTATTTTTTGCATAGACTGAGGTGTAGGTGAATTGACCAAATACAGCTACAGTTTCATCTTCAGCGATCATATCGGTGATTTGAAAATCGTCGATATTCCAGTAGGTGCCGACATTGGCAAAGGTATAAATATAAATGTCTCTGCCTGTTCCAGACCCCGCCCATGGCTCAATTTGTTTCAGTTCTGGATTGCTGAAGTTTAGGGAAACATACGCTGCGTCTTCAGCTACCAGTAGCTGAGTTGCATTTTCAACGAGTTCTTTTGAAGTATTCATAAGAAATGCCAAAACGACATCTTTGGGTGTTTTAGTGTTTAAGGCTTTTTCAATAGCCAGCGATTGTTCTGTCATTTTTGGGTACTCAGATTTTTATGATGTCTAAAAATCTTAAGTGGATTTGTTTAGAAAACCTACGACTCAGATAGGTTGATGTTTCCTAAATTTAGGATAAATAACTCATGGATCAATTAAATTATTAATTATTTGAAATATATGGGAAATTTAATAATTGAGAGTGGTTGTAGATGCTGCTACAGATTTTACAAAACTATCGTTCTAAACATGCAACAAAACGTTTTATCTTTAAAGCTGTAATACGGCTAAAAACCTATAGACTTAATAGTATTCGATAGTGAGATAAAAACATGAACTTTAAAGCATTAACAATCGGTTTGGCGGTAGCATCAGTTACAACAATTTCTATGGCAAAACCTGTTGCCTATCAAATTGATCCTACTCATACAGCAACAGTATTTACTTGGAATCATTTTGGTTTCTCAACGCCTTCTGCAAACTTTAGTGACATTCAAGGGACAATTAATGTCGATAATGCAAAACCTGCAAATTCGTCTGTGAATGTGACGATTCCATTATCGAGCTTAAATACCAATGTCAAAGCATTAGATGATCATTTAAAAACAGCTGATTTCTTTGATGCTGAAAAATATCCAAATATCACGTTTAAAAGTACAAAAGTTCAAGCGATCAGCAAAACTAAATACAAAATCACGGGTGATTTAACAGTTAAAAATGTGACTAAACCAGTGGTATTGGATGCTGTATTGAACAAGCAAGCCGTTCACCCAATGACTAAGGCGGAAACGATTGGTTTTAATGCAACGACTTCTTTTGATCGTTCAGCATTTGGTGTCGGTGCATATGTACCAAATGTAGGCGACAAAATTACGGTAAATATTACGACTGAAGCGGCTGTGTCTACAGCAAAGGCAGCAGCGAAATAAGATTTAGCTTCCTCAGCTAAGTTAGGAAAGCACCCATTTGGGTGCTTTTTTATGTCTCGTAGATGAGTATTTGATGAGTGGTCAATCGCGATTGAGCAGCAATAGGCAGCCAAAACTGATGAAAATTCCACCGGTAATGGCGTCAATTTTTTTACTAAATTTTTGATAGTAATGGGTCATTTTAGGTGCTGAGAATAAGACCGCAACCAATGCAAACCAAATCAAACTTTCAATAAAGACTAAAGCCAATAAAGAGCTTTGATCAAAAATGCTGACCTTTGCACTGATCCCAATGGAAAATACACTAGTGAAATAAACCAATGCTTTAGGATTGGCCATATTGGTCAAGAAACCTTGGAATAACAGCGTCCAAGGCGATTTTTTCTGTACAGCTTGCTCGGTTGGTTTTGTTATTGTGCCGAGGTCTTTACTCCACGCGGACTTTAATAACTGAGAGCCTAAATATAAAAGATATAGACCACCCAAAATCATGAGGCATTGTTGTAACCAAGCCATTTTTTGAAATAGAAAATGTAAGCCACTTATTGCACAAATTGACCAAACTAAAATACTGAGTGATATACCTAATGCGGCAAATAATGCATGTGATCTGGATTGTCGAATAGCACTTTGAGTGACAAAAAAGAAGTCTGGGCCTGGGCTGATGAGAGCAAAAAAGTGGATGAGCGCAATGCTGAGTAAGGGAGTCATTCTAATGGCTTATACGTTTAAAGTGTAACCGTTATAAGCCATTTAGCTTTAAATTAATAGCTGTTTTAAAGTTCAAGCTGTTGTAAAAATTGCTGCAAAATAAGGGGAGCAACACGTTCTAAATGAGGTGCATGTTGTTGGCTTTCCATGCGTAAATCTGGGATGTTAATTTGTGCTTTATGCAGTTCACATGTATGCCCAATTAGCCATTTTTCCATGGCCTGAGCTTCTGCTTCAATATGAAACTGTAGAGCTAGAATATTGGGCCCATAGCTAAACGCTTGATTTGGATAAATTGCTGAGCTGGCGAGTAACTGTGCATTTACAGGTAAATCAAAGGTATCACCATGCCAATGCAGTACAGGCACTTGATCTAATGGCGCTAAAATATTGTTAGTAATGGCATCAAGCTCTAAGGCACTCCAACCGATTTCTTTGCTATGACCTGCATAAACTTTCGCTCCCAATGCATGCGCAATTAGCTGAGCACCTAAGCAAATGCCTAAAGTCGGTAAATTACTCTCTAAACGTACTTTAAGTAAGTCTAGTTCTTCTTGTAGGAAAGGGTAGTCATTAGTTTCATAAACTCCGATCGGGCCGCCCAAAATGATGGTAAGCCCTGTATGTTGCATAGCTTTACTGAGGTCATCGACACCAGCTTCGAAGTATCTCACCCGATAACCCAGTTGATAAAATACATCTTCCAATGAACCCAAATCTTCAAATGCAAGGTGTTGAATGACGTAAATGGTTTCGTTTAATGCAGTACTCATAGGGATTTTTCAGGATTAAAATTTCAAAATAGAATGTAGCTTGAATTGTCGGAGATTAAAAAGGAAAACTGTAAATTTTTCACAATTGCGAAAAGAGATAAATATAGAAGTTGGCTGAAGCATATTTTTTTTTCTTTGAATGATTAGGTTCGATCGTTGAACTTAGCATTTAAAACCTTTGTATTGTGAATTAGGGGATTCCCGAAAGGCTTTATTGGTAAAATTTATGAGAAAAAGTGCATGAAATTTTGATAAAGCTTTGGTTTGCTATAAAAAAAAGATGAAAAACCAATGGAAAAGCGTTTAGAGATGCGTATGATGAAATCTTCGACAAACAACAGTTCATTTTTCTTTTAATATCATCACATAATTAGATAACTGATTTTAAAAGTAAAAAAATATAAGCCAGGGAACTTGTATGCAGTCAAAACATAATCGAGATGCCAGTCTCTTGCATGCGATACATAAAATTTTATTGAAGGAATGGGACCCGTTAGGGATTCGCCGTATTCCTGCTTTACGTGATGAATATGATGATTATTTGCCCAATATTTTTAAATTAATTCAAGAGGATTCAAGTGAATCAGAAATTTTTGAATATTTATGGTGGGTTGAGCAAAAGGTCTTAGAGAAAAAAGGGCAGAAGGAACATACCCTAAAAATTGCTAAAATGTTGAAGGCAATTGAGCGTTAGTTTGCGGTCGTGTACGCATAAAAAAACCGATTCGTTGTCCGTATCGGTTTTTTATTTTAAATCTCTTAAAAGTCTCTTAGAAACGGTTTAGAATTTCTTTTCTAAGGTAAACATAAAGCTTGGAATTGCTTCATTGATACGAGATTGGTATAGCGCGCCAGAACTTTGTTCTTTTAACACTTCTTTATAATCTGAGCTGAGAATATTACGTGCATTCACCGATGCAGACCAATTTTGATCAAAGCGTTTAGTAAAACTCACATCCATATTGACGCGTTCATTGCTGGTGCGATTGTACGGTTCGTTACTCAGCGCACGTGTATATTCAGGGGTATAATTGAGGTTCACACTTGTTGCAATACGCCACGGTTGATAGTTATAAGATAAACCAGCACTTGCGGTATAAGGTGCAACATCGCTTGCCAAACGATCAGAGTCGTCAGTTTCTTCAATTTTTGCACGTACAGTTGAAAGTTGAGCATTCAACATAAATGAATGGCCATTCTCCGTTTGCTTCAGTGCATAGCGTCCAGAAATTTCCACACCATAGGTGGTTGCACTGTCTTGGTTATAAGGACGTTCGACAAAACGGCAATCGGTATTTCCTGTTTCACAACGACCGCCTGTAGCATTTTCTGACAGGATCGATTTTTCGATATAGTCATTAATTTCTCGATAATAGGCAGTGATATTTACACCGCCAGCAGGGGTGTTATAGCCTAAGGTTGTTTCGTAAGCATTAATAGTTTCAGGTCTTAGGTCAGGATTACCACCACGATCAGGGTTGTTTAGTGTCCCAGCATCACTATCTGTAGAAACTGAAACCGTCGGCATCAATTGATTGCTACGTGGATTTTTAAAAGCCTGACTCAAATTGGTTTGAAGTGACCATTGGTCATTAAAGTCAAAACGGTGTGCTAATACAGGACTTAAATGCTGATCTTGATAATCCACTAAACCTGAACGATCAATCCACTCTTGGCGTACACCTAGAGTTAAGGTTTGGCGCGGCGTATATTTCCAACTTCCTTCAACATAAGCAGCATACAATTGTTCATCTAAGGTCTCTGCAATATTGCTTTCAAGTTCATTACTACGTAGATCGGTACCAAATTTTATTTGGCGTTTTGAGTCGAACTTTCGGACACCGTCGTAGCCCAAGCCATATTCATTAATTTGTTCATCAATATACGATTGAGAATTTCTATACTCTGTTAATTCGGTTTCATTTTGCTGCTCGATTGATAAGCGAATTTTGTCTGAATTTCCTTGGTCTTTACGCTCATATCGCGTGTTGAGTCGAATACTGTCATTTTTATCTTTTTGGATTTGAGTGCCACTTGTGCCTTCGCTTTCATTGTTGCGATAAAACATTTCAGCGACCAATTTTTGTTGATCATCAAGTTGATATTCAACACGTGGGGTGAGCATTTGCGACGTACGATTGGTGATGCGTTTTTGAGTTTTCGTTCCTGTTGCATCTTGTGTACGGGTGAGTGTATCTGAATCATTCCACATTTGGCTCCCAGATAAACTATAGATCCAAGGGTCTGATCGACCATCCATTTGAAAGTTTAAATTGGTGCGTTCTTCTTCACGTGTATTTGACTTTGTTAGACCATAACCAGCACGTACAGATCCACTCAAACGCGTGCCATTCAATGGTTCTTTTAAAATAATGTTGATGACTGCAGATGAAGCAACCGAGCCTTGAGCTACACTTGGTTGTTTGGTGATTTCAAGGCGTTCGATCATTTCCGGTGTAATGCTATCAACAACTGACATGCCACCACGAGGACCACCTTGTACAGGTTCACCATTGATTAAGAACACGGGTGCGCCACCACCACGAAAACGCATGCCGCCAGCACCTGCACCACCACGTGGACCACTGCCAGCACCGGGGAGTTGAAACCCTGCAGCACGACGCAGTGCATCATTGATGGACTGATCGCCAAATTTCAACATTTCATCACGGCTTATGATGGTTTTTGCGACAGCACTGATATCTGGGTCTTTGGGCTTAGTGCTTGCTGTTGGAACTTCAAATGTTAAAGCTTCCATTTGCTGAACTGCTGCAGATTCTTGGGGATTTTGAACAGTATCTGCGGCCCAAATTGATGTTGAGATCGTAAGTAATGCGTAACTTAAGCTGGTCAGTTTGAGTGTGGTGTGCGCGCCGTGCATTATTTGGTTGTCCAAATGTAATTTTGGCAAAGAATAACGGAAAATTATGGAGAAAAATTGAGGAAAATAACCAAGATGAGCATTTCATCAGATTATTTTTAACAGGTAGGCGAAAGGTCATTTTGCAATAAGGAAAGCCTTATTCGTTGGGGGAAAATTAAGGCCTATTAACGTCGCTACAATATAATAAATAACAGATGTTACGCAGTAATATCAGAAGCGTACTTTGCTTCAAATAATAAAGATACGCGGTAATGTCATCCGCAATTGTTTGAGATAGGACGACTTCTAATCAAAATGTTTTTTAATACTTTGAATAATTTGACGGTAGTGAACGAGTTTTGTCTGTGAGGTGCATTGCGCCGCAAGATGGTTTCCTTGCGAAGCTTCGCATCTCATTTTCCCGAGTGAGAAACAACGTTTCGTAAGAGTGCTTCCAGCCGAAAGCTAATCCCTGTATTTAATCCATAAATGTAAGACTTCGTCGAATAGATTTAAATATTATTTTAAAAATGCGAAATGGCTTTCATGTGCATAACATGAGTAAATAAATCTAAAAATAAGCCTTTGAAGAAAAATTTAGACATAAAAAAACCCTCATCTTTCGATGAGGGTTTTTCGTATTCTGGAGCGGGAAAGGAGACTCGAACTCCCGACCCCAACCTTGGCAAGGTTATGCTCTACCAACTGAGCTATTCCCGCAATGAGGTGAATTATAGAGAATTTCACACAACTGTCAACTCTCTATGCTTCTGTTTGCTTAATTAATCAGCACGGCGCCAAATAGTGCCTTGACGAGTATCTTCAAGAACAATCCCTTGATCTAACAAAGATTGACGAATGTCATCTGCTTTGGCAAATTCTTTGGCTTTTTTCGCATCTTTACGTTGTTGAATTAAATCTTCAATTTGCTCTTCAGAGAGACCTAGTGCTTCTTGACCAATATCTGATTTTAAAAATTCATCAACATTGTGCTGAACCAAACCTAAAATATTGGTCAAGTGACGCAATGTCGAATAATACACAGCCGCTTGTTCAGCATTTTCATCTTTTACGGCACGGTTCAATTCTTTGTTGACTTCAAACAATACCGCAATTGCTTCTGCGGTGTTGAAATCATCACGCATAGCGGTATTAAAGCGCTCAACTAAAGCATCATCCAAAGTTTCTACGGTTTTTTCACCATAGACTTGCTGATAAGCTTTAAATGAATGATAGAAACGGGAAAGGGTATTTTTCGCTTCTTTTAAAGCAGTGTCAGAGAAGTTTACTGGGCTACGGTAATGTGATGACACAATAAAGAAGCGAATCACTTCAGGGTGGAATTTATCCATCACATCACGAATAGTGAAGAAGTTACCTAAAGACTTCGACATTTTTTCGCCATCGACATTAATAAAGCCGACATGCATCCAGTAATTAACATATTGTTCGCCAGTAGATGCCTCAGATTGCGCAATTTCATTTTCATGATGCGGGAAAGTTAAGTCTGAACCGCCACCATGAATATCAAAATGGTTACCTAAGCAGCAGGTCGACATCGCTGAACATTCAATATGCCAGCCCGGACGGCCATTGCCCCAAGGCGAAGCCCAAGAAGGTTCATTTTCTTTGGCATGTTTCCAAAGCACGAAGTCAAAAGGATGTTTCTTTTCTACTTCTACATCAACGCGTTCAGAAGCACCAGCCTGCATATCGTCAAGTTTACGACCCGAAAGACGACCATATTTGGCAAACTTTTCAACTTCAAAATAAACATCGCCATTTGCAGATGGATATGCTGTACCTTTGTTAACCAAGCTACCAATCATATTCTGCATTTGATCGATATAGTCTGTTGCACGTGGTGCTTCATCAGGTGCTGCACAACCTAAATTGGCAGCATCTTCGTTCATGGCCTTTATAAAACGGTCGGTTAAAGCAGTAATGCTTTCGCCATTTTCATTGGCACGGGCAATGATCTTATCGTCAATATCGGTAATGTTTCGAACGTATTTAACGCTCCAGCCCTGACTGCGCAGGAAACGGATAATATAGTCAAATGCAACCATAACTCGAGCATGACCAATATGACAGTAGTCATACACAGTCATTCCACAGACATACATGTCGATATGTCCTTCTTTGCGAGGTACGAATTCTACTTTTTTACGTTGCTCTGAGTTATATAGAACAAAAGGTTGCATAGGTCTTCAAATTGTTTCTACCAAAAGATGGCTCATCTTAACCTAAGCATTTTTTTTCATAAAGTTAAAACCCAAAAAAGCAGATATTTTTTAATACTTGATGTAATTGTACTGCTGTAAAAAGAAGTTGAAGGCTCATTTGATTCGGGCTGAATTTCATTTGAGAGTTGAATTCAATTTATCTGTTCCTAAGATAAAAAAGAAGAAATGCATCTTTTCTGCATAATTCATGAATTCTTATACATTTGGAAACGTGCTATTTGCATAGTTATGATAAAATTGTGAAAATTTTTTTATTTTGAAAGTGAGAGCGCACCTCTCACGGCTTAAGGTATAACAACTTTGAATCCACCAAATATGCCGAATCAAGTCGATTTTCAGAAAGTCGCATTAGAAACTTTGCGTATTGAAGAGCATGCTTTACAAGTATTAGCGACGCAAATAGATGATCGTTTTAGCCAAGCCTGCGAAATCATTTTACAGTGTAAAGGGCGTTTAGTGATTACAGGTATGGGCAAATCGGGTCATATCGGTCGTAAAATGGCCGCTACATTTGCCTCGACTGGTACGCCATCTTTCTTCATGCATCCGGGTGAAGCTGGACATGGTGATTTGGGCATGTTGGTTAAAGGTGATGTGCTCATTGCAATTTCAAACTCAGGTAAGAGTGATGAAATTATGATGCTCATGCCATTGATCAAACATTTGGGCATTCCTCTCATTACCATGAGTGGCGACAATAAAGGCCCAATGCCACAAAATGCCGATGTCGCATTGACCTTGGGTAATATTCAAGAAGCATGCCCTTTGGGTCTAGCGCCGACCTCAAGTACCACTGCAACATTAGCCTTAGGTGATGCCCTTGCAGTTGCATTATTGGATGCACGTGGTTTTACCTCAGATGATTTTGCACGATCTCATCCTGCTGGAGCGTTGGGTAAGCGTTTGTTATTGCATGTAAAACATCTAATGCATACAGGTGAAGACTTACCCAAAGTGTCGCCAGAGACACCAATGAATAAAGTTCTCTACGAAATTTCAAATAAACGTTTGGGACTCACCACGATTGTCGATGAAAACGATACCTTATTGGGTATCTTTACCGACGGTGACTTACGTCGTTTGATTGATAAACAGCAAGGCTTTGATGTGAATATGAAAGTCTCAGAAGTGATGATTAAAAATCCTTTGACCATTTCACAAGAAGAACGCGCGGTACATGCTTTAGAACGTATGAACGAAAAGAAAATTACACAATTTGTAGTTGTTGATGATGTCAATAAAGTGATTGGGATTATCAGCATGCATGATTTGATTCAGGCTGGGGTAAATTAAGAAAATGGCATCGTATGTATTGCTAGAACAAGCGCGTCACATAGAAGCACTGGTACTGGATGTAGATGGAATTTTAAGTGATGGATTTGTAACGTTGACCAATAGCGGCGATGAAATCAAATCCTTTGATATTCGAGATGGCTTAGGCATGAAGTTGGTGCAAAAAGCGGGTATCAAAGTCATCATTATTACTGGCCGTAAAAGTAATATTGTTGAAAAACGCATGTCTGACTTAGGTGTAGATTTGGTCTTTCAAGGTCGTGAAGATAAAGGCGTTGCCTTGACTGAAGCCTGCGCACAGTTCGGTATTGATCCTTCAGATTGCCTATATATGGGCGATGACTGGCCCGATCTTTCAGCCTTCGCTATTGCGGGGATGAAAGTGACCGTACCAAATGGACATTTAGAAGTACGTCGCCGTGCAGATCTTGTTACGCAGGCGATGGGTGGACGTGGTGCTGTTCGTGAAATCTGCGATATGCTTTTAGTTTCTAAAGGTGTATACCAGGAACTACTTGAAAAATATGCAAGTGCACCTTATTAATAAATTGATGCAGTCACTGGATTGAATCTCCGCTTATGGATACTAAAGTTTTATACGTGACAGCTGTGGTCATTGCTACAGTAAGCGGTGGTTTTTACTATTTCGGTGGAAAGGGTAATAAGCTTCAGGCGGACTCTTCGAAAAGTATGACTTACTCAGCTGAAAACATTAATCTGACGCAGACTGATGAGCAGGGAAAATTGCATATTCGTGCGCAAGTCGATCGACTTGAGCAGGATTTGCAAAAGCAAACTTCTCATTTGGCGAATCTGAAAGCATCGACCTATCAAAATGGTGCTGTCGATGCCACGTTCTTTGCCAAACAAGCCAATGGTATGGATGATAACCAAAAAGTCGTACTGAGTGACAATGTGGTTGCAACAAAATTGATGCGTGAAGGGCAAATGGAGTTTCGTACTGAGGAACTAACTGCTTTTCCAAAAAAGCGTGAAATAGAAACGGACAAGACTGTAACGGTGATTTCACCACAAGCCGAATTTGTCAGCCAAGGTTTAAAAGCAAATTTAAACGACGGTCAATACGAATTTTTTAATATTCGAGGAAAGTATGAACCATAATTTTAATCGAAAAACAGCAAAAACTTTCCTAAAACGTACAGCGCTACTCGGTTCACTGGCGTTATGTTCAGTTGCAGCTTTTGCTTTGCCTTCAGATCGTAATCAACCGATTTCATTGGTTGCCGATCGTGCAACATTTAACGAAAAAACCGGGATTACGACGTATACCGGTAATGTCATCATTGAACAGGGTTCGATGAAGCTTCAGGCAAACTCAATCGTTGCGAACTTAAACAGCAAAAAAGAGATCAGTACGATTACAGCAACGGGTGGGCCAGCACATTTCCAACAAAAAACTGACCCTGCCAAAGGCTATGCAAAAGGCCAAGCTCAGAAAATCGTCTACAATGCTGAAACGGGTATTATCACCATGACAGGTGGTGCTTTGTTACAACAAGATGGTGCAAGTATTCGGGGTAATAGCCTGAAATACAGTATGAATAAAGGTGACATCGTTGCTGAGGGTACACCAAATAAATCTGGATCTTCTTCGGGTCGTGTACAGATCGTAATTCCACCGTCAAGCACTAAGTCCTTCCCAGGAGCACGTGATTAATGGAGCAAACCTCGCAAGTTCAAACTTTATGTATTAAACATTTAGCCAAAAACTACAGCAAGCGTTGGGTGGTAAAGGATGTGTCCTTTAGCATGCAAAGTGGTCAAATTGTGGGTTTACTTGGTCCAAATGGTGCAGGTAAAACCACAAGTTTCTATATGGTCGTTGGCCTAGTGCGTATGGATAAAGGTGAGATTCATTTAGATGATCTTGATTTGTCTGACTTGGCAATGCATGAGCGCGCACGTAAAGGTATTGGTTATCTACCCCAAGAAGCATCTATTTTTAGAAAATTAACCATTTCTGAAAATATCATGTCGATTTTAGAAACCCGTAAAGATCTAAATAAGCAACAACGTCAGCAACGTTTAACGGAATTGCTTGCCGACTTTAAAATCACACACATCAAAGATTCTCTTGGTATGAGTGTGTCGGGTGGTGAGCGTCGTCGTGCGGAAATCGCGCGTGCGTTAGCGGCAGACCCTAAATTTATGTTGCTCGATGAACCTTTTGCAGGGGTTGATCCTATTTCAGTGGGTGATATCAAAGACATTATCCGAACATTGAAAGATCGTGGTATTGGTGTATTAATTACAGATCATAATGTGCGTGAAACCCTTGCGATTTGTGAGCATGCTTATATCGTGAGCGAAGGTTCAGTGATTGCAGAAGGTACTCCAGAAGAAGTGCTTGCAGATGAAACGGTACGTAAAGTTTATCTTGGTGATGATTTTACCGTTTAATTGAATAATATAAGAAATTTCCCGTTGAATGGCGCTAGTTTCCTTCAGCGGGTTTATGTTATTGTCTGAAATGACAAAAACTGAGCGATTAATCTAAAAAATTAACAAGAATTCAGTATACTTTAAACTAAAAATACGACCTGCAAAAATCATGCGATTACGAAAGATGAATGGTCCAGAAGTTGGGCGTCCGCGTAAAAATAAGTGCAATTTCTTTTGTATATTATTATTACCCTTTTCCATTGGTTCAGTGTATGCAGCAGATACTAGCACTACACAATCGACCATTCAAAAGACATTAGATAAGATTTTTTTACCTAATAAGCCTAAACCTTCTGCTGAAAAAATTAACGTCACCGAACTGAGTAAATATAATCTTGATACCTCACGTGTCCAAGAAATGCCAGCCGTTGCTTATGGTCGAACGCAACAAGGCAGCTATAATCCAAACACAGTAGCGAAGAATCTAAGTTTTATTGATGCGATACATATCGCCGTCCAAAGACGTCCAGAAATCACACAAAGTATTGCTACAGTCGCATCGCAAAACGCCAATATTGACCTTGCGAATGCTGCATATTATCCCCAAATTTCAGGTGGATTAAGTACTGCAGATCTGACAAAAGGCGAGCGTGGACGTCAGTTGGTGTCTTTAAATGCGACGCAGATGCTATATGACTTTGGTAAAACCAAAAGTGCTGTCGGTATCGAAGAAGCAAAAATGTTACAAGAGCAGGCTAATGTACTTGTAAATTTAGATGAAGTTTCTTTTGATGTTGCAAATGCAATTATCAACATTAAACGATATCAAGAAGTGGCTAAAATTGCGCAGCAGCAAATTGCCGGTGTGAGTCGGATTGCTGAGATTGCTAATTTACGTGCAACCGCAGGGATCAGTAGTCAAGCAGACCCTATTCAAGCCAAGTCAAATTTAGAAGCTGCAGAATCAAATTTAATTGTGCAAGAAACTCAACTTCGACAGTACCAACAGCGACTTCGTACCTTGTTAGGTTTTGATGTAAGTCAGATCAATTGGGTGATACCCGATCGGATCTTAACTGCAGCGGCATTGTATGATGATCCTGACTTCAAGATGATTCCGAGCATGA
This sequence comes from Acinetobacter sp. YH12094, assembly GCF_013419295.1. Lineage (NCBI taxonomy): Bacteria > Pseudomonadati > Pseudomonadota > Gammaproteobacteria > Moraxellales > Moraxellaceae > Acinetobacter > Acinetobacter sp. YH12094. The sequence goes on from NZ_VPAK01000003.1 coordinate 294,035, forward strand.
TGCAAGCTCAGGCTGGGGTTGAAATTGCCAAATTGCAAAAGCAACAGTCAAAATTAAGTGCTTATCCAACACTCAATGTCAAAGGCAGTCTGAGTCAGGCGGTGAATGGCCGTAATCCAAATAATGACAAAGATGATGGTTTATATAGTTCAATCATGTTGGAAGCGACCAGTAATTTTTACCAAGGTGGAGCAATCGCAGCGCAAACACGTGCCGCAAGCTATGCTGAAGAAGCAGCTAAAGCACAAGTAAATACAGTGTATTTGGATGTGATTGATCAAGTCCGAATGATTCGTGAACAAATCGAAAATAAAAAGCGTCAAATGTCGATATTGGTGCAGCGTCGTGAAACAACGGTAAGAACCAAAGAGCTGTATCAAGAACAATATAAATTAGGAACTCGAACGGTTGTCGATCTACTGAATGCAGAGCAAGCCATACATAGTGCCGCACAAGAAATTGTGACATCACAATATGATATCTACTCAGCACTTGCGCAGTACATCCAAGTGACAGGACGTTCACGAAATATTTATGAACTTAATAATATATCTATTCAGGGGTTTGAAGTTCAGCCATGAGTAATACAATAAATTATCAACCGTGGCTACAAGCGGTTATGAATATTGCAAAGCATTATCGAATTGAACCCTCTGAAGAACGTATACGGTTGCAGTTGGATTGGGATCAACACAAAAATGCCGATGAACTGGTCGCAGTTATGGCACGCCAAATTGGATTAAGTGTTCGTAAAAACAAATACGACATAAATCTGCTCAATCCATGGCGCTTACCTGTATTGGTTGAGTTTATCGGTGGTGAAGTGGGTGTGGTAGAACGCATCGACGTAGACGGTAATGCCAGTGTTCAACTAAGCGGTGATGAAGGCCTATCTCAAGTCTTCTCTATTGAACGATTGAGCCATGGCGTTCGCAATATATATATTCTACGTCCAGAGTCATCTGTACCCGATGCACGTGTCGATGAATACATCAAGCCGTTTGAAAAAAATTGGTTCTGGTCGATCGTTTTAAAAGACTGGAAACGTTATATAGACATTATGTTCGCTTCATTAATGGCGAATATTTTGGCTCTAGCCACTATTTTGTTCTCAATGAACGTGTACGACCGTGTCATTCCATCTCAATCTGTGCCGACCTTATGGGTACTCGCGGGTGGGGTGTTAATTGCAGCGATATTTGAGTTTGCATTACGTGTTTCACGAATTTATTTATCGGATATTATTGGTAAACGTGCCGATTTGAAAATTTCCGATCGTGTATTTGGTCACGCATTAAGAATTAAAAATAGCGAACGTTCAAAATCAACAGGTACTTTTATTTCACAGATTCGTGAATTAGAAGGTGTGCGCGAGATGGTCACCTCGACGACTGTTACCGCGATTGCCGATTTACCGTTTTTTTTCCTATTCTTGTTCATCTTCTGGTTAATTGGTGGCAATCTATTTTGGGTCATGCTGTTGGTTGTTCCTTTGATGATTATTCCAGGGATTTTGGCGCAAAAACCATTGGCTAAACTTGCACAAATGGGTATGCGCGAGTCTTCGATTCGTAATGCCTTATTGGTTGAATCTGTGCAAGGCATGGAAGATATCAAATTACTTCGTGCGGAATCACGCTTCCAAAACCAATGGAACCACATGAATGAAGTGTCTGCTGATGTCAGTATGCGTCAACGTAAAATCGTGGGCTTAATGTCGGCATGGACACAAAAAATTCAGGGTCTAACATTTGCAATCGTTGTACTCGTCGGCTGTTTTGCTGTGATGAAAGGTGAAATGACTACAGGTGCTTTGGTGGCTTGTTCGATTTTGTCCTCACGAATGTTAGCACCGATTTCTGCATTGGCAGGGGTATTAGGTCGTTTACAACAAGCCAAAGTGGCGAAAGCTGGTCTGGATGAGCTCATGAAGAAACCTGTCGATCAACCGGATTATTCTCACCTCATTCATCGACCATCGATCAACGGTCATTATGAACTCAATGGGGTCTCATTTAAGTATGGTGATGATGATCCACGTCCAAGTCTTTTAATTCCAAAACTGGAAATTAAGGCAGGAGAAAAGATCGCAATTTTGGGCCGTAACGGTGCTGGTAAGTCGACGCTACTCCAATTGTTATCGGGTATGCAAACGCCAGTACAAGGCAAAGTTAAATTAGATGGGATTGAACTGTCTTTAATCGACCCCGCAGATGTGCGTCGTGATATGGGGCTATTGAACCAAAATGCACAGTTATTCTACGGTACGATTCGTGAAAACTTGACCTTGGGTGCTCCGTTGGCTACGGATGAACAATTGATTGAAGTACTGAAAATTACGGGTGCAATTCACTTTGTTCAAGAGAAAAAAGAAGGGTTAGACCATATCATTTTAGAAGGTGGTGTAGGCTTCTCTGGCGGTCAACGCCAAGCCTTGCTGCTTGCACGCTTATTGATTCGTCAACCCAATATTCTATTGCTTGATGAACCTACAGCAGCGATTGATGACGTATCTGAGAAACAATTGATCGATCATTTAAAAGATTATTTACAAAACCGAACTATGGTGGTAGCAACACATCGCCGTGCGGTACTTGAGTTGGTTGACCGCATTATTGTGGTGAACGAAGGTAAAATTGTCATGGATGGGCCTCGTGATCAAATTCTGAATCAGAATGCTCAGAAAAAAGTAGCTGGGGCTTAAATCATGAGTGAAAATAAACAAGAAATACAACGCTCGACCAAAGTCAGCTTTAAAGAGCCACCATTACCGAAATCGAGTTTAATCATTTGGATTATTACGATTGGTCTGGCAATCCTTTTAGTTTGGGCTTGGTTGTTTAAATTAGAAGAAGTCTCTACAGGGACAGGTAAAGTGATTCCATCTTCGAAAGAACAAATTGTTCAGTCGCTTGAGGGAGGTATTTTAACCAAGTTGAATGTGAAGGAAGGTCAAATTGTTGAACAAGGTCAAGTCCTTGCGCAACTCGATCCAACGCGCTTCGCATCAAATGTTGGTGAAACCGAGTCTTTACTTGTGGCATCTCGTGCGACAGCAGCACGTTTACGTGCAGAAGTGAATGGTACACCATTAACCTTTCCTGAAGATGTTCAAAAGATTCCAGCTTTAGTGAAGGAAGAAACAGCTTTATATCATTCACGTCGTGCAAACTTGGAAGAATCTGTTGCCGGCTTAAAACAGGCATTGGTGTTAGTTCAACAAGAATTGGCCATGACTGAGCCGCTCGTTGCTAAAGGGGCAGCAAGTGAAGTTGAAGTACTTCGTTTAAAGCGTTCAGCGAATGACTTACAAAATCAGTTAAATGATGTCCGTAACCAATATTTGGTAAAATCACGGGAAGAATTGTCGAAAGCCAATACTGATATTGAATCACAGCAACAAGTGGTGAAAGGCAAATCAGATACACTCAGCCGTACCGTTTTTAAATCTCCAGTTCGTGGTGTGGTCAAAGAGATTGATGTGATGACATTGGGCGGTGTGATTCCGCAAAATGGTAAATTGATGACCATTGTACCTTTGGATGAACAGCTTTTGGTAGAAGCACGTATTTCACCGCGAGATATTGCTTTTATTCGTCCGGGTCAAGAAGCCTTAGTGAAAATTACGGCATATGACTATTCGATCTATGGTGGTCTAAAAGGTAAAGTGACCGTCATTTCACCAGATACTTTACGTGATGAAGTGAAACAAGATCAGTTCTATTATCGTGTTTATATCCGTACAGATAGTGATAAATTAAGCAATAAAGAAGGTAAAAGTTTTAGTATCACTCCGGGTATGGTGGCGACAGTTGATATCCGTACCGGCTCGAAAACTGTACTTGAGTACTTAATCAAGCCATTCAATAAAGCAAAAGAAGCACTTCGCGAACGTTAATAGCGCAGTGCCAATCAAGCCTCCAGTATTGGGGGCTTTTTTGTGGATGTAAGTCTTTCAAAAAACGCTATAATATCCTTTGATACAGGATCTAAAGACGTTATGCCATTTACACTCGCCGCACAGTTTGAATATGAAGAAGACATTAAAAAAAGTCGTTTTCAAGCCATCGCAGTTCCTGTGGAAAATGAACAAGCCGTTAAAGAATTTCTCGAAGCCCATAAAGATATCTCAACAACACATCAGTGTTGGGCATGGAAAATTGGACATACCGTACGTTTTAATGATGATGGTGAGCCTTCAGGCACAGCAGGTCGGCCCATTCTAGCAACCATAGAAGGGAATGACCTAACCAACGTGTTGGTCTTGGTTAATCGTTGGTATGGCGGAATTAAGCTCGGGACAGGAGGATTGGTACGTGCCTATGGTGGCTGTGCAGGTCAATGCCTTTTACAAGCTGAAAAAATTGAACTAATTGAGAAGAAAAAAGTGCAATTTAGTTGTCAGTTTAATGAATGGGCAATTTTCCAATATGAACTCAATCAGCAGCAAATTGAATTTCAGGAAGACTATACAGCTCAGGGCGTAAATGTACTTGCATCATTGCAAATTCATCAAATCCAACCGCTACAGTTAAAGATTCAAGATGTAACTCGCGGACGTGAACAACTGTATATCGTAGAGGCTGCTGAAGATGAATGAACAAGATCCATTATTGAAATATCGAGAGCAACATAAGCATCGTCTGAATTATATGCCTTGGTTGTATTGGTCACTCAAACCGAAAAATCGTGGTTGGGCCGAAGCTTGGCAACAGGAATATCAAGACTATCTCAAATCGATGGAAACTGTTGAAATTGGTGAAAACTGTTTTATATCGCCATTGGCTCATATTTTTGCCGAACCGGGACGTAAGATTGTCATTGGAGATAACAGCTTTATTGCGGCGGATTGCACCCTGCATGGCCCAATAGAAATTGGCAATGAAGTGGCGATCAATCATCACTGTATTTTAGATGGTGGGCGCGTGGGCATCAAAATTCACAATCAAGTCCGTATGGCGGCGTATTGCCATTTATATGCTTTTGATCATGGAATGGATGTCAATCAACCGATCTATCAGCAAGCTGTACGATCACAAGGGATTGAGATAGAACGTGATGTTTGGCTAGGTGCGCATGTTGGAATCAAGGATGGCATTCACATTGCTGAGCAGGCTGTAGTCGGTATGAACAGTATGGTGACGAAAAATGTCGAAGCGCGTGCAATCATTGCTGGAAATCCTGCAAAATTCATTCGATATCGTGAATAAATAATCGCCAAATACGTCATAAATATTTTTTATGCTTACACAATTGCATGCACAGTGAAACAGAGTTGTGATAAGTTAAAAATAACAAACAACATTTTATAGCCAAGCAATAATAAAACGAGGGCTAATCATGAAACGAGTTATCGCCTGTATCGACTCTTCTCCATGCATTAATGCACTAGCTGATGCTGCTGCTTGGGTTGCTAAACAAACTCACCGCGAGTTGGTTTTACTACAAATACTTGATTACTATCCGGCAAGTTATCACTTAGGTGAAATCAGTGGCGTGATTGGATTTGAAAGTAATGCCATGCTCTTAAAAGAACTCGCGGAGTTAGAACAAAAACAAAGTGATTTAGCGTTAGATTATAGTAATAACTTGCTCAAACACATTTCTGAAATGATCCAAGATAAGCATGGGATTCAAACCACCCATATTCAGGAAAAGGGTGACTTCTTAGAGCAAAGTTTTAATATTTTGCAAGATGACGATATTGTTTTAATTGGTCGGGTAGGTGAACGTTCAGCAGAGCGCAATAAGCCGCTCGGTAGTAATGTTGAAAACTTTATTCGTGGTGCAAGTTGTACAGTTATGACCGTAGGACCAACGTTTAAACCACCGACTCGCTTTATTTTTGCCTATGAATATTCGCCTAAATGCGTTGAGTTAATGAAACGTGTGGCACAAAGTGATCTACTCAAACTCTTACAATGTCATTTGGTTTATGTTGGAGATCACCCACAAATCTTGGATGATCCAAAAAATTATTTAACCAATGCCGGTCTCGATGTGGTGACAGAATACCGTTATGGCGATGTTTCGGAAAATATTCTGGACTATCAACAAGAGCATGGTATTCAGTTAATCGTACTTGGCGCTTTTAGCCACAGTAAAATCCATCAGTTCTTCTTGGGCAGTATCACCACCAGTATTTTCAGAAATTCGAGTGTTCCATTGTTGGTTGTAAAATAAGTTGAGCAAACGAACAGAGTTGATTTAATAGACGGACAATTACGAGTAAATAAATAATAAGTTGTTGATTTAAAAATAATCAGAGTTATCCTCAAAAAATGTGGATAACTCTGTGTGTAGTATTTGTAAGTAATTGTTTTTGAAATAAAATATTATATTGATTGTTTTTTATACCTTTATTCGAGGTGTTTAAAAAACACCTCGATTGAGATTATTTAACGATTGCAATTGCAAAACCGTCATGACCTTTGCAACCAACAGTTTGAAGTGCTGTGCAAGATAAAATTTTCGGATGATTTTGCATGGCTTTGAACATATCACGGATACCTTCAATGCTTGGTTTGTGGTTTTCAGCGTTCAGAATCTCGCCTGCACGAATTACATTGTCTAAAACAATCACTGTACCTGAATGAGATAAATTTAAGCTTAATTCTAAATATTCAGGGTAGCTCTGTTTGTCTGCATCGACAAAAATAAAGTCAAAAGGTTCGGTATCTTCAGGAAGGGCACGTAAAATATCTGCCGCACGACCACATTTCAGTTCAATCGTTTGTGTAAGCTTTGCATTATCAATATTTTCTTGACCGAGGGCCGCGTGTGTATCACGACCTTCAATGGTCAGAATGTAACCATCATCAGGTAATGCGCGTGCTAACCACATAGTGCTGTAGGCTGCAAAAGTTCCAAGTTCTAAAACGCGTTTACACTTGTTCATTTGGATTAACATTTGAAGCAGCATGCCTTGATTAGCCGCTACAGCAAGATGATCAGGAAAGCCACGTTCATCCGTATGTTGAAGTGTTTGGGTCAATATTGGATCTTCAGGAATTAAATGTGAATCGATGTAAGCATCAATGTCTGTCCACATTTGTTGCATGTTGTCGCACCTCGTGATTGATGCAAGCATTTTAAACCTTTCCACTAACATCGCAATTTATTGTTCTGTATTTGAATATTTTATGTACAAAAAAGACCTCCGAAGAGGTCTTGATATGACGATGTAATGTTTTAGTAATTACACATTGAAGAGCGACTTGAGTGATCAGGTCCCCAAGTACGGTAGCCTTGAGTATCAATATGAATTTGTCCGCTGGCATATAAACCTAATCCCATATTGAGACTCTGCCCGTGTTGTGACCAAAATTGGCATAAACGGAACTTGGTATTTTCAATATAACTGTAGTCTTCGGGCTGCGGGTACGCAGGTCCAATACGGAAATCAATCGCCGAGTTATATAGGTGACGAGATGAACTTGCACCACCGGCACATTGGTTCAAAGGCAAATCACGATAAACCGAAGTCACTTCAAAGTCCGTTAAGATATTTGCAGCTACTAAATATTTAAAGACACGTAAGGTTGCAATTTGGTTTTGCCATAATTCACGGTTAGGCACCATATATTCTGAGCGACCACATTTTTGCCAATCACGTGCAGTACGCATCAGCTCAAATGATGGAATGATATTGCCTACACCATTTTTCTCTAAAAAGACTTCATAGTCTCGAACGCGACGTAAATTATCAACAGACGCGACCCATGAGTTGTATGCATAAGGCACCACTTTAGGCGGGGCTTGTCTGAGGGTCGTCACTTTTTCTTGAGGTATGTAAATACGTTTACCGTCGGGAGTTGTAATAGTGTGACCTTGTTTTTGTGGTGTAGTTGTACAACCAATGAAAACAAGAGGGAATATTGCAACGGACAATAATCCCTTGAGTAAATGCTTCATTATAGAAATCAATTATTTATAAACTCGTTCTATTTTAATCCAATTTGATTGAGAAAATTTGAATAATTTGCAATGAAATGTGTGCTTTAAGTATAAAAAAAGATCAGCATATGCTGATCTTTTCATGAAAGCGTAAAATTACTTTTCAAGATATTGTAATTTATCAGCTTTACCGTTCCACTCTTCACGGTCGGCAGGTTGATCACCAATTTGAGTGATGTTCGGCCATTTTTGAGAAAGTTCAGTATTAAGTTCGATAAATACTTCTTGACCTTCAGGTAACTCATCTTCAGAGAAAATCGCGTTAGCTGGACACTCAGGTTCACATAGCGCACAGTCGATACATTCATCTGGATTAATAACAAGGAAGTTTGGACCTTCATAGAAACAGTCAACAGGGCAAACTTCTACGCAGTCTTGATATTTACATTTAATACAGTTTTCAGTGACAACAAAGGTCATGGCGACAGCTACCTAAAAAATATGGTTCTAATAAACTAATGGTGTATTTTAGGCAAAAAATAGGGTAACTAACAATTCCTTTTATTGATAATTATTATATGCAGTGCTGTTAAAATCACTAAAAACTGAACAATTTATGTAAATTTCACAATGAATGAGAATCATACTCAAAAACTAATTAAATTACATCTGTTTATCGAACAATATTTTTATGTGCATTTTAAGCATGAAACATTTTAGAACATTAATTTTTTATCAATTTATTGCTGAATAGCCGCAGTGGTAGATAGCAAACATTCACTAATTTACGCGTTTGAATGGTGTCAATGCAAAGAACACCTTTATAGGTGCTCTTTGCGTTTCTTATCTATCGTTTCTGCTTAATTAGATCTTAAGTAAATCTTTCAAGGCGTAAAGTTGTTGTAGTGCTTCACGTGGACTTAAGTTATCGACATCTAAATCTGCTAAGGCATCAAGTACGGGCGATGTTTTTTCAACTTCAACCACGCGTTCGATGACTTCTGGCTCTGCTAGTGCAGAGAATAAATCGGTTTGTACTGCCGTATTGAGTTGCTGCTTTTGCTGAGTTTCTAAAATGCGAAGGCGATTTTGTGCTTCTTTGATCACTGCCGCAGGAATACCTGCAAGCTTTGCCACCTGTAGACCATGACTTTGACTCGCCGGGCCTTGTTGAACTTTATGCAGTAAGATCAGGTTGCCATTTAGCTCACGAGCAGTCACATGATAGTTATCTATATTGGCGTCTTTGCCTAACTCGGTGAGCTCAAAATAATGCGTTGCAAATAGGCATAAACATTTAATACGACGCGTGAGATCGAGTACACATGCCCACGCCAAAGATAAGCCGTCATAGGTACTCGTACCACGCCCAACTTCATCCATCAGTACCAGTGATTGATTGGTTGCATGATGAAGAATCTGAGAGGTTTCAGTCATTTCCACCATGAAGGTTGATTTGCCTGTAGACAAGTCGTCGGCAGATCCTATACGGGTAAATATCCGATCGATCGGCCCTAATACGGCAGATTGGGCAGGGACAAAGCTACCACAGTAGGCTAATAAGCTGATTAAGGCAGTTTGGCGCATAAAGGTCGATTTACCGCCCATATTTGGCCCTGTGATAATCGCCATGCGGTGATTAAAGTCCAAACTAGTATCATTTGGAGTAAATGCTGATTTGCTCAGAGATTCCACAACTGGGTGACGTCCGGCTTTGATTTTGATCCCAACTTCAGGGCTATATTCAGGACGTGACCAATTTCGTAATCGAGCTTGATGGGCAAAATTAGCCAGTAAATCAATTTGCGCTATAGCGGCGCTCATCATTTGTAAGTTGCCAATATCTGCACGTAACTCATCAAGTAATAGCTCAAAGAGCATTTTTTCGCGCGCTAATGCACGTGACTCACTCGAAAGCACCTTATCTTCAAAAGATTTCAACTCAGGGGTAATGTAGCGTTCCGCATTTTTTAGGGTTTGGCGGCGAATATAATGATCAGGTGCTTGCTCAGCCTGCGCTCGAGTGAGTTCAATATAGTAGCCACTGACACGGTTATAGCCAATTTTTAAGGTTGAAATTCCGGTTTGTTCACGCTCTTTGATTTCGAGATCAATGAGGAATTGTCCTGCATGGTCACGAATTTTACGCAGTTCATCAAGTTCAGTGTCGAAACCCTCGGCAATCACATTTCCATCACGTAAAAGCACTGGCGGGTTTTCTACGATGGCAGACATGAGACGCTCATGTAAGCCGTGAAAATCACCCATTTCATCATTTAACTGAGCGATCAGCTTAGATTGGTGTGACTGAATAATCGGTTCAAGTGCATGTCGAAGATAGGGAATTTGTGCACAAGTTTGACGTAACTGAACTAGGTCTCGTGGACGTGCACTGCCGAGAGCTACACGAGATAGCACACGTTCAATATCACCAATTTCTTTGAGAACTAAGCGGATCGGAGACTCATGATAGCCTTGCAGCATCGCTTGTGATGCATCTAAACGTGCATCCAATAAAGCGGTATCTCGTAAAGGCTGCATTAAGGTACGACTTAATAGACGGCCACCCATCGCAGTTTGGCAATCATTGATCAGTTGGAACAGGGAAGTGCCATGTTCAAATAAAGGATCAATCAGTTCTAAGTTACGACGAGTGACGGGATCGAGCGCCACGAAATCACTACTTTGTTCGAGTTGAATGCTGCGAATATGGGGTAAAGCAGTTTTTTGAGTCACTTTTGCATAGTGAATCAAAGCCGCTGCGGCAGCTTTCGCCAAAGGTAAATGGTCAATACCAAAACCTGAAAGTGTGGCAACTGCAAATTGGTCACACAGCGTTTTTTGTGCGTTATTTAAATTGAAGTCGACGTTTGGACGTTTAGTGACAGGGCAGTCTAATTGACGTTTAATTTGTTCGACAATATTCGGATCAATAAGATCTTCATCAATCAAAATTTCGCTCGGCATTAAACGTGAAAGTTCGATTGCTAATTGTTCCAGCTGATAGTCCATTTGCTGAACTTTGAAAATACCTGCACTGAGGTCTAGTAAAGCAATCCCGATCTGATTTTGTTGTAAGCAGATCGCGACTAAATTTGAACTTTGATGAGAGGCAATTAGTGCATCATCCGTTAATGTCCCCGGGGTAATGATACGAACAATGCCGCGCTCAACTGGACCTTTACCTGATACCTCACCAATTTGCTCGCAGATCACCACCGTTTCCCCTTTTTTTACAAGGCGTGCTAAATAGCCTTCAGCTGCATGGTACGGGACACCCGCCATAGGAATAGGCTCACCATTGGCTTTACCACGATGTGTTAGTGTAATTCCTAAAAGTTTTGCTGCCTTATGCGCATCTTCAAAAAAGAGCTCGTAAAAATCACCCATCCGATAAAACATCAGTGAATGCGGATTTTGCATTTTGACTGACATGTACTGTTGCATCATCGGGGTCAGGGTTGAAAGGTCAACTTTGGAATTATCAGCTTGCATGAAACGAAATACCTTAAAATAAAAATTTGTGCGCTGCTAAACGAAAAACACTGTTTTGATGAAAATTGGATTTAGAAAAAGTCCTTATATTTATATTGTCTCTTCGTTCAAAACCACAGGTGTACGTTAACAAATCGTGTTGCTGATTCTAGCAAAAAAAGTGACAGGAAAATGCCAGAAAAGGTTTGTCTGCATGTAAAAAAAGCAGTCAAAATATTATTTATAAACGCTAAAAAGTCTGTGTGTAAATTCAACAATGGATACATTTACAAAGCGATAGACTGACTCAAACATCAAGCTGCGCTTCAGCCTCAGCTAATCGATATTGGTTTCGACCGCTGCCTTTTGCAAGGTAAAGTGCACGATCGGCAGCCTATATAAATTTCTGAATTTTATAAGATTTAGATGGAATGATCGTTTTCGTACCGATGTTAATCTTCACAAATTTAGACATATGGCTGGCTGGATGTGGAAGTTCGAGTAATTAAATTCTGCATAATAAATCGGCTGCCAAAGGTTCAATTTTCAGCTTCAGTTAACACCCTAAAGAGGAGTAAAAACTCTTCGCTGCCATAGTGTGCAGCTAACTCACCATTTCGATTGGTGATTTGAGACAAAACCTCAGTAATTTGTGTGAGGCAGATGTCACCCGCCTGATGACCTAAATGATCATTTTAATTTTCAAAAAATCGATATCGATCACCATGATGCTTAAAGGCTGTTGATGGCGTAGGGCATAATGCCATAGCTGTTCTAAAGCTCCTTATAACGGACGACGGTTTGCTAGCCCAGTCAGTGGGTCATGTTCTACCAACCCGCAACCATGGCAATATAAAAACGCATACCAACAAAGGCATAGATGATGACCAAGGCATACTTCATGGCTGCATGTAATAGCGCATCATTGTGATCATTACAAATCACAGTAAAGATGATAAATATGATCGCAACAGCGCACATCGAGCCTAGACAAGTATAAACATTAAAATATGGGTTTAATGCGGAACAAAAGATAAATCCCATGCAATCAGAATGATAAACACTACCCAAATATACAGAGGAATCGACAAAAAACTGCGTTATGGGATCACTTGATAAATCCCCCGTACATGACAGGGCATACAGGAGAAAAATAATGATTCCGCGAAAACGAAATTCTTTCGCCACTTCATCACGGTAGAGCGGTTGATAAATGGATTATAAACTTGACGTAAAATATACTTAATTTTATATAGTTATGATTTAACCCCCAATTTCATCCAGATGAAGTGACTTTAAGCCTTATAATTTCATAATTCGATATGCGCATTAAATAATTAGGAAAAGCGCACAATATTTTGTCTTTATTTTACAATAATTTATCTCCAATATAAGGTTTATGTAAAGTTCAACGAGTGCCTTTGAGTTTTAAAATGATTAAAAAAAAGCTTATATAGTAACTACCTGAATAATGGCATATTCAAGTCAATGCAGAAATAAAAAAACCGATCCTGAGATCGGTTTTAAAATATGTAGATCGATTTAAATGCTGTATTGCCTTATGGTTTATAGAGGCCAAGTTCAATCAAATGCAAACGTAATATACGGCGTAGTTCGAGTACAGCTTCAGGGGTTTCTTGAATCGAATGACCCCCTTTAATGATTTTTTCTGAAACAGCACCCTCTAGATGAGCACTAGTGTATGGTACGATATCATCCGTCATAATATTTTTATCTTGACTGTTGGTGTTATTTCCCATAATTGAATGAAACTTCAAACCCTTACGCGGCTGAATATTTTCAGTGAGCGCGATAAATTTTGATTGATGACTTAAGTCACTTGGTCCATTTTGGATCAAGCCATGGTCAATTTCACGAAATAAATCTTTCAGGTCTTCTTCTTGAGTTAACACATCACCCATGGCCGATAAAAAAGCTCCTGGGAGTTTAATAATTTTTCGAGCGGCTTTGGTAAACCAGCGATCTGCATATTCTGTACCGCGATGAGGTGCAGCTAAAAAAATTGCGCGGCTGAAATTTGGAATATCATCAATCACCATACGCTGCTTCACGACTGGAATATTTCGGTACTGATTTAATTGACGTGAATTCATCATTTTCAAAGCTGCTTGCGTGGTATCGGCTTGGCTGACCAGTAGTCGTGCAATAATGCCGCCCATACTATGACCGACTAGAACAGCATCTTTTTTAGCTGCGGCATTGGCGTCTACTTTGCTAAAGGTCTGAGTCAAAATGGAATAAATTTGGAAGCGGCTTTCAATAATCGGCATATTCGTTGAATAGAAGACTTGCCACACTTGATAATGTTCACGTAGCACTGAATCGCCCATAATATCGTTAGTCAGACGAATCCATGCTTCAGGGCTGCTAGCAAGACCATGTACCAAGACGATAACTTTCTTGTCAGGATTATATGGTTCAAGCATGTAGAGATGCGGCATCGTCAGTTTTTCATCTCGGTCAATCAGTGATAAATAAGCTGCCTTACCCAAGTTATTTTGTGCTAACCAAAGACCATATGGAGCAGAAAAATTGGCAGCAAGCGCATAGTTTTTATTGGCAATATTGACCTGTTCATACTTATACGGGTCGTAAGCTTTAATTTGAAACTCATGTTGATTCAAAATTTGATCAACTGTAGTTGCAGCGCTTAGAGGTTCAGCCGTTAAGGTTGCAGCTAAATAGCGCGCTTGATGGATATTAGGATTTGAACCAGACGGATATTTAAAATCAATCGGATTGATAATATATTTGGCTTTGCCTGTTTCAATCGTATGTTCTTCGGGTAAAACCACAAGAAATTCGGAGCCAAAACCATCTCGACGGGTAATTGAACGTAAACCTGAGAAGTTAAGATTATAGGTTGACATCAATTGTTCAATTTTACGATTTTTGAGTTCTGGGTAGTGGCTGAAGTCTATGTGATAGGTGGTTTGTCCGACTTTAATCTGTTGGGTGACTTCTTGCGGCTTATAACGTAGTGCATAGCTGCTAACCAATTTGGCAATCCCTTGATTATAGAAATCACGGATTTGAACTTGACGGTTATCAAAAATACGATCAGCAGGCGCACGTTTGGTTTTAAACATGTACGCATAGCTATAGCGAATACTTTTATCGAGAAGTATCAATTGTTGATCTAAGCACTTATTATAAGTGTCTTGTTCAATTTTTTGTTTTTCTTCAGATTTGTGACTACTGAGCACACCTAACTTGCAGGCTGAAGAAGATTCATATTCTATAGCTTTAGCTAAATATAATTCACTTGCTGTAGAAAGTAATTGTTCATCTTGAATCTGAGGAATTTGTTGTAACTCATCAACACAGGCTTTCGGGTCTTCTGTGCAGGCTTTGGCTTCCCGACCTGTCATCGACAAGACATTTAAACTGGCTTCGCTAAGTTTGTTTCGAGAAATAATACTTTCACGTTCATTGGCAATCGAAACATTGAGTTTTTGATTTTTGACACTGACGACCTGACATCCACTCAGTACGCTTGTACTTATGATTCCAAGGAGCAGTATTTTTTTAATATTTTGCTGCATAAAGAGGCCGCGCATAAGGTTAAGTATCTTCAAATCATACGATAATTGTCAGGATTTTCAATTCACCTTAAATGAAAAAAGACCGTTAAAACGGTCTTTTTTCAAAAGAATTTTCTAAATCGTCTGATTTAAGACGCAGCTTTAGGTGGATTTAAAACTTGCCAAACATTCCAGCGACCTTGCTTTTCAATTTCTTGAATTAAACGATCAGCAACTTCTGCTTCTTGTGGATATTTAACTTTATAGTTCTTTAAAACCTGAATGGCGTTCTTTTTTTGTTCCATGGCAATATAGTTATTTGCTGCAGAAAGATACGCTTCTTGAACACCGGCTTTCATTGCTTTGTCTAAGTATGGAATCGCTTCACGTTGACCACCACCTTCAGATAAACCAAAACCGAACCAGAAGTTTGCTTCTGCATCATCTTGGTTGATTTTTAAAATACGTTGTGCGTAAGTTAATGATTTAGTTGTGTACACAGAACCCAAATCAAGGTTACGTGCCATCACACTGGCTTTAAATGCACGAACTAAAATATCAAAAGAGGCGTTGTCTTTAGACGCAAGCGTATCTAATTTTTGCGTAACTTCCTTGAGTTTAAGCTCAAACCCTTTGCGTTCTTGGCGTTGAACAAAACGTGGTGGATAGTGACGTGCTTTACCTTCAACAAGCTGTAAGAAATCATCAATTTCAGTAATGTCGATTTCATTGTCACCTGCTAAAGCAGCAAATTTCATCGAACGTTCTTTGCTGTCAACAGTGGGGATAATCAGGCGGTTTTCTTCAAGGGTTAATTGCTTAGATGGGTCGGTTGGGCTAGTTACCACCATCTTAGTCACAGGCTGTGCTGCAGCTTTTTGTAAATTTAATTCAAAAGGAGGTGGTGCATCGTAGTTAAATGGGTTGAGTGCGTAGAAAGGTGGAGTCAGTTCAGGCTCTACAAAAATCATGGCATCTTTAGGAGCATTATTTTTAGTTGGGGCGCTTCCACAAGCGGCAAGGGTTAAAGCAATACAAGCAACTGCCAAGGGCTTAAGCGTCATATGATTCATCCATTAAATTTATTTTATAAAAAAAGCATGTTGGTCAGTCTAAAAAAACTCTGAACAACATGCAAGTTAAAGGCAATTTATTCTGATTGCTTTTGGTTAAGCTTTAGATTGAGTACTTTGAGCTTCGCATTCGCGGCGCACATCTTCAATGATTTTAAGTTCTTCCTGACTAAAAGGTTGTTCATTAAGCTGTTGCTTTTTGAACGTTGGGTCAAGGAGAGACAAACGCTGACACAAATTATTCATACGTTTTTCATTGTGCTGAATACGATCTAACAATACACGCATACCTTCTAACATCGGGTCAGTTTGGTCTTGGGTTGCAGCATAAGGCTGGAAACCAATACTTTCTGCATAGTCGCGACGACGTGTTTCCGCTTCATCTTTTGGTTTATCTTTGGTGATAAAGCGTGCTGGATTGCCCACAGCAGTAGTATTTGCAGGAACTTCTTTAGTCACGACGGCATTTGAACCGACTTTGGCATTTTTACCCACCGTAAATGGGCCCAAGATTTTTGCACCAGCGCCAACCACTACACCATCTTCCAAAGTTGGGTGACGTTTGCCTTTGTTCCAAGTCGTGCCACCTAAGGTCACACCATGGTAGAGGGTGACATCATCACCAATTTCAGCTGTTTCACCAATCACCACACCCATACCGTGGTCAATAAAGAAACGACGACCGATTTTCGCACCCGGATGAATCTCAATGCCTGTGGCAAAGCGGCTAAAAGAAGACAATAGACGAGCTGAGCCTTTACACTCTTTTTTCCAAAGTTCATGTGCCATACGATGCATGATTAAGGCATGAATTCCTGGATAAGTCGTTAAGACTTCGAGCGTATTTCGTGCAGCAGGATCGCGCGCGAATACAGCCTGTATATCTTCTTTGAGCTGCTTAAGCATTAGATTGATCCTCATTGTCTGTAGATTTTTTCCATGTTCCGTTATTTAAAGCCTGTACTCGGCTAAAGATGCCACGTAATAAGTGGTATTCCATACGATCTAATTGTATACGTCCAAATAGGCGACGCAAGCGTAAAGGTAATAATCTTGGATTTTTTGGATCCATAAATTCAATCTCTGCCAGCATTTTTTCAATATGCGGGTAGAACTGTTCCATCATTTCATGGGTCACCAAAGGTTCGTCCCATTCCATATCGATGTTATTGGTAACATGCATATTGGCATCAGGATTTGCAGTTAACTCAGTATGTGCAAGGGCGGCCATGCGCATTTCATAACAAATGACTTGAATCGCTTGGGCAACGTTTAAGACGCCATATTCAGTATTTACTGGAATAGTGACGTGATAATTGGCCATTGCCAATTCTTCATTGGTCAAACCACGGTCTTCACGGCCAAACACCACGGCAATTTCTTGCTGTTGTTCACAGACCGCTTTGAGAGACATTTCGGCAGCAGGGCGAGCGTCGAGTAATGGCCATGGGATGGTACGACTACGCGCACTAGTACCAAAGACAATATGACAATCTTTAATAGCTTCTTCTAATGATTCAACGATTTCAATTTGATCAATTAAATCGACAGCACCGGCAGCCAAAGCATTAATGTCCGGATGCGGGTAAGTCTTCGGTGCAACTAAGACCAACTTTGAAAGTCCCATGGTTTTCATGGCACGTAATGCACTACCAATATTTGCGGGTAATGTTGTATTCACCATGACAATACGCACATGGGAGAGATGTGCTGAAACCGCAGCATTGTCAGTTTGATTCATGATATTTCCAATATGTTTATTTAAAAAAGCAGTTCAAACAGCGTTTAAACTTTAAGAAAATTGATTGGCTTCTGCTTGATATAAATCCATGGCATCATCCATGCTCATCCCATCTGGCGGTGGCGGAACCTGCGCAGGAATAGAGGCTTGTTCATAACTTACCGCTTTGGCAGCTTTGGATTTGACATGATATTCGACATGCAAAGATTCTTTGCCAAAGTAGTCACGCAGCTTAGACAGTAATTCATCTAGTGGGGCAACTTTCCAGTTTAAGCCCAAATGAATGTCGGCCGTCGCATATGGATAGTCAATATATAACTGCACAGGTATATGCGTACACATATCGACATTGCAGAAAGGTAGTAAAATATTTTGGATGTCGCGTGATAGCGTTTTACTAAAATGTTCAGGTGTTAATTTAATTTGAATGGCATTGGCACGTTTTTGACGGATTTCATTCAAACTGAAGGCTTTAGTTAAGCGACCCATTGGCCGATCAAAACCTTCACGTTCGTAAATTTCACCTTCAATGACGACCACTTTTTCGTTTTGAATCACATCTTTGAAGCGGTTAAAACGTTCGTGATTCGCAGACACTTCAATACGTGCAGTACCATCATCGAGCGTCACCATCATGCGGTTCGGGAAGTTGGCAATATCGACGACTAGGCCTGCAAATACTGTAGTGACACCACGTCGTGTAGGCGTAAGCTCATTAATGCGCTGTGAAATAAAGGCTTTTAGCTCCGATCGATACACATCGATCGGATGACCTGTTAGATAAAGCCCAAGAGTATCTTTTTCACCTTTAAGACGAACTTCATCAGACCACGGTTTAACAGGTTTAGAAGGTTTACGCTGAACTTCTTCAACTTCACCAAATAAATCCATCATCCCTATTTCGCGGTTTGTACGGGCTTGGTCAGCTGCTTGTACAGCTTCTGGTAATTGCGCCATCAAGTCAGCGCGTTCTAATCCTAAACAATCCAATGCGCCACCACGAATCAATGCTTCAAGCGTGCGCTTATTGATTTTTTTTAGGTCAATACGATGACAGAAGTCAAACAGATCTTTATATGGGCCATCTTGGATACGTGAGTCAATCACAGACTGCATGGCAGCTTCACCGACACCCTTGATCGCACCTAAACCATAGACGATGGTTTGTGGATCGCAGGCATGGAAATTATATAAAGACATATTGACCGAAGGTGGTAAGACTTCAAGACCATTAATACGACAGTCATCGATCAAGAACACCACGTTGTCCGTGTTCTGCATTTCCGAGGTCATCACTGCTGACATAAATTCAGCTGGGAAATGTGCTTTTAACCAAGCGGTTTGATATGCAACAAGAGCATAGGCTGCGGCATGGGATTTGTTAAAACCATAGCCTGCGAATTTCTCCATATAATCGAAGATATGGTTGGCCGTATCTGCATCAATACCTTTGGTTGCAGCACCTTCAGTAAAGATCTGACGGTGCTTAATCATTTCTTCGACTTTCTTTTTACCCATGGCACGACGAAGTAAATCCGCGCCACCCAAGCTATAGCCAGCACAGAACTGCGCTGCCTGCATTACCTGTTCCTGATACACCATAATGCCGTATGTCGGCTCAAGGACACTTTCTAGTAATGGATGTAAGTATTCAAACTCGCCACCATGCATACGGTAAATAAAGTCAGGAATCAGATCCATCGGGCCTGGACGGTATAAAGACACGAAAGCAATAATTTCTTCGAACTTACTTGGACGTGCCTCTTTCAGCATTTTTTTCATGCCGACGGATTCAAACTGGAAGACCGCTGTGGTATTTGCTTCTGCGAACACAGCATAGGCAGGTTTGTCATCCAAAGGAATCAAGGAGATATCGACAGGTGTAGTGATATCTGGACGGGCATTAATGTGCTTAATGGCATCTTCAATTACCGTTAAGTTACGTAAGCCCAAGAAGTCGAATTTAACTAGACCTGCAGCTTCCACATCGTCTTTATCGAATTGGGCTACACGGTTAGTTCCATCTGCATCACATAGGACAGCCGAATAGTCAGTTAACTTCGTTGGTGCAATAACCACACCACCGGCATGTTTACCTGTATTACGGGTAATGCCTTCAAGTTTGAGTGCCATTTCCCAAATTTCGGCTGCATCTTCGTTATCTGGGTTAGATGGATTGGTGACAATGTCTTTGAGTTGTGGTTCGGCCTCAATGGATTCTTCCAAACTTAAACCTAAAGGCTTGGTCGGAATCATTTTAGAAATACGGTCAGCCAAACCATAAGATTTACCCAAGACACGGGCTACGTCACGAATTGCACCTTTTGCCGCCATGGTACCGAAAGTTGCAATCTGAGAGACCGCATCTCGA
This sequence comes from Acinetobacter sp. YH12094, assembly GCF_013419295.1. Lineage (NCBI taxonomy): Bacteria > Pseudomonadati > Pseudomonadota > Gammaproteobacteria > Moraxellales > Moraxellaceae > Acinetobacter > Acinetobacter sp. YH12094. The sequence goes on from NZ_VPAK01000003.1 coordinate 314,135, forward strand.
CCATAGGTGCGTGCAACATAGTCAATAACACGGTCACGACCTGCAATACAGAAATCGACGTCAAAGTCGGGCATTGATACACGTTCAGGGTTTAAGAAACGTTCGAACAGTAGGTCATAACGTAGTGGGTCTAGGTCGGTAATTTTTAAACTATAGGCAACCAAGGAACCTGCACCCGAACCACGGCCTGGACCAACAGGGACGCCATTACCTTTAGACCATTGAATAAAGTCCATGACAATCAGGAAGTAACCTGGGAATTGCATGGTCAGGATGATCCCGACTTCATAAGCCAAACGTTCATCATAAGGCTTACGAATTTCTGGCCAGTCGTCACCACGTTGTTCGACAGGGTACAAATGCGCTAAACGTTCTTCTAAACCTTCTTTTGATAAATGTTCAAAATAGGTGTCAATTGTATGACCTTCAGGAATTGGATAATCGGGAAGGTCATGGAAGCCTAAACGTAATGACACATTACAGCGTCGCGCAATGTGATAGGTATTTTCTATAGCCGTTGGAATGTCTGCAAACAGCTCCGTCATTTCCTCGGCAGTTTTAAAATACTGTTCAGGACTGTAATTTTTAGGGCGACGATTGTCACCGAGGACAAAGCCATCGGCAATACAAACGCGTGCTTCATGTGCCTCGAAATCTTCTTTACGTATAAAATGCACATCGTTATGAGCAACCACACCAATGTTAAATTTCTTCGCAAGTTTTACTGCTTCGTGAATAAAGTCTTCTTCACCCGAGCGCTCAGTTCGTGTAATCGCTAGATAAACACGATTGCCAAATTTTTCGACCCATTCAGCTAACAGGGGTTCAGCTTTTTGCGGGTTAGAAGAGCAAAGCATTTTGCCGACATCACTTTGCATACCCAGTAAAACAATCAAGTCTTGGTGTTGATTTAAAATCCAATCTTTTTTTACGCAAGGAATATCAAGCTGTTGACCTGAAATATAACCTTCAGAAACCAACTCTGTTAGACTGCGCCAACCTTTATTGGTCATCGCTAGAAGAGTAGCTTTGTGTTCAGCATCATTCAGACGAATGGTTGAACCAAATATGGGTTTAATGCCTTTATCTAAGCACTTTTTATAGAATTTTACAGCAGCATGTAGATTTGAAAGGTCAGTAATGGCCAGAGCGGGCATTTCATCTGCAGCTGCAGCTTTTACAAGATCAGGTATACGTACAATAGATTCAGTAATGGAAAATTCTGTAAAAATACCAAGATGTACAAAGTGCATAGATGAGTCCCTGCGAAAACAGCTGCTGATTTTAGCATGCTCTGAGATCAAACTTGCGTTTATTGCATGGCTTTATGCAGATTTATAAATTCACTGTTTAATCAATAAACGCTGTATGACAAGCACCATTTAGCAAGCAATACCTTGATTAACTGAAAAGGCAGTTAATTTGCCATTTTTAAAGTGGAAGGCTAGATTGCCAATATAGGGTAAATCATAATTTTGCGGCTCTTTCAGCACGGATTTGGCATGAGTAGGTGAGAGTAAAATCACGTAAGTAACTTCATTTGGATTGGCTAATTTTGCACTTTTGGGGAAGTCTTTTACAAATTGTTGAAAGTTATATTGGCTTGTTAAGTTTTTTGACCCAATTTGAATTTTATCGCGTATTTGCATGGAGTTATGCCATTCCATCCAAACAGCCCCTTTTGTTTGTCCAAGTTGGGCGAAGCTGCTTTTATTTTTATAGAATGAATCATTTTTAACTTGAGGATTGTCCTCTGCATAAATTTCAAATTTTAGAAATTTACCTTTTGATGTGACATGAAATTCAGTATTGCCGGTACATTCTGAATATTCATATTTAAGCTTTACTGGATTTTTGCTGATTAATGCATTTGCTTTTGATGCAGGCAAGGGTAAGACTAAGTCAATATCATTTACTTTAATACTAGTCACATAGTTATAATCAGCAATGGATGCAGATGTTGCTGAAGTGATCAATATTGCTGTTGTGAAAAAAATTTAAGCGGAAAATTTTTGCTGTCAGTGTTGTTTGCATGGGGAATATAAAATCCTGTTCTTTTGATATTTTGTACTCATTCAAGTTTTTGTAAACGTAATATTGAAGGTTATATTTTAAATTTTATGGTGTTGCTAATTTGCCGTCAAAATAATTTAAAACTAAAAAAATTTTGGTTTAATTGCGGCATTAAAAACTAAATTTTAGAATCTAAGAAACTAAAAAGCCCTCCGAGGAGAGCTTAAATATATGAATTATGCAGGCTTAGCGCAGTTTCGATAACCAGTCCCCCAGACTTTGAACAATTTGTACCAAAATCAACAATACAATGACGGTCATGATGACCACGCTACTATCAAAACGTTGATAACCATAAGAAATGGCAAGATCACCGATACCGCCTGCACCTACTGCACCCGCCATGGCTGTTGCGCCAATTAAGCTAATGGTTGCAGTCGTTAAGTTTAAAATCAAAGAGCTACGAGACTCTGGTAGCACAAATTTAGTAATGATTTGCAGCGGAGATGCACCCATCGCTTGAGCAGACTCAATAATGCCGTCATTCACTTCAAGCAACGATGTTTCAATCAGACGACCAATGTAAGGACCAACATAGATTGTGAGAGGAACAATTGCAGCCCAAGTCCCGATGGAAGTCCCTACAATGACTTTGGTTAAAGGAATGACCGCAATCAAGAGGATAATAAATGGCAATGAACGCAGCGCATTCACAATCGGGTTCAAACCATGGTAGATGACACGGTTAGGCAAAATGCCTTGTGGACGTGAGACATATAAAATCACAGCCTGGATAAAACCCCATATACAGCCGAAGAGCATGGCAAAGAACACCATGTGAAAAGTTTCTTGTAGGGCAGTGACGAACTGATCCATAGACAAAGAACTTTTCCAAAAGGGTGCTGTAATTTGAGTCAGCCATTGAACAATTAAATCTCTCATTGCTGAACTCCTGCTTGAGTGACTTCAACGCCATGTTGTTCTAAGAACGCCACCGCTTGTTGAATCAATGCTGCATCACCTAATAGCTGAACGAACATTTGTCCAATCACCGCACCATTAATTTCAGTCATATTGGCAAACAAAATATTCAAGCTAATATCAAACTGTTTAATTACCGCTTGAATGACGGTTTCCTGTGCCGAACTGCCCAGAAATTTTAAACAATAAATACTGTTATGGTTTTGATTTTCTAGATTATTTAAAATAGTAACAGGAAGCTGTTGCTGCAATACAGTTTGAATAAAGTTTTTGGTTGTATTGTGTTTTGGCTGACTAAAAATCTCTAAGGTTGAGCCATGTTCGATGATTTTCCCTTGTTCCATCACCGCAACATAATCACAAACAGATTCAATCACATCCATTTCATGGGTGACCATCACAATAGTAATGCCTTGTTCTTGATTGATTTTCTTTAATAACGCCAATACCGACTTGGTGGTTTGCGGATCGAGAGCAGATGTTGCTTCATCACACAGTAAAATTTTAGGATGATTGGCAAGCGCACGGGCAATCCCGACACGTTGTTTTTGGCCACCAGAGAGCTCATCTGGATAGGCATTTTTCTTATGTTTTAGGTCAATAAATTCGAGCAACTCTTTTAAACGTTTTTGGCGTTCAGCTTTAGACACACCTAAAAGTTTAAGCGGCATTTCAATATTTTCTGCAACTGTTTTGGTTTGCAGTAAATTGAAGTGCTGGAAGATCATGCCAATATTGGTTCTTTCTTGACGTAGCTCTGCCGAATTTAAAGCAGTAAAGTCTTTATCATGAATAATAATTTGCCCTTCACTAGGACGTTCTAGCAAATTAATTAAACGGATTAAGGTACTTTTGCCTGCACCACTGTAGCCAATTAGACCGAAAATACAGCCATCTGGAATGTCCAGATTAATCTGATCCAGTGCTGTAACGGTTTGGCCTTTTAGCTCAAAATGCTTGGAGATATTTTTAAATTGGATCATAGCGTCAAAAAAGGTTCAGAAATGAAAAAACAGGCAAAGTAAACTTTGCCTGTTTATTTGAAGAAATTATATTACTATTTTGCTTCAGTGAGGTAGCTAGTTGGTTTATTTACATCAATTTTAGTACCACCAAAATGTTCATCGATGTAAGCTTTAACTGCTGGAGTGTGATAAAGCGCGCCTACTTTTTGTAGAACTGGGTCATTTTGACGGTCAGCAGCAACAGCAAGAATGTTCACGTTCATTTTTGTACTTTGGTCGATTGGCTCATAGTAAACCGCATCTTTCAGTACGTTTAAACCACCTTCCATCGCAAGGGTATTACCCAAAACAATCGCATCAACTTCGTCTTTAACACGGACAGCAGTCGCCATTTGAATTGGTTTGATTACGATTTTTTTCGCATTTTCAGTTATGTCAGCAGGTGTGCCTTTTACATCGTCAAAATCAGCTTTAAGTTTGATTAAGCCAGCAGATTGAAGTAGCAACAATGCACGTGATTCGTTTGCGCCATCATTTGGAATCGCGATTGTTGCACCTGTTTTGAACTCTTCAAGTTTTTTGACTTTGCTTGAATAGATACCCATTGGCTCTAAATAAGTAGTCGAAAGCGGTGCGATTTTATCTTTATTGTTGTCATTAAACGCAACCATATAGGCATATGACTGGAATGCATTAACATCAATTTCTTTGTTCGCTACAGCAGTGTTCATAGACACATAGTCAGTAAAGTTTTTCACTTCAAGTTTAATGCCAGCTTCTTTGGTTTCAGGAAGCGTAGCAATATAGCGCCAAATATCAGCATCTGAACCAGTCGAAGCCATGGTAACAGTTTGCACTTCTGCAGTGTCTTTTTGTTGTGCGGCGTCAGTTGCAGGAGCTTCTTGTTTACCACAGCCTGAAAGGCCCACAGATAAACCGAGAACTAATCCTAGGAGCTTTTTCATATATTCACCCGAGTAAATTTATAAAATTAATAAATTCACAAATCATATTATGGAGAGATTTACTTAAGTCTTTTATCAGACAGGCTGATAGATGCTTAATAATTTAAAATGCTACACAGACTTATACAATTAGATCTGAGTCTATTTCCAAATGGGAAAAGATAGCCATTGCAAGCTGCTGTAAACAAAAGATTTAATAAAGCAAATCTCTATATTTCGCTAGGCATCATATCAATTTTTTATTATTCAATATAGTGATTTAAAAAGTTATGCTTAGCACCAAAATTGTATATGGAATATGTTTAATTAAATAATTTAATAAGTAAAAACAATATATTATTTATAATTAAACTATTTCAGTACATCATATATATAAGTTTAGGTCTATATAACAAATTTTAAAATGTATTGCTGAAAAAATGATAAAAATGAAATAAGTCCTGTCATACACAAAATTTGTAACATTCATATGTGAAAATAACGAAGTGCTTCAATCTAATCTGCATTGAAATCTTTATTGATATATTTGAAGTTCAACTCTGATTCATGGCTTTTCAAAATCTTAGATCTAAATCTGAGGAAGATTGAATCAGCTATATTGTTTAATATAAATTGCTTAATAATTGATCATAATAAATTGCTATGTGAGGCACGCTATGTTAAATCAGTTTGATTTCGTCTCAATTGCAAAAAAAGCCTACGGTTCATTGTGGCGGTAGATGGGTGAGCCATGTTTTAAAAATTGAAGATGTTAGCCAAAAAACCATCGGTGTATTTTTGTCATCAGAATAACATATAACGTTTGAGCTGCATGTGAAAGAACGTGTTGAAATCACATAGGGGTAGTGTGTTGTGCAAATTGGGGAGCAGGGCGAGTTTTTTCAATATACTTTTGGCGAAAGGTTTATTGTTCCTCAAGATTCAATTTTTAAAGTGCAATATACCGATGTTGTCGATTATGTATGCCATTTTGATTAAGCATGCTTAGAGAGGTTTGAAGTTGCTTCAGCATACACATCAAGATGTTTTAATTGCTAGTGATCGATATTGATATTTTTTCTTAACCCCGCACTTAGCGGGGTTTTTTATATGATTTAATGGATAATTTAGTTTTTGTATACGAATTCCTGTGGTAACAAAAATTAAAGTTTTTAACATCTTCCATAGCCAATATTTGCCAGAGTTAGAGTTTTGAATTTGCTGTGAATAATTATTGAATTAGCAAAAGGGGATGTGCAAATAATCACTACGTTGTATTTCATACAGCACGTGTTTATTTAAGGGATGCTCTAGGGGTAAAAGTGGATGATTAAACTCACGGACTTTTTGCATACCAATTTTTTGCATAACATGTTCGGATGGTTTATTTAGACACGCTGTAAATGAAATGACTTTCTCAAGTCTTAGATTTCGAAAAGCATGTTTGAGAACTGCTTTCGCACCTTCGGTGGCATAGCCTTGATGCCAATATTGCGGCAGTAAGCGCCAGCCAATTTCAGGTGCATCGGCTATTTCAAACTCGGGGGGATGTACATGTAAGCCGATAAAGCCAATAAATTCGCCAGTGGCTTTAAGCTCGACGGCATATAAACCCCAACCACGTGTTTCTATTGCATCGCGTAGGCGTTGCATAAATGCAGTGGCTTCGGACGCATCAAGTTTGTTAGGGAAATAGCGCATGACGTCGTCGTCTGCACACATTTGGATGAATGGAGCAGTATCGGAGTCTTGCCATTGGCGGAGGATAAGGCGAGGGGTTTGGATAAAAATATGCATATTAAATATTAATTTGTATGGGTGTTTTCTTACTGAGACTAATGTAAATAATTTATAGTGTACATGATGATGGAATTGATATAAGTGAATAGTATTTGGGGGAGATGTAATTTGATTTGATGAACTAATCTTAATAGGCTTTTACATATATTTAGTTGATAAGGAGTAAATATGGAGTTGCAATACAAATTTTCAGAGGATGAATTTCTCGTATTATGCCAAGAAAATCTTGGGCGAGAAAAAACAACAGTTTTTGAAGATTTATATGAAGCTCTTATTCACTTTTTTAGTACTCCGGATTCAATCTCAATAACTGAAATAAAGCAGAATTACACATTTGGGTACTATGATGATCACTTATCACTGAAAGAGTATATAGACAAAGGGAAAATGATAATCCCTTATCTTCAATTTGAGCTAATCAGTGATAAGGACATAGATCTGGATGTTACGGAAGTTAAACTACCTTCATTTATTATATTGTGTGATTTCCTTTATGGAGGAGGAATAACTAGGAAGTACAATATTAAAAATACAAAAATGAAAACCAAAAACAAAACATCAATACAGCTTCTTTCCGTTGAATTTCCACAAGCATTATTAACTAAGCTTTATTCACGAATGACACCACCAAAAAGTTTATTACCATCAAAATTAGGCTTTTATGAGTGGCGGCAGACTTTCTATAACAAAATGACGGGAGAAAGTTTCTTTTGCTCATGTTTTAAGGATGCTCTTGCCCAAAATCAGATTGGGTTGGCTGTACGCCACACTCACCTTAAAAATGCGTTAGAACATAAATCTGTTAAAGTTTCGATTTGCCATATCTGCACCAATACCAATTCAGATTTAATCTATTGCCACAAAATGTATGGCTCGGCTTTTAAAGCTAAATATGGCGCTTACATTGCTAAATACGCATTTCAGGAAGGTATCAGTGAAAGGGATGCGGAAAACCATATTAGAGAGTTAAAAGGTGTTGCACGTATAGGTGAAAGGTGGGTTAATGAAACCTTATTATTTAACTATATCAATCTGCTATTTCCTCAATACACGGTTCAAAGAGAAGCATCACCAAGTTGGTTGAATAGACAAAGGTTTGATGTCTATATCCCTGAGCTAAATTTAGCGATTGAGTACCAAGGGCAACAACACTATCTTGCTGTCAACTTATTTGGTGGAGAAGAAGGTTTAAAAAGAACAAAGCAAAGGGATAAGGAAAAGCTTCAACTCAGTAAAGCAAATGGAGTGGATATTATCTATTTTAGCTACAAAGATAATTTAACTGAAAAATTAGTACAAAATAGACTTAAAAACTATCTTAAAGAACCTCTATAAACGTGTATTTTTAATCATGGATATAGATGATAAAAGCCGTTATTTGAGCTATTTATTTATAAAAAACCCCGCACTTAGCGGGGTTTTTATTTAATCAAATGAATGATTAAGCATTTTCACGCGCAATTGCACGGTAACCAATATCTTTACGGTATTGAACACCATCAAAAGTCACTTTTTGGCAAAGCTTGAGCGCTTTTGCTTGCGCTTCACCAATTGTGTTGCCTAGCGCAGTCACACAAAGAACACGACCACCAGCAGTCACAATATCACCATTTTCAAGTGCTTTAGTACCAGCATGGAACACTTTCGCATCAGCCATTTCAGTGTCTAAACCAGAAATCACATCACCATTGCTAGAAGTTTCAGGGTAGCCCTTAGATGCAAGTACGATACCTACAGTCTTACGCTCATCCCATTCAGCTTCTGCAGGTAAGTTACCCGCAATACCTGCTTCAACTAGGTCAACTAAAGATGATTTTAAACGCATCATAATTGGCTGAGTTTCAGGGTCGCCAAAACGACAGTTGAACTCGATCACTTTAGGCTGACCTTGTTCATCAATCATCAAACCTGCGTATAAGAAACCTGTATAAACATGACCGTCTTTTTTCATACCTTCAACGGTAGGACGCATCACTTCATTCATGGTTTTTTCAAATACGTCAGCAGTCACAACAGGCGCAGGAGAGTAAGCACCCATACCGCCCGTATTTGGACCTTCGTCGCCTTCAAAGATACGCTTGTGATCTTGAGACGTTGCCATTGGCAAAATGTTGTCGCCATCAATCATACAAATGAAAGAAGCTTCTTCACCTGCAAGAAATTCTTCGATCACCACACGTGAGCCGGCATCGCCAAATTTGTTGCCAGCCAGCATGTCATCAATCGCATCAAATGCTTCTTGATTGGTCATGGCAACGATTACGCCTTTACCTGCAGCAAGACCATCAGCCTTGATTACAATTGGTGCACCATTTTTTTCAACAAATGCTTTCGCTGCATCTACTTCTGTAAATACATCATAGAAAGCAGTTGGAATGTTGTGGCGTTTTAAGAAATGCTTCGCGAATGCTTTAGAACCTTCAAGCTGTGCAGCAAATTGAGTTGGGCCCCAAATTTTTACACCCGCTTCACGGCAAGCATCCACCACACCATTTACAAGTGGTGCTTCAGGGCCAACCACGATTAAATCAACGGCATTGTTTTTTGCAAAGTCGATAATCGCAGCATTGTCTAAAATATTTAGTGCAACATTTTCGCATTTATTTTCAGTTGCAGAACCCGCATTACCCGGTGCTACAAATACTTTTGCGACTTTGTCATCTTGTGCGATTTTCCATGCTAATGCATGTTCACGACCGCCATTACCCAAAACTAAAATATTCATCGGTTCATACTCCATGAATCGAAAATGACATAAAGTCCTCAACCTGAAAGCAGGAGAGGACTTTATGCAAGATTATAAATCTAGTGTATTAAGCAAAAAACTGTGCTTAATTGTCATGATCACGTTGCCAACTTAGTGACGGAAATGACGCATGCCAGTGAAGACCATTGCAATACCAGCTTCATCAGCTGCAGCAATTGTTTCTTCATCACGCATAGAACCACCCGGTTGGATAATGCATTTGATGCCCGCTTTTGCAGCGTTATCAATGCCATCACGGAATGGGAAGAATGCGTCAGATGCCATTACCGCACCTTCAACCACTAAACCAGCATGTTCAGCTTTAATTGCAGCAATACGAGCAGAGTTAACGCGGCTCATTTGACCTGCGCCAACACCAATGGTTTGACGACCTTTTGCATAAACAATCGCGTTAGACTTAACGTATTTCGCAACTTTCCAAGCAAAGATCAAGTCATCAATTTCTGCTTCAGTTGGAGCGCGTTTAGTCACAACTTTAAGGTCATCTTTTGTGATCATGCCTAAGTCTTGATCTTGAACCAGTAAGCCGCCGTTTACACGTTTGTAGTCAAGTTGCGCTTTACGTTCTGTAATTGCAGGAAGCTCACCACATACTAATACACGTACGTTTTTCTTCGCACCAGTCACTTCAAGCACGCCTTCAGCAACGCTAGGAGCAATGATCACTTCAACGAATTGACGATCAACAATCGCTTGTGCAGTTGCAACGTCTAATTCACGGTTGAATGCAATGATGCCGCCGAATGCAGATTCAGGGTCAGTTGCATAAGCAAGGTCATAAGCAGCTTGGATGCCGTCTAGAGAAACTGCCACACCACATGGGTTCGCGTGTTTTACGATGACACATGCAGGCTTAGCAAATGATTTTACACATTCAAGTGCTGCGTCAGTGTCTGCGATGTTGTTATAAGAGAGTTCTTTACCTTGAAGTTGTTTCGCAGTAGAAACAGATGCTTCAGTTGCTGTGTCTTCTACATAGAAAGCAGCAGACTGATGTGGGTTTTCGCCGTAACGTAAATCTTGAACTTTATTTAATTGTGTATTGAAAGTACGCGCAAATTTATCTGCTTGACCTTCTTCCTTACCTACGCGTGCGCCTAAGTAAGAAGCAATCATACCGTCGTATTGTGCAGTATGTTCAAATGCTTTAACCGCTAAGTCAAAACGAGTTGCATGTGAAAGTGAACCTTCAGCTTTTAACTCTTCAACAACAGTTCCATAGTCAGATGCATTTACTACGATACCAACCGATGCATGGTTTTTCGCAGCAGCACGAACCATTGTTGGACCACCGATGTCGATATTTTCGATTGCATCAGCAAGTGAGCAGTTCGGTTTTGCCACAGTCGCAGCGAAAGGATAAAGGTTAACAACTACCAGATCGATTGCATCGATGTTGTGTTCAGCCATCACAGCTTCGTCTAGACCGCGACGAGCTAAGATACCACCATGAATTTTCGGATGTAGCGTTTTTACACGGCCGTCCATCATCTCTGGGAAACCTGTGTGCTCTGAAACTTCAACTACGGCAACATTATTGTCTTTCAACAATTTGTATGTTCCGCCAGTAGATAAAATTTCTACCCCTAGAGCAGCAAGTTCTTGTGCAAATTCAACAATTCCAGTCTTGTCAGACACAGAGATTAAAGCGCGTTTAATAGTCATGATCTTCGTCACAGTTTTCAAGGAACAGATTAAAACAAAATTAGCAAAATGCAGGTTAAAAAAAATGCCTGCGGAAGCCGCAAGCATTTTATCATTTATTCACTCATTAAACCGTGAGCTTTCAACTTTTTACGTAAAGTACCACGGTTTAAGCCGAGAATCTCAGCAGCGCGGGTTTGATTACCACGTGTATATTCAAGAACTACAGATAGAAGAGGCTTCTCCATTTCCGCCAGCACCATATCGTATACCTGAGATGGTTGCTCGCCTTGCAATTGTGCAAAGTAATGGCGAACTGCGCGATCTACGTGAATACGAAGAGCGACATCAGATTGTGCAGTAAAAATAGGAGATTTGCTATTCATGCGAATTAATCCGAAAAATCAAATATCACTTGGGTAAAGTGATTTGTTAAAAGTGGTCTATAAACTTGAATGAACTCCGTTTTAGTTCCTAATGCGGAGTTCTAAAACTTGTACATTACTTGTAGCTTGACACAACTCGCAAAATTGTTCGAAAAATAAGCGTAACAATAGATTAATAATTGTTACAGCCTAAAAAACAAACAAAAAATCTACTCAATACGCAATAAATATTAAAGCGCACGGTTGGGATTGTATTTGTTGTGAAAAATTAGCGAGGAGTTTGCAGCACAAAGCTTTCGTGGCGCGTATCATACCATTGTCTAGGAAAAAGTGAGCAAGAAAACTGCATTTTTTTTATGTTTTTTTTACTTTTTTAATAGTTTTTTCCAATATTAGGGGCGAATCAACTCAATTGAATAATTATCGAAGCTTTTGCGTGCAATTGGTAAGCTAAATTGGAATTTAAAAGGACTACTTTTTGGGATCCGTTGGATGCCATGCAGACTTTTGTCCAAATACTCTTCAGGTAAAAGCGTATAGTTTGCTATTTCAGTACCATTTTCTTTTAGTGAAATTTTCATATTGGGTAAGGCAAGGCTACGGTCATGAAAATTGATCATTTCACCTGTAAAACGTGTTTCATTATTTCCAATGCTACGAATTTTGACTTTTTTGGTACTAATTAAACTGTAATGTTCCTCTAGACGTGAACAATTGAATACATCACAGACCGCAGTAAATGCAGCACCCATCACTGGACTATTTTTTAAATATTGAGGATTGAACCAGAAAAACTGGAATATAAGTGCACCAAATAAGAAAGCATTAATACAGAACCACATAAAATAGTTCAGTGGGGTACGTTTTTTATCTTTTTCAGCCTGTTCTGCCCAATTTACAGCAGGAAGGTTGCCGATCGGTTCGGTGCTGAAATAATTTAAGTTATTTAAATAAGTTTTTAGATCGATATTAGAGTTTTCGACTTTTTGATCAAATAGTTTTAATAAATGGTGGGTTGGTGTTTCTTCAACAGTCACTGGTGTAAGCGTATTATTAAATTCGCTGACATTAATAATAGTATTGGAGTTTTTTTGCGGTGCATTTTCTTGCTCAGGGGTAGAAAAAGACAACGCTTTATCTACCACCAAATGAGACAGTGCATTAAAAGATGTAGAGCACTTTGGGCAACAAACCATGCCCTGAGCGACAGTAAGCTGCGGAACAGTTACTTTATATGTTGTAAAACAAGTTGGGCAGTTAGTTAATTTGTCGCTCATAAGTACACATTTTAAATTTTAATACTGTTGGCGTTTACCCGAAATTCGGCACCATGTTTCGTCACGTTTTTCTACGTCTAATATATCAAAAAATTCAGAATAAACACTAGAAACATCAGAAACTTGCTCTTCAATTACACCTGCAAGTGCGAACTCGCCCTCAGATTTAATTAAAGTTGAGAATTCTGCAGCCAAGGCCATTAGAGGGCCTGCAAGAATATTAGCAACAAACACATCGGCTTTTTGTCCAGCGAGCTCTTGGTTGAACTCTTCAGGTAGGCCTACATACAGATTTTCCAGTACACCATTCAATTCTGCATTTTGTTGTGTTGCTAAAACGGCTTGTGGGTCAATATCAGTGGCATAAACTTTTTTTGCACCCAAAAGTAAAGCGGCAACACCTAAAATACCAGAACCACAACCGTAGTCGATTACGATTTTATCCTTAAGATCAACTTTACCTAACCATTGTAGGCATAAGAATGTAGATGCATGGTTGCCAGTACCAAATGCAAGACCTGGGTCTAGTTTGATGTTAACGGCGTCTGCTTCAGGTGCTTCCATCCATTCTGGGACGATCCAGTATTTTTCACCAATTTGAATAGGCTCGTAAGCATCCATCCATGTGCGTTCCCATTCTTGGTCTTCAATGAATTCGCTACGCATTGGCGCATCAGGAAGTTGAGCTTTAATAAATGTTTCTAATGCTGCAACATCAATTTCTTCATCATCTTCTTGTGCATATATACCAGTTACGATCACTTTATTCCAAAGTGGTGTTTCACCTGGAAGTGGTTCAAGTAAATCCTGATTTTCTGCATCATCTAGCGTGACACTGACTGCACCTAAAGAACTGAGCAGCGTTTCAGTGTAATCAACTTGAGCTTTTTCAACAGTAATATGAATTTGTAACCACTTCACGGACATAACCTAAATGAGTTTTATAAAAAGCTATTGTAACGGAACTCGGCAACTTGCAGCTAGCGATTATCAAAATTGACAAAAAATAAAAGGATGCACGTGGCATCCTTTTAACTTTTAAGCGCCTTAGCTTTTAATTGTTTCTGTTGTAGTTGTCGAGAGCGGTGCAAAACGTGTAATTAGGAAGCCAAATACAGCGGCAAAGATGTACATAAAGATTGAATATACTGCCGCAGGCATTGCAACTGCAGAACTGGCCATCACTGTTAAGGCGATGGTCATGGCTAACGTACTGTTATGAATGCCGATTTCAAATGCACATGCACGTGCCTGAGCACTATTGATGCCGAAAAGTCTTGGAACAAAATAACCGATACATAAGCTGAAAATACAGAATAGAACCGTAGCTAAGCCAACTTGGGTTAGATAAGCCGCAATATTATGTCGTTCAGAGTAAATAGCACCGATAATAATTAAGATGAGAAAGACCACAGCAAAGATGCGGAGTGGTTTATGCAGTTTCTCAGTCAGTTTAGGTGCATAGTGACGAAGCAGCATACCTATACAGACTGGGATGATAATGATGCCGAAAACTTGGAGGATTTTTCCAAACTGTAGACTGATTTGTTGCCCTTCTTGCATGAAGTGCATGATCGAAAAATTCACGATCAATGGAAGGGTTAATGCTGCAATGACAGAGTTGATGGCGGTCAGGGTAATATTTAAAGCCAAGTCACCTTTAAATAGATAGCTAAATAAGTTAGCTGTGCTACCACCAGGTGAGGCTGCGAGTAGCATCAAGCCGACAGCAAGCAGTGGTGGTAATGCTAACAGTTTACATAGTAGAAAGGCGATACCGACAAGCAACACGAGTTGGCAAAATAATGCGATCAACACGGCTTTAGGGTGCTTGGTGACACGTGCGAAATCTTTGGGGGTAAGTTCTAGCCCAAGCCCGATCATAATAAAGGCCAGTGCTAATGGCAAAAGAACCGTAATAATTCCAGAATCCATCGTATTTATTCTCCTTGAGCATATTTAATGGTTTTTTACCAAAGTCCTTATGGTGATTGCGTTTGAAAAATAGTTTAGGTTTTCACTTGTTGAATTAGGTGGCTGCCACGGCGCGTCAAAATAAAACCAAATAAGGTCGCCAATAAATACATAAAAATAGAATAGACACCGGCAGGTATCGCCACTGTGGTGTTTTCAAGCACACTTAGTGCGATGGTTAGGGCGATACTGGTGTTATGGATGCCAATTTCAAAGGTACACGCACGTGCCTGCTTTTCCGGGACACCCGCGAGAAATGGAATTAGGTAACCCAAAAATAAGCCACTGAAACAGAGTAAACAGGTCGCAATGCCGACGCTGGAAAAATACGTAATAATGTTGGATTGTTCACGCAAAACTGCGAGTGTAAAGATAAGAATTAATAAGAAAATAGACAACATTCGCATCGGCTTGTTGATGTGATATGCAATGGTCGGAAAGGAGTTGCGAATAAACATACCGAAACATACTGGTATTAAAATAATCAGAAATACATGGGTGATCTTATCAATAGGCATACCAATGCTGGTACTTTCACCAACAAAATGCAAAATGGATAGATTGACGATAAAAGGCAATGTAAAGCACGAAACAACTGAGTTGATGACTGTTAAGCTAATGTTTAATGCAACGTCACCTTTATATAGGTAGCTAAAAAGGTTAGCAGTGGGGCCGCCGGGTGAAGCCGCAAGCAACATGAGCCCGACCGCGAGTAAAGGGGGTAACTCAAGCAACTTACACAGGAAAAACGCAATGCTGGTCAGTAGAATAAGCTGAGTAAATAAAGCGATGAAAATAACTTTTGGATAGCGTCCAACGCGTAAAAAGTCTTTGACTGAAAGTTCAAGTCCCAAACCCATCATCATAATGGCTAAAGCAATGGGCAGAAAAAATGCAAATAATCCCGAATCCATGGAATTTCCTGATATTTTTATCCTTATAGTATTTTTTGAGTTTATCTCAGTTTAATAAATAAGCAATAAATAAAAGCGAGTAAAAACTGATGTTTTACCCGCTTTATTTTTGATCTGTTAATTGGTCGATATTTTCATTGACAACTGTTTATTTAGGACGAGGGGGAGTGAACCCTAAAGCACATTTTCCTTTAATTTCTTGTCCATTAATCGTTGCAGTAGTGGCTTTTGCATCTGCACTACATGTGCTTAATAATTCTGCTTCTTCGCCATGCAGATTTGCATTTTTGGAAGAGCTAAAAAATTGTGGTTCGCAGGTACCATTCCAGATAATACCGCGATAGGCAAATGATACTTGAGCGCCTTGGCTTTTACCTTTACAGACTTGTTGATATCGCTGTGCATCATACACTTTCTCAACTTTATCATTGGCTGAGGCAGCAAGTGGTGATAAACATAAACCGCATAAAACCGTGGATAGCAAAATATTCTTATTCATGCTTATAGTCCTTATGATTCTCATGGGATCTATAACAGAATAAAAAATCATCAGAATAAAACAACAATCTTCGAGTAACATTTGCTTGAGAAATGTATATTTTTATATGGAATATGCAAAGTATGTATGTTCATAAAGAAATATATAGGCATAAAACAGTAGTCAATAACAATAAAATCGAGTTAATCAGTCAACTTATCGGTGAAGTTTTGCTATAATCTTCCGTCATCCTTTTTTAATCTCCTTTACCACTATGCATTATCCTAAAGTTTACGATGTCATTGTTATCGGCGGCGGTCACGCGGGTACTGAGGCAGCTCTTGCTGCGGCACGTATGGGTCGACAGACTTTACTCTTAACTCATAATATTGAGACTTTAGGCCAGATGAGCTGTAATCCAGCCATTGGTGGTATTGGTAAATCACATTTAGTACGCGAAATTGATGCTTTAGGCGGTGCAATGGCATTGGCTGCCGATAAAGGTGGTATTCAATTCCGTATTTTAAACTCACGTAAAGGTGCGGCTGTTCGTGCGACTCGCGCACAGGCTGACCGTATTCGTTATAAAGCTGCGATTCGTGAAACCTTAGAAAATCAAGCGAACTTGGATATTTTCCAACAAGCAGCTGATGACCTTATTGTTGAAGGCGATACCGTTAAAGGTGTAGTCACCCAAATGGGTATTCGCTTTGATGCGAAAACTGTTGTATTGACTACAGGTACATTCCTAGGTGGTGTGATCCACGTAGGTCTAAATAATGCTTCAGGCGGTCGTGCGGGCGATCCTCCTTCAATTTCATTGGCTGCGCGCCTTCGTGAATTGAACTTACCTGTAGGTCGTTTAAAAACAGGTACACCGCCACGTATCGATGCACGATCAGTTGATTTCTCTGTAATGACGCCGCAGCCAGGTGATTTCCCATCTCCGACTATGTCGTTCATGGGTGATGCGTCCATGCATCCTGAGCAAATCAATTGCTATATCACACATACCAACGAGAAAACTCACGATATCATTCGTGGCGGCTTAGACCGTTCACCAATGTATACCGGTGTGATTGAAGGTGTAGGTCCACGTTACTGCCCATCGATTGAAGATAAAATTCATAAATTTGCCGATAAAGATTCGCATCAAGTGTTCTTGGAACCTGAAGGTCTAGATACACATGAGCTTTATCCAAATGGTATTTCAACTTCATTACCATTCGATGTTCAGTTTGAATTGGTTCGCTCGATTCGTGGTATGGAAAATGCGCACATTTTGCGTCCGGGTTATGCGATTGAGTACGATTATTTCAACCCACAATCATTGAAATTCTCTTTAGAAACCAAATCGATTAATAACCTGTATTTTGCAGGTCAAATTAACGGTACAACAGGTTATGAAGAAGCGGGTGCGCAAGGTTTGCTTGCAGGCTTAAACGCAGCACGTCGTGCATGGGATCAAGAGCAATGGACACCAAAACGTGATGAAGCGTACATGGGCGTGTTGGTTGATGACTTGATTACTCTCGGTACTAAAGAACCATACCGTATGTTCACGTCACGTGCGGAATACCGTTTGATGTTGCGTGAAGACAATGCGGATCAGCGTTTAACTGCCATTGGTCGTGAAATGGGTCTGGTAGATGATGCGCGTTGGGAATCGTTCTGCCAAAAAATGGAAGCTGTTGAAACTGAAAAAGGTCGTTTACAACACCTTTGGGCAGCGCCAAACAATCCACTAGGCAAAAAATTCGTTGAAATGACTGGCGATGACCTGTCAAAAGAAACCAATGCAATTGATTTGCTCAAACGTCCAAATATCAACTTTGCGCAAATTGCTGAATTGACGGGTTCTGAAGTTTCGGCATTTGTGGGTGAGCAAATTGAAATTGCTGTGAAATATGCAGGTTATATTAACCGTCAGCAAGAAGACGTTGCGCAAATGAAGCGTTTGGAAGATACGCGTATTCCAGCTGATTTTGATTATGATGTCGTTTCTGGTCTTTCACGTGAAATCACCATGAAGCTGAAAAATGTATTGCCTGAAACATTGGCACAAGCAAGTCGTATTCCGGGTGTTACACCTGCGGCTGTTCAATTGGTGATGATTACCATCCGTAAGAATAATGCAGCAAAAAAATCTGCATAAGATTTAGAGTTAAAAACCCGCTCAGTTGCGGGTTTTTTATTGCCAATAAATTATTGGCTGTTGGTATTTGATCGGATTAAATGAATATTTTGATCATCATTAGTTTTAGCTATGGTTTGATTATTAAAATCTTTCATAAACCTAAGTGATTGATAATGAATTATAAATACAAAAAATAAGATCTAAAAACTATTGATATACAAAGTTTTAAGTCTTAATGGTGGGCTTTTGGTCGTGTGAATTCCGACCTTTGTAGTGGTATTTATTCTACCCAATAAAGCCGAAACTTCAGGGCATGGCGTACAAGTGGGTTTACGCTACATGAATGGAGTTCGATTATGGCAAATCAACAATCGGGAAAAATGCAAAAATTTCTAACAGTATTTTTGTGTTTCTGGGTAGCATTTTTTGAAGGTTTTGACCTGCAAGCGCCCGGTATTGCAGCAAAAGGAATCGCAGCGACATTTTCCTTAGATCAAGTGCAAATGGGCTATGTGTTTAGCTTAGGTGTGTTTGGTATGTTATTTGGCGCGTTCTTTGGGGGGCGTGTCGCTGACTATTTGGGACAGAAGAAAGTCCTGATGTTATCGATTTTTATCTTCGGTGTATTTATGTCTATCACGGCAGTTGCACCAAGTATTGAAATTTTATATATCGCACGATTCTTTACAGGTTTAGGTTTGGGTGCTGCGATGCCAACGATGATCTCGGTGGTGGGTGATGAAGCGACGGATGCTAACCGTGGGCGCTTAAATAGTTTGATGTACTGTGGCTTACCCGTAGGTGCAATCTTTGTTGCTGGCTTGGGTATTGTCTTTAAAGATATCTCATGGCATACACTATTTTTAATTGGTGGTTTAACGCCTTTAATCTTGATTCCATTCATGGCGATTATCTTAAAAGATAAGCGTACAGAAAAAGTTGAGGCAGAAACCAAGGAAACGGTTCCACCGATGGGGCAAATCCTGTTTGCTGAGCAGCGTTATAAATATACATTGCCGCTTTGGTTGAGTTTCTTCTTTACCTTAATGGTGAACTATATTCTGATCAGTTGGTTACCTAACTTGCTCATGGAGCAAGGGCTGGAAAAGCAACAGGCTTTCATGATCATGTTGATGTTCCAAGTGGGCGCAGTGATTGGTACGCTGGGTTTAGGCTACTTGCTTGATCGCCTAAAATTATGGCAAATGGCTGTGATTATCTATTCAGGTTTGTTTGTGGCATTATTTGTGCTGTTTACAACAAATTCCATTCCTGTACTCATCGCAGCAGGCATCATGGGCGGGATTTTCTCTACAGGTGGTCAATCAATTTTGTATGGGATCTCTCCAATTTTCTATACACCAGCTGGGAAAGTAACAGGTGTGGGAAGTGCAATTTCATGGGGACGTTTGGGTGCAATGACAGGTCCATTACTTACAGGCAAGATTTTGGCGCTCGGACTAGGAACGACAGGTATTTTAATTGCAAGTGCGCCGGGTATTGCTTTGTCGGCTATCGCGGTGGCTGCATTATCTGCCTATAAGTCATCCCTTAAGAAATAGTCAAAATCAGTCAAATTTAAAGGAGCTACGGCTCCTTTTTTATTGAATAAATATCTTTAGCTGAAACTAAGTTTTGTTAGAATAAATCTAATATTTATGAATAAATTTACTTTTATGTCTTATCAATTGATCGAACTTGATATTTCTCCGTCAGATAACATTCAGTGTCCACATTGCCAGCAGCAAGTGATTGATTGGTCAGAAGAACAGTATGTGCAGCCATGTGAGCATGTGCTGTTTATTGCAATGGATATTGGTTTTGAGTTTATTACCGATGAATTTGAGCAAACCATGCAGCATACAGTCGATGACTTGCATGCCAATGATGATCAGTATCATATGTTTACTGAAATTACCGCCTCAAGTTTTCCTGAGTTTCTGATTTACAAGTCTGACTTGGGTGTGGAAGGTTATTCACGTTATGTCGGCTTTACGGCATAAAATATTGCTAAAAATCTCTAAATAAAAAAAGCCAGTCAAGTGACTGGCTTTTTTAATGAAAATCAGAAAATTAACTTTCTAATTCTTCTTCGACATCATCTTCGGCACTGTCCATACCGAGTTCTTTAAGTTTACGGGTTAAGGTATTACGACCCCAACCTAAAAGTTCTGCTGCATGGCGCTTACGCCCACGTGTTTGCTGTAGTGCTGCATTGATGAGGGTGCGTTCAAACATTGGTGTGGCTATGTCGAGAATTTTCATCTCACCATTTTTAAGTTTTTGTACTGCCCATTGACCAAGTAGCTCATCCCAATGATGCACACCGATGCGATCAATCCCTTGAGCAGCAGGGTTACCATCTGTGCCTTGAATTGGAATCTGTTTTAATTCAGAAGGTAAATCTTCTGGATAAACTTCACGGCCTGTGATCATGACTGTTAGCCAGCGACAGGTATTTTCGAGCTGACGGACATTACCTTGCCACGGCAGTTTTTGCATGTATTCTTGCGTTTCAGGACGCAGAATCTTCGGACTTACCCCAAGTTCTTTACCTGCACTTGCAAGGAAGTGCTGTGCAAGCATCGGAATATCTTCACTACGATGTGCAAGTTTTGGAATATGAATACGAATGACGTTTAGACGGTGGTACAAGTCTTCACGGAAACGACCTTCATGGACTAACTTTTCTAAGTCTTGGTGTGTCGCAGCAACGATACGGACATCCACCTTGACCGGGATGTGACCACCAACGCGGTAGAATTCGCCATCCGCTAAAACACGCAATAAGCGGGTTTGGGTTTCAAATGGCATGTCGCCAATTTCATCAAGGAAAAGAGTCCCACCATTGGCTTGTTCAAAACGCCCTTGACGCTGTGTGTTGGCACCGGTGAACGCGCCTTTTTCATGACCAAATAATTCAGTTTCGATCAAATCCTTTGGAATTGCGGCCATGTTGAGCGCAATAAAAGGCTTGTTGCCACGTGGTGAATGCTTATGCAGCGCATGCGCAACCAATTCTTTCCCCGTGCCTGATTCACCATTAATTAATACAGTAATGTGTGATTGAGAAAGACGACCAATGGCACGGAAGACTTCCTGCATAGCAGGTGATTCACCAATAATCTCTGTAGATTGAATCGGTTGAACGGTTTTTGCAGATTCTTGTTGTTGTAATTTGGCAATATGTAAAATTGCACGGTTTACAAGTGCTAAGGCTTCATCAATATCAAAAGGTTTTGGTAGATATTCAAAAGCACCCGTTTGATAGCTCGACACAGCAGATTCTAAATCTGAATGCGCGGTCATGATAATTACAGGTAAGTCAGGGTAGTTGCCTTTGACTTTACCTAAAAAGGTCAGTCCATCAATACCCGGCATACGGATGTCTGTCAAAATAACATCTGGCGCATCGACACTTAACTGATCTAAAGCGGATTGTGCTTCTTCAAAACTGGTAACATCAAAACCTTCTTCTTTGAATGTTTTTTCCAGCACCCAACGCATGGCGCGATCATCATCGATGACCCAAATCTTATTACGCGACATGATCTGACTCCCAAGGTAAATATAGGCTAAATACTGTTTTTCCAGGAACTGATTGGCATTCAATCATTCCGTTATGTTGATGCATAATATTTTGTGCAATGCTAAGGCCGAGACCTGTGCCTTTCGCTCGTCCTGTCACTAAAGGGTAAAATACGGATTCTAATATTTCTTGTGGTACACCCGGTCCATTGTCCTCGATGTCAATGCGTACCGCAGAACGTTTTAATACACCGTTGATGGTGACTAAACGTTGAATACGTGTGCGCAAAGTGAGTTCTGGTTGATGCTCAACAAAGAACTCTTTATTTTCCGTCATCGCCTGAACGGCATTTACACTGATATTCAGCATGACCTGAATCAATTGATCACGATCTGCTAAAACATCCGGTAACGAAAGGTCGTAATCACGGGTGATCTTAATTTTCTTTTTGGTTTGGTTGACGATCAGTGAACGGACACGTTCAAGGGGTTCGTGCACATTGACTGGTTCGTAACTTGGCAATTGTCTAGAGCCAAGCATGGTGTCAGCTAGATTTCGTAATCGATCCACCTCACTGATAATAATGTCGGTGAATTCGCTGTACTTCGGATCATTTAAGCTACGCGCTAAAAGTTGTGTCGCCCCACGGATACCACCGAGTGGATTTTTAATTTCATGGGCAACACCACGAATCAGTTGTCGTGCGACTTGATGCTGTTGAATCAGGTTTTCTTCTTTAGAGATTTTCAACATCCGGTCGATTTGATTGAGTTCAATCAATAGCAACGGGTGGTAGGGTTTGCCAGAGTTGAGCTGTGACACGGTGTAATCAACATGAATGTCTTTAAAGTTGACATTAATCGTTGCTTCTCGGCGCGTATAGTGCTGGCCAGAAGTTAATGTATTCATTAATGCATCATGCGTATTGAATTCATCATCGGGCATATGGAGTAAATTTAATACAGGCTGACCTGATGCACGAAGTAAGCTGATGTCAAAAAGCGCTTCACAAGATGAATTTAAATAAAAAATATTCAGGTTGCTATCGACCAATAAAATGGCAGTGGTTAAATTATCCACTAAAAGCCGGTAATCAATCGTCATAGTCTGATCCATTAGCGAGAGGTTCCTGTCTTAAAATGGCGCAATGGCATCTTCATAAAGCAAATCGTTCAATCTAATAAGGTTCGAATTGATGCAAGTTATGCAAGATATAAGCCAACTATTTCAGAAATACGCTAAGTTTTGATGCTTATTTGAATAAATGCGCTTATTTAAGACTTTAAATAAAGTGTATAGCTGATTAAAAACAGGCTGTAAATCTAAAATGCATTAAAATGGTGCAAATGAAATTATATGGATGAATTTATAGCATTATTTTGGTGCGTGATATAAAGAGTGGCCTTTTCACCTGTTTTTATGTTTTGAAAAGACATACAATACGCGGATTATAGTGGAGCGCAGATTCATGAAATCCCCCAAAGTCGGTTTTGTTTCTTTAGGTTGTCCTAAGGCATTGGTAGATTCCGAACGAATTTTAACTCAGTTAAAGACTGAAGGTTATGATGTAGCATCAGATTATGATGGTGCCGATTTAGTAGTTGTAAATACCTGTGGTTTTATTGAATCTGCAGTACAAGAGTCGCTAGATGCCATTGGCGAAGCGATGAGTTCAAACGGTCGCGTAATTGTGACTGGTTGTTTAGGTAAAGACGAAGACAAAATTCGCCAAATGCACCCAAATGTCTTAAAAGTGACAGGTGCTGCGGCATATCAAGAAGTGATGGAAGCTGTGCACGAATACGTGCCTGAGCCACCGAAACACAATCCGTTTATTGATCTAGTACCTGAACAAGGTATTCGATTAACACCAAAACATTATGCTTATTTGAAGATTTCAGAAGGTTGTAACCATCGTTGCACATTCTGCATTATTCCGAGCATGCGTGGTGATTTGGTTTCTCGTCCAGTAGGTTCAGTATTGACTGAAGCTCAAGCGCTGAAAAAAGCAGGCGTAAAAGAAGTCCTTGTGATTTCTCAAGATACATCGGCTTATGGCGTAGACACCAAATACAAATTGGACTTCTGGAACGGTCAGCCCGTTAAAACCAAATTCTATGACATGTGTGAAGCATTGGGTCAATTGGGTATCTGGGTGCGTCTGCACTATGTATATCCATATCCACATGTGGATGCTGTGATTGACTTAATGGCACAAGGCAAAATCCTGCCGTATTTGGATATTCCATTCCAACATGCAAGTCCTAAGATTTTAAAACTCATGAAACGTCCTGCGCACAGTGAAAATACACTAGAGCGTTTAAAAGTTTGGCGTGAGAAATGTCCTGATCTTGTGATTCGTTCTACATTTGTTGTGGGCTTCCCGGGTGAAACTGAAGAAGACTTCCAAATGTTGCTTGATTGGTTAAAAGAAGCGCAGCTTGATCGTGTGGGTTGTTTTACTTACTCACCAGTTGAAGGCGCGACTGCAAATGATTTGCCAGATCATGTGCCTGAAGAAATCAAACAAGAGCGTTATGAACGTTTCATGCAAGTTCAGCAAGAAATCTCTGCTGCGAAATTGCAAAGCCGTATCGGTCAGAAAATGACAGTACTGGTGGATGATCTTGAAGAAGAGTTCCCAGTTGCTGTTGCGCGTTCTTATGCAGATGCACCTGAAATTGATGGTAATGTTTTTGTTGAAGATATCGATAAGTCAGTGATTAAAGCAGGTGATTTACTTGAAGTAGAAATCACAGATGCAGATGAATATGACTTATTTGCAAAACTAATCTCGGTTAAGTCTGCTTAAACGATTCATTAAAAATAATTGAAATTAAATAATTCGGAGTTGATGATGCTTGATTCTAAAAAACCACGTTTTGGTCGCATCCTGCTTAAGCTTTCAGGTGAAGCTTTAGCGGGCAATAAAGATATGGGTATCGATGCACAAGTGCTCGATCAAATGTCACTCGCAATTGCGCACCTTGTTGGTTTGGGTGTTCAAGTGGGTATCGTTGTCGGTGGTGGTAACCTTTACCGTGGTAGCCAATTACAAAAAGATGGTTTGGTTGGCCGTGTAACAGGTGACCAAATGGGTATGTTGGCCACTGTGATGAACGGTTTGGCACTGCGTGATGCTTTGGTACGTCGTAATATCAAAACTCGTCTAATGTCAGCTTTACCCATTGGTGCTGTAGTTGAATCATATTCTAGCCGTGATGCAATTCGTCATTTAACACGTGGCGAAGTTTGTGTATTTGTCGCAGGTACGGGTAACCCATTCTTTACGACGGATACAGCAGCATGCTTACGCGGTATCGAGATTGAAGCCAATCTTATTCTTAAAGCGACGAAAGTTGATG
Source organism: Acinetobacter sp. YH12094 (assembly GCF_013419295.1). NCBI lineage: Bacteria > Pseudomonadati > Pseudomonadota > Gammaproteobacteria > Moraxellales > Moraxellaceae > Acinetobacter > Acinetobacter sp. YH12094. The sequence goes on from NZ_VPAK01000003.1 coordinate 339,309, forward strand.
GCGTATACAACAAAGATCCAAGCAAATATGAAGATGCAGTGAAATACGATGCATTAACATTTGACCAAGTTTTAGATGAAAAACTGGGTGTGATGGATTTAACAGCGATCTGCTTGTGCCGTGACCACAACGTCCCACTTCAAGTATTTGATATGAACAAATCAGGTTCATTACTTTCAGTGGTAATGGGTGAAAAAGAGGGTACTCACGTTACTAACTAATGTACGTGGGCCCTAAAGCTCTTTATACTACAAGCTATTTTAGAATTTACATCTTTTCGAATTAAGTAAGGAAGATCACATGATTAACGATCTTAAAAAAGACGCAGAAGACCGTATGAACAAATCTCTAGATTCTCTAGAGCATGGTTTTGCTAAAGTTCGTACAGGGCGCGCGCACCCATCAATTTTAAATGGTGTTATGGTTCCTTACTATGGCTCTGATGTGCCATTAAACCAAGTAGCGAACGTGGGTGTAGAAGATTCTCGTACTTTACTTGTTCAGCCTTTTGAACGTTCAATGGTTGCTGCAATTGATAAAGCAATCCGTGAATCTGACTTGGGCTTAAACCCGATTACTGCTGATGCCATCCGTGTTCCTATGGCCGCATTGACAGAAGAAACACGTAAAGACATGCAGAAAGTTGCACGTAACGAAGCTGAAAATGCAAAAGTTGCGATCCGTAACATCCGTCGTGATGTTTTGGGTGATATCAAAGCATTGTTGAAAGAAAAAGAAATTTCTGAAGATGATGAGCGTCGTGCGGGTGATGACATTCAAAAAATCACAGACAAATTCGTTGCTGAAGTTGAAAAACGTCTGGCTGCAAAAGAAGCTGAATTGATGAAGGTCTAAGTTTTAATGACCTCATCTGAAGAAACTTCCCGTCTTCCAAAACATGTTGCCATCATTATGGATGGCAACAATCGTTTTGCCAAAAAGAATCAAATGCAAAAAGGTGAAGGGCATCGTTCTGGAAAGGACATCCTAGATCCCATCGTTGAACATTGTCGTAAAAGAAATATCCAAGCACTGACGGTTTTTGCTTTTTCGAGTGAAAATTGGAATCGTCCTCAGTTTGAGGTTGATTTGTTGATGGCTCTTCTTGAAGAAACCATTCATGAACAGTTGCCACGCATGGAAAAATTTAACATTTCCCTACGTTTTATTGGTGATCGTTCTCGTTTATCTCCTAACTTACGTGACTTAATGTTGCAAGCTGAACAAAGGACTGCTAATTTCGACAGCATGACTTTAACTATTGCAATTAGTTACGGTGGTATGTGGGATATGGCACAGGCTGCAAAACAAATCGCAGCAGATGTTTTAACTAACAAAATAAATCTTGAAGCAGTGGATGCTGAAGTCTTTGGTCAATATGTCAGTTTAAGTGATCTACCTCCGGTAGATTTGTTAATTCGTACAGGTGGTGATTTCCGTCTTTCGAACTTCTTGCTTTGGCAAGCTGCGTATGCAGAACTTTATTTTACCCAGACATTATGGCCTGAATTTACCATTGAAGAATTTGATGACGCACTAGCAGTATTTGGTGGTCGTGAACGTCGTTTTGGTAAGACCTCAGAGCAGATTCAACAAGAGCAGTTTGAGAATAAATAAATGTTAGAGCGGATAATAACCGCATTGGTACTGGTTTCAGTTGTATTGAGTTGCATGTTTGCAACCGAGTCTAAATACCCAATGCTTGTGCTGATGATTATTGCATCAGCTGTCGCGGGTTATGAGTGGTTTAAACTCATGCCGCGTAATACACAAAACGTGATTAAACCTTTCGCTTGGGGCTATGGTCTAGTCACTGCTATTCTTTCAGCACTAGCATTGCATTTTACTGATGTTGCATTACTGCTTTGGGCAGCTTCAATCTTTACTTGGATCTTAAGTGTATATTGGGTGAAGTCTTATCCTGAATACGACAACTGGTATAACCCAAGTCTGAGTGGTATTGGTTTAGTCTTAGTTCCTGCTGCGGTAACTGCTATTTTTTCTGTGTGGATGAACTCACCGTGGTGGCTCATGTATCTGTTCCTTTTGGTATGGGGTGCAGACAGTGGTGCATACTTCGTGGGACGTAAATTTGGTAAGAAAAAACTTGCACCAGATGTGAGCCCAAATAAATCGATCGAAGGTTTATATGGCGGTCTATTCACTGCAATGCTAATTGTCATTGTTGTTGAAATTATTTATCTGGATTTAAGCATTGCTGAACATATTTTATTTTTAATACTTTCAGTAATAACGGTATTTAGTTCAGTACTTGGTGATTTATTTGAATCGATGATCAAGCGTCGTGCAGGGATCAAAGATTCTGGTCGTATTCTTCCGGGACATGGCGGTGTGCTGGACCGTATCGACTCGTTGCTTGCTGCAGCACCTATCTTTGCAGCAGGTATGTATGTTTTAAAATTAATTGGCGTAGATTTATAGATGTCACAATCTGTTTGTATATTGGGTGTAACAGGATCCATTGGTCAAAGTACTTTAAAGATTCTGCAACAGCATCCCGAAGAGTATTCAGTTTTTGCAGTCACTGCACATAGCCGAATTGTAGAACTTGTCGAAATATGCAAACAATATCGACCGAAAATCGCAGTTGTTCCATTCAATAAAGTGGATGAACTGCGCCAATTACTCGTAGCTGAAAAATTAACTGATATTGAAATCCTGCATGATGAAGCAGGATTAATCGCAGTAGCAGAACATCCACAAGTTGATGTGGTTATGGCGGCTATTGTGGGAGCAGCAGGATTGCTGCCGACATTGGCTGCTGCGAAAGCGGGTAAACGAGTCTTATTAGCAAATAAAGAAGCGCTGGTGATGTCGGGTGACATCATGATTCAGACCGCACGTGAAAATAATGCTTTGTTGCTACCGGTCGATTCTGAACACAATGCAATCTTCCAATGCTTACCTGAAACTTATCTACAAGGTGAGCGTCATGGTCAGCCAAAGCTAGGTGTCAAACAAATTTTACTTACCGCTTCTGGTGGTCCATTTTTACATCATAGTTTAGAACAATTGCAAAGTGTAACGCCGGCCCAAGCCTGTAAGCATCCAAATTGGTCGATGGGGCAAAAAATTTCAGTTGATTCTGCAACGCTAATGAATAAAGGCTTGGAATTAATCGAAGCCTGTCATCTTTTTGCAGTTGAAGAACAATTTGTAACAGTTGTTGTCCATCCACAGAGTATCATTCATTCAATGGTTCAATATGTAGATGGTTCGACTTTGGCACAAATGGGAAATCCTGATATGTGTACGCCTATCGCTCATGCATTAGCGTGGCCAAAGCGTATTCAAACACATGTGCCTCCATTAGATTTATTTGTTCATTCACAGTTAAACTTTGAACAGCCTGATATACAACGATTCCCAGCACTAAAATTAGCACGTCAAGCCATGAAGGCTGGGGGCTTAGCTCCTACGATTTTAAATGCAGCCAATGAAATCGCCGTGGCAGCATTTTTGCATGAGAAAATTGGCTTTACTCAAATCCCTCAAATTGTGGAACATGTGTTGGTGAAAGTTGAAAACTCAGCTGCAAATAATATTGATGTTATTTTGCATGCAGATAAATCGGCACGTATGGTTGCTGAAAAAGCAGTATTGAATTCAGGAAGTTAAGACATGAATGCCTTGTTTATGATTATTGCAGCAATATTGCTACTTGGACCGTTGATAGCGATTCATGAATTTGGGCACTATTTCGTTGCACGTAAACTGGGCGTAAAGGTTTTGGTTTATTCGATTGGTTTTGGCCCAACACTGCTCAAGTGGACGTCAAAGAAGTCGGGTATTCAATATCAACTGTCTGCATTACCACTGGGTGGTTATGTCAAAATGTTGGATGAACGCGAAGGTGATGTCGCAGCAGAAGACTTACCAAAAGCATTTAACCAACAACACCCTTGGAAACGTATTGCAATTGTTGCGGCAGGGCCACTCATTAACTTGGCTTTTGCAGTAGTGTTGTTTTGGATTTTATTTTTACCAGCTCAGGAACAGCTCAATACGCGCGTAGGTAAAATTTTACCGAATACGCCTGCAGCAGCTGCGCAAATGCAGTCTGGTGATAAAATTACTGCCGTAGATGGTACTCAAGTATCTACTTGGGAGCGCTTGAATTATGCCTTGGTTGATCGTGTGGGTGAGACCGGCAATATTCAAATTCAAGCTGAACGTGCAGGGCAAATTCAAAACTTCAGTTTACCGATACAGAGTTTCTTACGCGATCAAACTCAGTCACCACTCGATGTTCTTGGTTTTACGCCATATCGTCCTGAAATTCCTGCAGTGGTTTCAAAACTCAGTGAAGATGGTGCAGCGATTCGCCAAGGGATGCAAGTGGGTGATCGAATTGTTTCGATCGATGGCGTAAAAATGAAAGACTGGTTTGATGTTGTACAAGTTGTACAAGCTTCTCCAGAAAAGTTACTTAAAATTGATGTTTTACGACAAAATAAAATTGTGCATTTAAACGTGATGCCGCAAGGTAAGCGTGACCAAATGGGTAAAGTCACAGGGCTTTTAGGTGTACAAAGTGATCCGGGTAAAGTCAATATTCCAGCCGAATACAAACAAACCATTCAATACACGCCTGTAGAGGCGATGGGCAAAGCCGTAGAAAAAACAGGTCAGATATCTAGTATGATCCTGAATTCTATTGTAAAAATGGTGCGTGGTTTGGTTGGTTTAGATAATTTATCTGGTCCGATTACTATTGCGAAAGTGGCTGGACAAAGTGCTGAGATGGGGTGGCAAACCTTCATTTCATTTATGGCACTGATGAGTGTAAGTTTGGGTATTTTAAATTTACTACCGATTCCTATGCTCGATGGCGGTCATTTAATTTACTATTTTATTGAATTAATTCGTGGTAAACCTGTTTCTGAACAAATACAATTGGTTGGATTAAAAATTGGTATGGTATTGCTGGGTAGCATGATGCTACTGGCTCTATTCAATGACATTATGCGTTTATAAGAACGTTATACGAAATAAATTAACAGCGGAAAAGACTGGCATGCAGCACAAACATTTATTTATGCCATTGGCACTGGTTAGTGCTATGGCCGTAGCACAACAAGTATATGCAGCAGATGATTTTGTAGTACAAGATATTCGTGTTGATGGCTTAGTGCGTTTAACTCCTGACAATGTAGCCGGAATGATCCCATTCTCCGCTGGTGATCGTGTCAATGATCAAATCATTTCAAACTCAATTCGTAGCATGTTTGCGTCGGGTTTGTTTGATGATGTGAAGTCTTCACAAGTCGGTAATACCCTTGTATATACAGTGGTTGAACGCCCAGTAATTTCTAAAGTTGAGCTAAAAGGCAATAAACTTATTCCTAAAGAAGCCTTGGAAGAAGGCTTAAAGAAAATGGGTCTGTCCGAAGGTGAAGTTTTAAAGAAATCATCTTTGCAAACGGTTGAAACTGAATTAGAACAACAGTACATGCAGCAAGGTCGCTACGATGCTGATGTCAAAGTGATTACAACCGCTCAACCGAATAACCGTGTAAATGTCTTAATCGAGTTTGAAGAAGGTCAATCTGCCAAAGTATTTGATATTAATATCATTGGTAATACGGTCTTTAAAGAAAGCGAAATTAAACAAATTTTTGCATTAAAAGAAAGTGGTTGGAACTCGATCATTTCTCGTAATGACCGCTATGCACGTGAAAAAATGGCTGCGAGTTTAGAAGCTTTACGTGCGATGTATCTCAACAAAGGTTACATCAACTTCAACATTACCAATTCAAGTCTAAATTTGAGTGAAGATAAAAAACATGTCTTTATTGAAGTTTCGGTGGATGAAGGTGAACAATTTAAGTTTGGTGAAACCCATTTCTTAGGTGATACGCTTTATACGCAAACTGATTTAAACGCTTTAAAACTTTATAAAGATGGCGATTTATATTCACAAGAAAAAGTGAATGGCGTGAAACAACTTTTACTTCGTAAATACGGTAACGCAGGTTACTACTTTGCAGAAGTGAACATTGTTCCTGAAATTAATAAAGACACCAAATTGGTTGATTTAAATTACTATGTGAATCCGGGTCAGCAAGTCACTGTTCGCCGTATTAATTTTACAGGTAACTCGAAAACAGCTGATGAAGTGTTACGTCGTGAAATGCGTCAAATGGAAGGCGCATTAGCAAGTAACGAAAAAATTGATTTGTCTAAAGTGCGTTTAGAACGTACTGGTTTCTTTAAAACCGTTGATGTTAAGCCTGCACGTATTCCGGGCACGCCAGATCAAATTGATTTAAATGTAAATGTTGAAGAGCAGCATTCGGGGACAAGTACTTTAGCTGTTGGTTTCTCACAAAGTGGCGGTGTAACTTTCCAAGCAGGTTTGAGTCAAACCAACTTCTTGGGTACAGGTAATGCAGTTTCTATCGATTTGTCTCGTTCAGAGACTCAAGATTATTACAACCTCAGTGTAACTGACCCATACTTCACTATTGATGGTGTACGCCGTGGTTATAACTTGTACTACCGTAAAACCAAGTTAGATAACGACTATAACGTTAACAACTACGTCACTGACAGTTTTGGTGGTGGTATCAACTTTGGTTATCCGATCGATGAAAACCAAAGTATCAGTATGGGTTTGAATATTGATAATACCGAAGTGACAACAGGTCCATATGTTTCTACATATGTTCGTGACTACTTGTTAGCACATGGTGGTAAGCCAAAAGGGCAAGGTGAATATTGTTCATCGGGCAATACTTCTTCACAGTGGGATCTTGATTTAGCTGCAAATCCTAACCTTGAAAAACCTACTGATAAAGAAGATGAGTATTTTAAAAAGTTATGTAGAAACTCAGTAAATGAAGACATTGGTTTTACAGGATTTGATGATGAGTTTTCTGGTGATTTTTTAACATATAATCTTAATCTTGGTTGGTCTTACAACACTTTAAACCGTCCAGTATTCCCAACATCGGGCATGTCACATCGTATTAATGCAGAGGTTGCATTACCTGGTAGTGATGTTGAGTATCAAAAAGCAACATATGATGTTCAAGCTTTCTTCCCGTTGGGCAAAGACTTTGTTTTACGTGGCTATGGTAAGTTAGGCTACGGTAATGATCTACCATTCTATAAAAACTTCTATGCTGGTGGTTTTGGTTCGGTCCGTGGCTATGACAACAGTACTTTAGGTCCAAAATATCCAGGTGTAACTTATAATGAATCGCACAAAATTGATTATGACCCTGAAGAGGTTGGTGGTAACGCCTTAGTACAATTTGGTGCGGAATTAGTTTTACCTGTGCCATTTAAAGGAGATTGGGCTCGTCAAGTTCGTCCAGTATTGTTTGCCGAAGGTGCGCAAGTTTTCGACACGCAATGTGATGTTCCTGAGGGGAAATTATATTTAACAGGTGAGTTGGACGATAAAGGTATTGATGCGAAGAAATATTGTAAAGATAACTTTGGTTTCGACACGAACAATATGCGTTATAGCGTGGGTGCTGGCTTTACTTGGATCACGATGATTGGTCCAATTTCACTCAGTTATGCATTCCCGCTTAATGACAAAGCTGGCGATGAAACAAAAGAAATTCAATTCGAGATTGGTCGTACGTTCTAAGTACGACCCTTCGGGGAATAACAAAATTACAGGTTGATAAGATGAATAAATTATTTGCTGGTTTGGCCGTATTGGGTATGTCATGTTCTGCTGTGGTACATGCAGCAGGTTACGGTGTGGTTGATTTAGAAAAGGTGGTGGATCAAAGCGCTTATCTAAAACAACAAAATGCTCAAATTCAACAGCAATTGAAACCACAAACCACTAAAATTGAATCACTTGCTAAAGAGCTGGAAGCAATGCAACAAAAAGCTCAGCAAGGTGGTGATAAGTTGACTGCTGCGCAAAAGCAGCAAATGGGTCAACAGTATCAAGCTAAACTTAAAGAGCTGACTGATTTACAGCAAAAAGTTCAAGCTTCGGTTCAAGGGAATATTCAGTCCTTAAATCGCACGATGGATACTCGAATCAAGCAAGTTGCAGAACAATTGCGCACAGAAAATAAGTTAGATGTTATTTTGAATAAAAATTCAGCACTTGCGTATGACCCTAAGTTTGATTTAACTGATAAAATGATTCAAAAGGTTAATGCAATTAAATAATCAATGAGTTCTCAAAAATTCAGTTTAGAAAAGCTTGCTCAACTTGTTCAAGGTCAATGTATTGGTCAGCTAGACTTGCAATTCAGTGGAATGGCAAGTCTAGAGAGTGCTCAACCGCATCAGCTTGCATTTTTAAACGCAGAGAAATATCTGAATGAAGCTCAACAGTCTAAGGCTGGTGCGCTGATTGTGACTGCAGACATGCAGTCAAAAATCCCTTCACAGCAAAACTTCATTGTTGTACCCAATCCGTATCTGGCTTTCGCTATTCTAACGCATGTTTTTGAAAAAAAATCTGTAGAAACAGGAATTGAAAGTACTGCCCAAATTCATCCTTCCGCAATCATTTCTGATACTGCTTATATTGGGCATTATGTGGTGATTGGTGCGAATAGTGTGGTGGGTGAAGGAACGCGCATTGAATCACAAGTGAAGATTGATCATGGTGTTGAAATTGGTAAAGATTGTTTTATCGATTCGCATGTGACGATTACTGGTGAAGCCAAGTTAGGTGATCGTGTACGTATCCATGCAAATACGGTGGTCGGTGGTGAAGGATTTGGTTTTGCACCTTATCAAGGGAAATGGCATCGTATTGCTCAATTAGGTTCTGTACGTATCGGGAATGATGTGCGTATTGGTTCAAATTGTAGTATCGACCGTGGTGCTTTAGATGACACAATTTTGGAAGATGGTGTCATTATTGATAACCTTGTGCAAATCGCGCATAACGTCAAAGTTGGTGCAAATACAGCAATGGCTGCGAAATGTGGTATTGCCGGTAGTACAACTATTGGCAAAAATTGTGTGCTAGCAGGGGCTGTTGGTATCGTAGGTCACATTAATATTGCAGATAATGTGACAATTACCGGTATGTCAATGGTCACAAAAAGTATTTCCGTTGCTGGGAGTTATTCTTCAGGTACGCCAATGCTTGAAAGTGGTTCTTGGAAAAAGGCAGCAATCCGCTTTAAACAATTAGCAGATGTGCCATTGACCCAATTGGTCAAACGACTTGATCATATGCAGTCTCAAATTGAGTCCCTTGAATCAACATTTAAATTGCGTAAATAATTATGATGACAGAGTCGAATACCCCAGCTTTCACAAAACCTGAATTACCAATGACTATTCAGACTATTCGTGAATATTTGCCACATCGTTATCCGTTTTTATTGGTTGATCGTGTTGTTGAAGTGACTGACAACGGGATTGTAGGCTATAAAAATGTAACGATTAATGAAGAATTTTTACAAGGCCATTTCCCTGAATACCCAATTATGCCGGGTGTGCTGATTGTTGAAGCATTGGCGCAAGTATCGGGTATTTTAGGTTTCATCATGAATAATGAGAAACCTTCAGCGGGTTCGCTGTTCTTATTTGCTGGTGCAGAGAAGGTTCGATTTAAAAAACAAGTCGTTGCAGGCGATCAACTTGTATTAAAATCGGAATTAGTGATGCAAAAGCGTGGCATTTACAAATATAATTGTGTTGCCACTGTAGATGGCGTAGTCGCAGCAACCGCGGAAATTATGGTTTCGCATCAGAAAACAGAGACAGCATGAGCAATAACGAATTAATTCATCCTACCGCCATTATTGACTCATCAGCAGTAATTGCTCCGGATGTGCAAATTGGACCATATTGTATTATTGGTCCTAAAGTCACAATTGGAGCGGGCACTAAACTGCATTCACATGTTGTGGTGGGTGGTTATACCCGTATTGGTCAACATAACGAAATTTTTCAATTTGCCAGTGTTGGTGAAGTCTGCCAAGACTTAAAATATGCTGGTGAAGAAACCTGGTTAGAAATTGGGGATCATAACTCGATTCGTGAACACTGTAGTTTACACCGTGGTACTGTTCAAGATCAGGGTCTAACTAAAGTTGGTAGTCATAATTTATTGATGGTAAATACACATATTGCACATGACTGTGTGGTAGGTGATCACAATATCTTTGCCAATAATGTCGGTGTTGCAGGCCATGTCCACATCGGTGATTATGTCATCGTAGGTGGTAACTCTGGTATTCACCAATTCTGTAAAATCGATTCATACAGTATGATTGGTGGTGCATCGCTTATTTTGAAAGATGTACCTGCTTATGTCATGGTATCTGGTAATCCAGCCCATGCTTTTGCCATGAACATTGAAGGCATGCGTCGTAAAGGTTGGTCTAAAAATGTGATTCAAGGTTTACGTGAATCTTTTAAATTGATCTATAAAGATGGTTTAACGACGAATGAAGCGATTGAGCGTATTCGCATTGAAATTTTGCCTGAAGTGGCAGAAGCGCAATTGTTGATTGACTCACTTGAGCAGTCTAAGCGCGGTATCGTACGCTAAATGCTGCGAATAAAAAAAGACACCTTATAAGGTGTCTTTTTTTTGCGTTAAAAATAGGACTATTTTTTAACAAAGCCTGCTTCTTCAGATTTTGGATACTTTTGGGTGAGCTTGGTTTTGAGCTGCGTTGCTAAATTGCTATTTCGATCGACATCTTTTGCAATGCTATACAGTTGATATAACGCTCTAGGTGCGCGGGTCGACTCAGGGTATTGATCTACTACGATACTATAGTTCTTTTTCGCTTCTGCATAATTGGTCGGTTCAACAGCAAGGTTGAACTCAGCTAACCAAAAATATGCATTGCTAATATAAACACTGTTAGGATTATTCTTAATAAAGTTTTTCATTGGTGCAATGGCTTTCTTTGCACCACCTTGTTTGTATGCGTCTAAAGCAACGGTATACGCTGCTTTCTCAAGCTCAAGTGAGTCACCACCTGCATTTACAGGTTGGTTTGCAGATGAGCTTAATATTGATTGGGTCGTAGGTTGTTTAACAGGTGTAGGCGCTGTATTAGCTGTTACTGGGTGCAGTACCTTGTTGGTTATCCTCCGCAGCCTCTGTGTCTTCACTTGGATCTACTTTTTGTTGGAGTAGTTCTAAACGTTGATCTAAATCTGCATAGCGGTTTGTAAGTTCACTTTTTAATTGTTCAATAATATTGTCTTGCTCTTCCATTTTACCGCGTAAGCTACGCAATTCATTTTCAAGCTGTTGGTTCTTCTGCATAAGCTGCCAATTCAAATTGGTTGGAGTAGGGGTAGAGCCAGCTCCTGTTTGAATGGCTGTATTATTTGCTGTATACACAGTACCATTATTAGCGCCACTCAAACCACGAGATTCAATTGGAATATTGGCAAATAATGCACCTGAGCAAGTCAATGTAAGGGCACACAATACATGCTGTTTAAACATCATAAAAATTCCATGTAGTTACAAGCATGTCCGTATAGAATAGTTTTATTACAGACAGCTTTAGATAAAACGATAAGCACATTAAAAACGCCAAAGATCTGAATTGCAATAAGCTTTTACAATCTTGTTGTGTATTAAAGTAAAAATATAGTGATGAAGTTTCACGTTTTCTACATCATCGACCATCATATTGATTTATAAATAATCAAACAGTTTTTTCTATTCAGGAATTCTTGGTTTTAGGCTTGCATGTTTATTAAAAATCTCTATACTCTGTTCTTGCAATGGTAGCCCTGCCGGTTACTTCGCAATTGTACTCTATAAACCCCGCCAGGACCGGAAGGTAGCAACGGTAGTAGAAATATGATGTGCCGAAGTCTTGCTGGTAGGGTTGCCACCAGTTTCAACAATAATAAATTAAACGTCCTCTCATTTTTTCAATCCTATATTATTCTTTATTTTAGTTTTATTAATTCTTCATTTAGATCTATATCTTTGTTATTCGTCATCAAATTCTTTACGTGCAATCACTTTAAAAATCGTATCGAGATCAAAGCCTCGATATTGCAAAAAACGTATTTGTTTGGCTTTTTGTTTTGGATCACGTTCAACAGCTTTGCCAAATTTTTTTATCTTGAGCTGGTAGGCTTCAGTGACCCAATCTGTTTCTTTTAATTCATCCTGAATTAATTCACTGTCTACTTTTTTATTTTTTAACGCGAGCTTTATACGATTAGGGCCTTTACCTTTACGTTTTTGACTCGATAGCACCATCTCCGCTACACGCTGATCGCTTTGATAGTTCTCACGTGCGAGTTCTTCCACTAAGTGTATGACTTCTTCACGACTATCCGCATACAGTGCTAATTTTTCGATTAAATCTGCTTTTGAGTATTCTTTACGTGTGAGTACTGCAAAAGCGTACGAGCGTAGACGAGAGCCGCGCAGTCCCGGTTTTTTTTCAGCATGAACATCTTTACCATTGGTGTCAAAATGCAACGCAGTGTGATCGATCACCGAAGTATTGTCATGTGAAATGTCAGTTTGTGCAGCATGATTTACGCAGGTAGTTTCTTCAGCTTCTGCAAACTGTTGTTTCAGTGCTTCATAATCAAGCAAGAGTGGAAAATGGTCTTTAGTCATGGGGTCATTTTAATACAAATTTTGAGTGCAAAACAAAACGCCCCGTAGGGCGTTTCGTCTGCTATTAAAGTATGCTGTAATTAAGCATCTAAAAAGTCTGGTTCTTCTTCGTCTTTGTCTTCTACAGGTGCTGTACCCGTAGTCAGAAGTTGTTCACGAATCAGTTTTTCGATAGTTTGCACAAGTTCAGGGTGTTCTTCTAAGTGGCGAATGGTATTGTTTTTACCTTGCCCAATCTTGTCACCTTGGTATGAATACCAAGCACCTGCTTTTTGAACAATTTCTTGTTGTACTGCGAGGTCAACAAGCTCACCTAAATGGTTCACGCCTTTACCATAAAGAATTTGGAAAATCGCTTCACGGAATGGAGGAGCCATTTTGTTTTTCACAACTTTCACTTTAGTTTCTGAACCAATGATTTCGTCGCCTTCTTTCACTTGACCAATACGGCGGATATCTAAACGTACAGATGCATAGAATTTAAGTGCATTACCACCAGTTGTGGTTTCTGGGCTACCAAACATTACACCAATCTTCATACGGATTTGGTTAATGAAGATCACCATACAGTTCGAACGTTTCGCATTACCGGTAATTTTACGCAGTGCTTGGCTCATCAGGCGAGCTTGTAAGCCCATGTGTGAGTCACCCATTTCGCCTTCAATTTCGGCGCGAGGGGTCAGTGCAGCTACAGAGTCGACAACGATCAGGTCAATGGCACCTGAACGTACCAGCATATCTGCAATTTCAAGTGCTTGTTCACCATTGTCTGGCTGTGAAACAAGTAAGTTATCAATATCTACGCCAAGTTTACGTGCGTATTGAGGGTCTAATGCATGTTCAGCATCGATGAATGCACAAGTACCGCCAGCTTTCTGACATTGTGCAATAGCTTGTAATGTCATAGTCGTTTTACCAGAAGATTCAGGACCGTAGATTTCTACGATACGACCTTTAGGCAAACCACCAATACCTAGTGCGATATCTAATGTTAAAGAACCTGTAGAGACAGCTTCAACTGCCTGTACAGTATTATCACCAAGACGCATAACGGTGTTTTTACCAAACTGCTTTTCAATTTGGCTTAAGGCCGCATTTAACGCCTTGCTTTTATTATCATCCATCTTACAACCTCAATACGATGTCACGAAACAATATACTCAAGTGGATGTATTCAGTTTAGATCTGTTCCACGAGGGTATAGTGACAGAAATCATCCTTTTGTTCTATGAAAATCACAACAGGTGCGACATGTTGTGACGCTTTAACTTAATCATCATTATAAGACCATTGCTGGTCAAACTGTTGATCATTTTCTCTTTTAAATTTACCAATATCTCGACGATCTTTTTTACTTGGTCGATGATCTGGCCGAGCTAGATTATGCAACTTTCTTTGGGATGCGAGCAATTCCCGTTTTGCAATACTGACCTCAGTTTCATCATAAAGCAGCTGAGCGGTGGGGGCAGGCCCACGAACATCCGACAGTGCTTTCACCACCACGGTTTTTTTCTCAAGGCCTTGGGCAATGGTTAATTCCATGCCTACACGAACTTCACGAGAAACTTTAACGCGTTCGCCATTATGATGAACTTTACCGCCTTCAATCGCATTTTTGGCAATAGAGCGTGTTTTAAAAAAACGTGCAGCCCACAACCATTTGTCTATACGCATACCAACCGCATCTTCGGCTAGATTTGATTTACGCATATTTTTTCTGTTCCTCGGCTTGCTCAATCATTTGAGCTTCTAAAATAGGGATTAAATCTGTTAATGCGGACAGCATTGGGTAATTGCAAGTCTCGCGAGGCGCTTTGGCAGATGAAGGCTGCTGAATCGAATAGAGCTGTTCAATCCCAAAAAGTTTTGCACCATTAAGCACTTTTTCTGTGTCATCAATGAAATAACAGTTTTTTGCATCGAAGAGATGTTTGCTTGCTAATATTTGCCAAAACTCAATAAACTCTTTGGCATGACCGAGAGTCTCTGAACTGACGATAACATCAAAATAATCACGAAGACCGGTTTCTTCAAGTTTGAATTGTAAGCCTGCATAGTCGGCATTGGTCGCAAGCCAAATAGGATAGCCATTTTCTTTAAGATAGGTGAGTAGCTCAATGCAGCCTTCGCGTTTAGCCACTTTGGCTTTTTGTTCTATTTGCATTGCCAAAACATCAACGCCAACTTGTGACGTCCAAAAGCGAGAGGAGTACCATTTTAGGGTATGATTATGCTGTTGATAAAAACTAAATAGCGTTTGCTTGCTTTGTTCGAGTGAGCACTTATGCTGTTCAGCATAGCGAATTGGCAGCAGCTCATTCCAAATGAAATCATCATAAGCAAGATCGAGTAAAGTACCGTCCATATCAAAAATGATCGTCGGCTTTTCTGAGTAATTTGGCATATAAAGGTATTCTATGTTTAAAACAACAACAGCACCGCAAGACCCACTGATTTTGCAGTTGGTTCCCATTGTGACACAAGCTTGCGAAATTTTGCGAGAAGAATATCAGCGTTATTGCTCAGGTGCGGATTTTGATGTGGAACGTAAAAGTGATGATTCACCTGTAACGCAAGCTGACTATCGTGCAAATAGCTATATTACCCAAGCATTATCTAAAGTTTCTAGCTTGCCTGTATTGTCAGAGGAAGGTGACAAGTCTGAACGTATGCAATGGCAAAAATTTTGGCTGCTTGATCCTTTGGATGGTACCAAAGAGTTTTTACATAAAAGACCTGAATTTACCATTAATCTGAGTTTGGTTGATGGCGCTAATACCACCTTTGCCATATTGGCGATCCCGGGGGAATATAGCGTATATATTTGCCCCTTAGAGGGACTACCGCTGAAATATGATAGCCAGTCAACTGCATGGTATGAGTATGTTGAAGCCTCTGTAGAGAATGTCGTACACATTGGTTTGAGTCAAAGTGCCAAAAATAAGCCGATTTATACGGACTATCTAGACGCTTTAGAAAAACTTAGTCCTTATCAGGCCTACCATGCTGGTAGTGCATATAAGTTTTGTATGATGTTAGAAGATCGAGTGGATATTTATCCTCGTTTTCACCCCACCTGTGAATGGGATACGAGCGCTGGACAATGTTTAATCGAGCGTATTGGTGGTGGATTGGTTGATTTTAAAGGTCGCGCTTTTTTATATAACCAACGTACAACTTTATTAAATGGTGGATTTATTGCATTTAAAAATGCCGAAATGAAAGAATTGGCCTTAAATGCTTTGGCAAACATGCCTGACAAAACTTGAGCTAAATCGGGTTCATGCTATAGTGTCTGCACACTCCGTTAAATCTCCTGCATATAAGAACTGTCAATTATGGCCCTAGATTTGCTCCCTCCTAGTATGCTGAAAGCAATAGACTTATTGCCGGATGAAAAGACGCCTGTAACATTGTTTACACGTCATTCCATTCGTGAAGTTGTACAAGGACAAGGCTTGGCCGGTTATGACTTGCAACTGACCCATCAAGGACGAGATTTAGCCGAAGCGTGGGGCAGCTATTTGGTTGAAAATACCGACCGTGTTATTCAGCACTGTATTTCGAGTCCAATTCAGCGCTGTGTGGATACGGCAGCATTGATGATTCAAGGTGCAGATAACGTCACGATTGAACCGAATACCCACCATATCGAGATCATTGAACAAGGATTATTGGTCGAGCCGGGAAGTTTTGTGCTCGATATTAAAAAAGCAGGACCATACTTTCAAAAGCAAGGTGCTTTAGGCTTTATCAATAGTTTTGTGAATAATGCTTTGCCGGGTATGAAACAGCCCATTCATGGGGTGGTAGATGTTTTGGAGTTGATTTACAACACTCATCCAACCAATGATTATGGTCTGAGTCTAGCGGTGAGTCATGATACGATTTTGGCTGCAATTCTTGCCATTATTTCAGGTAAAAATATCGTGACACGCGAAGATTGGCCTAAAATGATGGAAGGTTTATTTGTTTGGTTTGAAGGAGATGTATTCCTTGAGTCAAAACTGAAATGGATTTGGCGTGGTGAACTAAATGAATTAAATATTCGTGAATTTCAGCAAGCTGAACAGCAACTTTAAGAAATTTTGCTAATAATAAAAAATTTATAAAAGGCATCCATGTGCGGATGCCTTTTTTATCTGTTTCAGTATTTCATTAAATAAAAGATTAAATATTGGCTTTAATTCGTGCAGGGTATTGATTTAAATCAATACTTGAACCGTCGTCACTATAAGGCCAGCGGCTAGTATTAACAGGTAGATGCTGTTGGTGGATTCGACTGTATTTGTCTGCAGCAATCAATGTCGCAATGTCATGATCCTTAATGCTATACGCTTGTACGATTTCAACTGGATATTGTGTGCGATCAAAAAATTCAGCTTCTGTTTCCCCTTGATGCAGTGCAAAAATACGTTCTACAGCTGGTAAGTACACGCCATATGCTAACCATGAATCTACGCCTTGAGAGGCTTGAATCTCAGCGGTCGATTTCATATTTGAAATGACTTTACCTAAAATGTCTTTTTCACCTTTAGATGTAAAATATTCAATATATTGATTTTCTGCTTCTGCAAATTTTTCTAATGATGGCAAAAATTGGTTAATCGACATTTTTATCCCTCTTTTCATTTGTACAGCAATGGCTGCCTAGGATGAAAATTAAAATACCATAAAAAATATATGGGATTAAGCCATTTCTTAAAATTTTTATTTACAAAGTTTCTAAAAATATCCAGACAATTTCTGTCGGGAATATACGATTGTATTAACAGGTTTACATCTTAATTTTAGTTGAAAAGTGAAGTACCTGTCACATTAATAATGATTCTACCAATACAAAATATTTAGATTTTATTTGAATTGTTAATAAGTGACAAAACACGGCAATTGAATGATTAAAAAAAAGAAAATAGCATTAACTTTGTTGTAAATTATTGATTTATATATTTTATGTAAGTCTCTTTATTGGATTCTTTTGTGGCTAATTGGGGAATAGTAGTGAAAAGTGTGATAGATTTTTCATATAACAAATTATCAATTTGTATTGTGTCATTAATGTTAGTTGCTTGTGGTGGTGGAGGCGGTGGTGATAGTTCAAGTGGTTCTGCATCAACTGCAAATTATCCAGAACCGACTCAAGACATAGTCGATGATACCATTATTGGCTTTTTTGACTACGATGCAAATGATGCTGTTCGTGAAATACGAAATGATTTAGTCGGCAACTTTTCAGCGCAAGTTCAATTTGGTCAAAGTCATTTCGTCGATCCGAATGCGAACGAATCCAAGAAAATGCCACGGTTAACCAGTGAAAAAGAAGCGCTGCTTATCGTGACGCCAACACTTGATATGCAAAACATCAAGCAACTCAAAGTAGAAATCTATCAAAACAACCGCTTAATTCGTACCGCGACATTGGATGATCCGACGCAAATGCCTGTTTCAGACCAGAGTGGGCAAAGAGGTCGTCCAGATGTTTGGTACAGTAAACGTGCGTGGACCACGAAACTCAATTGGGATGAAGTTAAACCCGGTCTAAGATTAAAATTTATTGACGCAAATAAAGTCAGCGGTGAATTGGCTGAGGATAAAATCGATTTTGCTGCACCAGGTGAATTAGTTTTAAATAATATCCGTGTTGGTATGTTGGCAGATAAGCCAAATTCTACCGGCCACTATATGCTACTAGAGCCTGAAAAAGCGGGCACAGATTATTTCCAAACCATTCCTGCAGCAGAAATGACCGTTGCACAATATGATGATATGCAGTTAACACGTGCAATGGTTTCTTCAGGTGTTATTTATGACAGTAAAAGTGCCGGAGATGGGGGTGTCTATGCTGGAGACATGCGTGAGGATGTCGGTAAATCAACCTTTAGTGTTGGTATAAACCTTGCCAACTGGGGCATTACCAGTGCATCTATGGCCAACCAGAGCCAGCCACAATTAACCCAAACAGTGGTTGTCCATCATACGAAGGGGAACTACGCCAATGGTGTGCATACCCATGGCCTGAGTGGCGGTAATGGTATGTTGACACTCTATGATTCTGTAGGGAATGAATTTAGCCATGAAATCGGTCATCACTATGGTTTAGGACATTACCCTGGTCAGGTAGGTGACAATCTATTTTGGGCTGCACATCATGCGGACAGTGGATGGGGTTATATTGCCAATCGCAATATGATGCGCGGAAATCTATCATGGACGGCGACATGGAAGTGGGATGGAGCGAATGGTATCCCAAATTTTAAAAATTTGTTCCCGTACGGAAAAGATGCCATGTCCGGCGGGTATCCTGATAGTAATGTATCACGCTACACACACTATACGGGTTACAGCACATTCCTGAAAATTCAACCACACTTTGACCGTTATGTCTGGGATGAAACTTCGCCTACCGGCTACAAAAAGTGGAACAAAACCACTCGTGAAATGGAAGTCGCTCAACCGAAGATGCCAAATTCTACGGCTCCGGTTTGGTATAACGCAGATCAAAATTATCCACGACCACGGGTTTTTGGTCAGCCTGTCATTACCATTTTAGGGGGCTATGATCCAGTCAATCAAGTTGGTTTGTTGTATCCTGCTGCACGTTCAAACTGGGGTAATGTGTATGACTTAAATGCTGCCAATACCGCTTTGGATCAAGCGGCATGTTGGTTGAATGTGCAATACACGAATAAAGTCAACAATATTGCTTTAGCACCTGCACGATTAGGCAGTAATGCCAATAAATTGCATGTCAATTTAGCTTTGGCAGATCAACCACAGAAAGTTGATTTGTATTGTAAAAAAGCAGGTGAAGAAGCCAAGTTATTAGCAAATATTGATATTCCAGTCTACAGTACAGCGATCAAGCCGGCCGTCAAAATTGGACGTCAGCATGGTTATAGTGCATTGCGTGCTATCGAACTTCCTCAATTAGAAAGTGCTTTGGAAGCGCAAGCTGTAAATGCTGTTGTTGCACTTAATCCAACTGAAAAAATGCTGTACGAGTCCTATAAAAATGACAAGTCATTGATGAATAGTGTGGCGCGACAGCAATTAACCCGTTATGAGTCGCAACAAAACACCGCATACCGACTAAATCGTTGGATGAATGTATATGCACAAGACCTAACCAATCAAGTACCTGAGGCGCAAAGCGCGCTCGAAGCATTTATGAAAAAGCTTTCAGTCACTCAAGAAGGTTTGTTCGAGCAGGCGACATTGATCAAAAATGGTAACAACTGTTTGAAATCTGAAACCTTAACTGATGGAACATTAAATTTATACATCAGTGGCCCAAGCGGTTGTACGGCGGATGATACTGAACAGTGGGTATATGATGCCATTGGTCGGATACACAGTAAGTCAAATCCAGATCAATGCATAACAGGCAACGGTGGTTCAGCTAAAGTGACGCTAGAACGTTGCGTGTTAAACCAAACCAACCAAATTTGGACCATGGACCCTGCGACTACAACGATTCGTCAAAGTGGTCAATGCATGGATTTAAATACGGGACGTTTGCAAAATAACCGTGCGGATTTAATTCGATATAGCTGTACCAACGGTGGCAATCAACGTTGGACAAATTTGACAGCAAGCAAAAACTTATTATGGACATATTTATCAGCGACGAATATGAAACTGATTAATAAATAATCTGTAAAAAGTAAATAAAGTCCTTATTTTTTTGCTTTTAAAAATCAATAGGCACAAAAAAAGCCCTAAAAAGGGCTTTTTTCATCGCAACAAATTAGTTAGCTAAAGCTTTAACTTGTGCATTTAAACGGCTCTTATGACGAGCAGCTTTGTTTTTATGGATGATGCCTTTATCAGCCATACGGTCGATTACAGGAACAGCTTTTTTGTAAGCTTCTGTAGCGACAGCGTAATCACCAGCAGCAATAGCAGCTACTGTGCGTTTAAGATAAGTACGAACCATAGAACGTAAGCTTGCGTTGTGTTGACGTGCTTTAACGTTTTGACGAGCACGTTTTTTTGCTTGAGCAGAGTTTGCCACTCGTGCACTCCTTGAAATAGATTGGTCTGGGCGGGCTGAAATTACATCTGAAAACCAACATCAGAAGAACTATCACCAGCCCGTAAACAAGTGCCATATTGTGATTAAACTAAGCGCTTAAGTCAAGTCTTGACATGCTTTGACAACATTTTAGATGCAGAAAAATTTTAAAGAAAACGTTAGATTAGTCTAAAGTGATTGAGATTGTATGAAAAATGACTAAAAGTATAGAGAATGCGATTGTCATCGGAGCAACAGGATTGGTCGGGCGGGAATTGGTTCGTCAGCTCAGTCAAAATGCAAGATGTAAGAATATTACTGCTGTGGTACGTCAGCGTGACCATGAACTGAATGGACTGGCAAAAGTTCAACAAATGGTGATCAGTGACTTTCTTTCTCTGACTCAGGATGATGTGAGAGATTATAGTCATGCCTTTAGTTGTTTAGGCTCGACCATTAAAAAAGCAGGGTCTAAAGATCATTTTTATCAAATTGATTTTAGCATCAATGCGCATTTTGCTGAATTATTAGAATATACAGATACACAATTGATCATTGTCAGTGCTATGGGCGCTGACGCCAATTCCGCATTTTTTTATAATCGAGTCAAAGGGGAATTGGAATATTATTTAAAAACCTTAAAGTTAAATCAACTTTCGATATTAAAGCCTTCGCTGTTACTTGGTGAGCGTAATGAATCTCGACATTTAGAGGATGCGACACAGAAGCTCTATATGCGCTTTTCGCATTTTGTACCTGACCGTTTCAAGTTTAAGCCAGTGACAGCACAGCAAGTGGCTCATACTATGGTCGAGGCGGCACAAACTCAGACTGAAAAGTTCGAGATTTATGATAATTTACGCATACTAACAATTAAATGAGGGAAATACCGTGTCTACAGTTCCATTCGTCACCTGTGATTTACTTGATGATCATCCAGATAAAGAATTACAAGTGGTGATCCCGTCATTGGATGGTAAGTTCTTTCAAAGTTATGGTGCACGGAAAAGTTTTGGCGGTCAGGTGGTGACGGTCAAATGTTTTGAAGATAACTCTCGTGTTAAAGAATTATTGGCAACCGATGGTACGGGTAAAGTATTGGTTGTGGATGGTGGCGCTTCGATGCGCTGTGCCTTGATGGGCGATATGATTGCTGAATCTGCAGTTAACAATCATTGGAATGGTGTCATTATTTACGGCTGTGTGCGTGATGTCGATGCGATAGCCGAACTTGATTTAGGTGTGCATGCTTTGGCTGCGATTCCACAAAAAAGTAACCGCAAAGGCGTGGGTGAAACAGATATTCCATTAAGTTTTGGTGGGGTAAACATTCAGTCTGGTGATTTTATCTATGCTGATAATAACGGCATCGTTGTTTCAAAAGAGCAATTGGTTGCTTTATAAGCGTATTTGAATTTTTAGTCGTGAAATGAAAGCGTGATTTTTGCTCATACACGACGATATAAATGTGAAAAAGTAAATACAAACATCAGCTGAGGACTCTCGGCTGATGTATAAAAATACGAAATAAAAAAAGAAAGGAAAAAAAGTATGTTGTTGCATCAATTAAAAGTGGCGCAAGCGTTGCTCTCAGGCGTAGCAGAGGGCGGACGTGGTACAAATGGGACGCCTTATCCCAAACAACCTGAAAAAGCCCTTAAACTGTACGAATTTGAAGGTTCTCCGTATTGCCGTCGTGTGCGTGAAGTTTTGACCACACTTAATTTGGATTATGAGGTTTACCCATGTCCCAAAGGGGCTAGAAAGTACCGTTTAGAGGTACAGAAATTGGGTGGAAAACAACAATTTCCTTTCTTGGTGGATGACAATACAGGGGATCGTTTGTACGAATCTCAGCAAATTATTCATCATCTATTTAAACATTATGGTAAAACAGGCCAAACGCCTAAAAAATATGCCAATTATCCTAAAATTCCGTATGTTGCCTATGTTGGAACCTTAATTAATGGGGCTCAAGGCGTGTGGGTGCAGCGTAAAGTCATTCATCGTGATGCTCCAACTCAACTCTTAGAACTGTGGGGTTTTGAAGCGAGTCCTTATACACGCATTGTACGTAGCGCATTGTCTGAAATGGAGTTGGCATATACTTTTCATAATGTGGCTAAGGAGCGTTGGCAAGATCAGGGATTAGCGGTGATGCGCTTAAAACCGGGTAAATATGTACCCCTGAAAGGTGGTAAGCGTGAACAAGTGTTAAAAATCATGGGGAACAATATTCAAGTGCCATATTTGAAAGATCCCAATACAGGTGTTGAACTTTTCGAATCTGAAAAAATTGTGCAATATCTGAAAAAGCAATATTTGGGCTAATCTCACTTAAGTTTAAGCTAAGTGCTGTGTATAGTCAGACAGATGACTATACACATGTTGTAATGATAAATGGGTCTAAAATTAGAAGAAAAATGCATCATAATTGCGCAAATTGAATTAGAATAAATTGTTAAAAATAAGAAATTTACTTAATTACAGGGATATCCTAAAAGGATTAAACTCGTTAATGTAAAAGACATTTCATTTTTCGGGGGAAGTAAATCATGTCACCACAAGAAGTCATACTACCCGTACCTGTGCTCGTCGTTGAAGATGAGGAAATTATTCAATTACGTTTACGTCAAATTTTGACGGAGCTGGGTTATAAGCGGGAAGAGCTTATCTTCACCAAAAATGTCAAAGAATCTATTCAAGCCGTAGAGACCCAACCGATATCCTTAGCCTTAGTTGACTTAGGTTTGCCTGATGGTAGTGGTATCGAAATTATTGAAAAAATACGTTCCCTCGAAAGTAATACTATGATCTTGGTTGTCTCTGCATGGAGTACACAAGAAAGCTTATTTGCTGCGATTAAAGCAGGCGCAACAGGCTATGTATTAAAAGAACGTGATGATGCTGAAGTACTTTTATCTATTCGGAGTATTTTACGTGGTGGGGCGCCGATTGACCCATTTATTGCACGAGAAATCCTCAAACAAATATCTGAAGCTGAAGCACCAAGTCCAGAACAAACAGTCGCCGATGAAGCAGACTTAAACCTGCTGACTAGTCGTGAAAAAGAAATTTTATGTTTGGTTGCTCAAGGTTTGAGTAATCGTGAGATTGCTGAACAGCTTTTTGTATCACGCTATACCGTAGAAAGCCATATTAAACATATTTACCGAAAATTAGCCGTAACGAAACGAACAAAAGCCGTGAGTACAGCAAGATCTATGGGTATTTTATAATGCGTAAAGGAGGATATTTTTTATTATTTATCCTCTGTTTAGTATGGGGGACCTTGAGTCATGCAGAGCAAGTTTTCCCTGTAAATGATCAATGTAATGTGACTGTAAATAGCATTTCACGGGTGAAAACACCATCCAATCAAGAATTACCCAGAACGGGATGGAAAACCACACAATTACCTGATCGTTGGAAAGAAGATAAAGACTGGGAAGGTTATCAAGGTGGTGCTTGGTATAAACTAGACTGGTCTTGGTACTGTAAAAATAATGCCCGTTTGGCAGAACCCATCGTACTATATATTGATTATATCATTAATACGGGTTCAGTCTTTCTGAATGGCGACTTGCTGTGGACCAATAAAAATCTTCAAGAACCGATTTCTAAAAGTTGGAATGTTGCGCGCTATTGGATTTTACCGATAAGTGGAATCAAACATGATCATAATGAAACTTTGATCTATGTGTATGGTTACTCGAGTTTAAATGCTGGCTTGGGCCCAGTAGTATTTAACAATGTAATGGCAACGGTAGAGCAAGCCGAAAAAACAACATTTACACGTCGGACCATATTACAGTTAAATATTTTTCTTTCTGGGGTCTTGGGTCTAATTTGCTTTATCATTTGGTTGATGCGTCCTCGTGATACCAGTTTTGGCTGGTTTGCGCTTTCAACAGTGCTGTGGATTTTATTTCTCAGTAATGCCCTGACTACTGAAACCTTTCCATACCCAGATTCGGTTTTTTCTGCCAAAGCTAATCTGATATTTGTAATGCTGTACTTTCAGTGCTTTAGCATTTATATCTTACGCTTTCTTGGGCGTAAGTTTCCACGAATAGAACTGTCATTTACAATGTTGACTGCTGCACTGATTGGTGTGGTGTGTATTTGGCCATTCGAACAAAATGCAGATATTTCGAACCTTATTTTCTTTTTGTATTGTGCATTCTTTTTTATCACTTACCTCTATCTGTGTAAAATTTGTTTCAAAGAACGAAGAAAGGACTATATTTTATTAGCAATCTGTTTGACTGCGATAATTGTGATAGTCATAGCTGACATCATGGTCTTGGTACTATTTCCAAAAGAAAATTTTACACCTTTATCACCCTTTACTTCACCGATTATAACCTTATTTATAGTGGTGATCTTGGGGGAGAGACTCAATCGAAATATACAGAAAATTGAAAAATATAATGATGATTTGGCATTTGAAGTTCAGAAAGTCAGTGATGAACTATGTAGTAGCTTGAATGATAAACATCAGCTTGAACTGAGTAATGTACGCCTGCAGGAACGGATTAAATTATCGCATGATCTGCATGATGGTCTGGGCGCATCCATTGTGCGCTCGATGATCTTGGTTGATCAGTGTGAAAGTAATATTCCAAACAGACAGTTCTTGTCGATGTTGAAATTATTGCGCGATGATTTAAGGCAAATTATTGATAGTGGATCATCTTTGGATAGCAAGGTGCCAGATTCTCCTTTGCTCTGGATTGCACCTGTACGACATCGCTTTAGTCAGTTAATGGATGAAGTTGAAATGAATGCGAAATGGTGCATTCCTTCACAGTGGGCGATCAAACCAACGGCAATTCAGTGCCTGACTTTAATACGAGTAATTGAAGAAAGCCTGACCAATATTGTGAAACATAGCCAAGCAAATCATGTCAATGTGACGCTGTCACAATTCGAGAATGGCGCATTGTTATTAACTATTGAAGATGATGGCGTCGGTTTTGATGTTGAGAGTGTTTCAAATCATGGCATGAGTATCGGTATGAGAAGTATGAAAATGCGTGTGGAGCGTATAGGCGGAAATTTCAAAATTCATTCTCAGCAAGGCTGTACCATTATTCAAACAGAAATTAATTTAAAATCAGCTGCATAAAATAATAAGTTGAAATAATAATGATGATCAATTCGATATTAAGTCATCTAAAGCGCATTGCATTCTTCTGCTGTGTCACTTTTATAGCAGCTTGTGGTTCGCAGGATCAAGCGCCTAAACCGGGTGAGTATGGGCAAATTTTGTTCCAGCATGCGGTGTTAAGTACCGAAGAAATTCAGCAATTACTCACAGAAAGTCAAAGCGATACAAATGCATTAAACACTAAAAATTTTGCAGTGGATTACACGGCGACATCGAGCCAAAACCCATATCGTGCAGTCTTGTTGGTCAAAGGTAGGGCAATGATCAGTGGTGAGGTATCTGTAAAATTTCAAATTGATAACTACAATGCCGCTATTCAACAAACCTCAAGCAATCTTATGCAAATGGGTGCAGGTATTGATCAGGTTGAACGATTAGAAACATTGGATGCAGGACAAGAATTTATTTTTGTTATGGACGGTGCGCCTTTTTCAGTCAATGCTGCCAATGATCCAAATAGTATGACCAGTCAAATAAGTTTGTTAGAGTCGAGGAATGTAGAGTTTCAAAGTATTGAATTACAAATTTGGCAAGGCAAAGGTAGTCAATACGGTGTAATGCGCTATCTGTGGTTTATTGGATTTGTGTTGTTGATAATATGGGTTTATCACGTCATCGTGGAAAAAAAAGCCGATCAAGTCGAAGATTTTTTAAATCGGAGAAAGCGAAAATAATGCTATTCAGCAGTATAAAAAGGGAGCATGACGCTCCCTTTTTATTGAGTTTATTCAGCTTCCGTTGGGACGAGCATCAGCACAGATTCATTTAATAGCATGGCAATATCTTCTAAGATATCAGCATCATATAAAGATTCGTCTAGCGCTAGACTTTGGCCATCGGCAATGGTTTTTAAATGCACTGCAAATTCGTCTGAGATACAGATTCCTTCGCCATTTGCCCAAAACAAAATATCACCGTCTTGCTCTGTATATAGTAAGCGTGAAGCCGGTTCTAACATGAGTTGATAGCCTTGATCTAAGGCCTCTTCAAGATCACCAGTGCCGATTTCTTCGGCTTCAGGAATATTGTCAGGATATTTAGGTTCTGACATTAAGCTCATGATTGCATCTTCAAGTACGGTTGAATTTTGCAATTGTTCAAATAACTTTTCTTTTAAATACTCAAGTTCATTTTCAGTCACTTGGCCAATCGCACTGATTTGGTCACGTAAAATGTCAGTTAATGGATTTTTAAGTAGAGGATTGTCTGTGAATTTGTCTGTCACTCGATCCATCATTTCAGTGACATTTGGCATGCGGAAGCCAAATGAATAGGTCAGACATTCATCTTCAGCTACGCCATAGTGTGATAGGCCTGGTGGCACATAAAGTAAGTCGCCGGGAGCAAGCACTTCATCAAAATGTACGTCCATTTCTGGTAGTAAGCGAAGTGGTTGACCTTCTACAAAT
This sequence comes from Acinetobacter sp. YH12094, assembly GCF_013419295.1. Lineage (NCBI taxonomy): Bacteria > Pseudomonadati > Pseudomonadota > Gammaproteobacteria > Moraxellales > Moraxellaceae > Acinetobacter > Acinetobacter sp. YH12094. The sequence continues at coordinate 366,482 of NZ_VPAK01000003.1, forward strand.
GCAGTATCTGCATCACACATCTGACCCAATTGCCAACGGCGATGACCATAGCCTTGTACGAGGAAGACATCGTAAAAATCAAAATGTTGTCCGACAGAGCCGCCTTTTTGTGCATACGACACCATGATGTCATCACGACGCCATTGCGGAATAAATGAAAACTGCTTCCAAAGCTCGGCTAGGTCAAAAGAATAATGATCGACAGCTTGAACCAATAAAGTCCACAGTTTCGGCATTTTTTGAAAATCGGCTTTAAGTAGTGGAGAAGATTTTACTGTCCATTGGTTAGGATTACGATCTTTTTGTTTGATGAGACGTGCAGTGACGTTATTTTCTAAAGCCAATTCTAGAACGTCTTTCGGTTCAAGTATTTGGGCAATTTCAGGGAGTGCATTTCGAACCAATAATGGTTTTTTTTGCCAATATTCGGCAAGGAATTGTTCAGCGCTGATGCCGCCGAGGATGTCAAGAGAATGAGCCATAGCTAAATACATACAATTTCAATGGATATATTGTCCCTTGAGATTCCAGTTTTTAGCAAGGCTCTATTTTATTAAATTATTTCGATTAGCTTGAGACTATTTTAAAGGATTGTCTTTGAGATATTGCATGACTAATTTTTCAACTTCCAAATCATAGCTATTGGCAGCAGCCGTAGTCGCTGAAAATTTCATGAATTGCTCAAAATGTGCATTGGTATCAATTTTAGTATTTTCTTTATCAGACATTAATTTGAAATGATTCGGCATGACTTTTGCCATCATTTCAACGTTTTCGGTTTGTAATTTTAGAAGTTTTTTTACTTCAACTGTTTGTGGCTGAATGCTTTCAAATTTTTGTTTGCCTAGAGCAACCAGTTTATTGATTTGTTGTTCTGGCGTGTTACTACCACCGGTTTTGGTTTTAGTGCCTAGTTGTTGAATGATTTGCTCCTGCATCGCAGCGCCTTGTTGTTCTAATTCAGCATAGATAAATTTATATTGAACCCACTCATTGACTAAGTTTTTGTTGTATTGCTGAGAGTTGGTCACAGTTTGATTCACTGTATTGGTATGACCGTTTGTCGAACAAAATAGAAGGCTAATGCTAATGAGGCTAGATGAAATTAAATTAAACGTTTTCATGTTTTCAGTTCTTGGTTGTAATAAATAAGTAAGTGACTTTTTAATCATTAGCCCATAAAGAGCTAATGATGTGTTTATTATGCTGTAACAGATAAAGATTTTAAAATTATGGGACTAAGATCTTAAGCTCACGCAAAATATTGCAGAGTTTAATCATCGGCATACCCATGAGTGTAGTTTGGTCTTGCCCGATCATTTCTTCAAATAAGCTAATCCCTAAACTTTCACATTTAAAACTGCCAGCGCAGTGTAACGGTTGTTCAACCTGAACATAACGTTCAATTTCAGGCAAGCTAAGTTTGCGAAACTTCACTTTATAGTGCTCGACAAGGGTTTGTTCAAAACCTGTCGATTTTTGTTGGACACTGAGTGCCGTACTGAAATAAACGATTTTGTCAGAATTGGCTTGAAGCTGCTTAATGGCTTTTTCATCGCAAAGCGGTTTACCGATAAAAATATCTGGTGCGCCTTCGCGCCATGCGACTTGGTCAGAACCAATCACAATCGCGTCTGGGTGTTGGTTTGCAATTGCTGAAGCTTTTTCAAATGCCAGTCGCTTTGCTAACTCATCAGCGTGGTTCTCACCACGAGGTGTTTCGTCTATATCTGGTACGATTGAGAGGTAATCAATCCGTAAACGGTCCATTAGGTCTTTACGGGTTTGGCTGCTAGAAGCCAAAATGATTTTGGAAGTACTCATTACACTGCATATTCCATAAGTACATCAAGCGGTACATAAGACAGCACCGCTTGGTGACACGCTTGTATTTTAATAGGTGGGGCAAATCCTTCTTGATACGCTTCCACCCAGCGAGTCACACAGATACACCAGAAGTCACCAGGTTGTAGTCCTGGAAAACCAACTTCGGGTAAGGGTGTGATTAGGTCATTGCCAACTTTTTGGGAAAAGTTTAAAAATTCAGATGTCATTTGTGCACACATCGTATGCTGACCAAGGTCTGTTGTTGCTGTATGGCAAAAGCCATTTCTAAAATATCCGGTAATCGGATCAAAACAACAGCTTGCCAAGGGTTCGCCTAAAACATTTAAACGATTAATATTTGGGTCTGGATGAATCGACATAAGCGCTGAATCTTTATAAGGCTTTTCGCTATCATAACAAAACTTTGGCTCGACATAGCTTTTCTGCAAAAGAAGCTAACGTTTTTCTGCATAATCATTTAAAATCGTCGCGTTTTGATATCAATAAAAGAGAGTAATGCATGAACTTTCAGCGTATGACTGACCTAGATTTGGCGGGTAAACGTGTTCTGATCCGTGAAGATCTTAACGTACCAGTTAAAAATGGCGTGATTACAAGCGATGCACGTTTACGTGCGGCGTTGCCAACAATTAAAGCAGCTTTAGAAAAAGGTGCTGCTGTAATGGTGTATTCACACTTAGGTCGTCCTGTTGAAGGTGAGCCTAAAGCAGAACAGTCTCTAGCACCTGTAGCCGCTTATTTAACAGAAGCTTTGGGTCAAGATGTTCAACTGATCACTGATTATTTAGACGGTGTTGACGTTGCGCCAGGTCAAGTGGTTTTACTAGAAAACTGCCGTTTCAACGTAGGTGAAAAGAAAAACAATCCTGAATTATCTGCTAAATATGCAGCACTTTGTGATGTTTACGTTATGGATGCATTTGGTACGGCTCACCGTGCAGAAGCATCGACTGAAGGCGTAGCACGTTGTGCAAAAGTGGCTGCCGCAGGTCCTTTACTTGCTGCTGAGCTTGATGCGCTAGGCCGTGCACTTAAAACTCCTGCAAAACCAATGGTTGCGATTGTTGCAGGCTCAAAAGTTTCTACTAAATTAGATGTATTAACTTCACTATCTGACATCTGTGATCAATTGATCGTGGGTGGTGGTATTGCCAATACATTCTTAGCTGCTGCGGGCTTCAATGTTGGTAAATCACTTTGTGAAAATGACCTGATCGACACAGCAAAAGCCATTGCTGCAAAAGTATCTGTACCACTTCCAACAGATGTGGTTGTTGCTGATGCTGCTGAAATTGATTTTGCAGACTTCCTCGGTTCATTAGCTGCTGCTAAAGCTGTCGTGAAAAAAGTTGAAGATGTAACAGACAACGACATGATTTTGGATGTGGGCCCTGAAACTGCAAAAGCATTTGCAGAAATCTTGAAAACTTCAAAAACTATTCTATGGAATGGTCCAGTAGGTGTGTTTGAAGTTGATCAATTCGGCGAAGGCACCAAAGCATTGTCTTTAGCGATTGCAGAATCTGAAGGCTTCTCGATCGCGGGTGGTGGTGACACGCTTGCTGCAATTGATAAATATGAAGTTGCAGACAAAATTGGTTACATCTCGACTGGTGGTGGTGCTTTCCTTGAATTCGTAGAAGGTAAAACACTCCCTGCTGTAGCAGCGCTTCTTGACCGTGCTTAATTTAGTATTATTAATAAGATAATACAGTATTAAAAAAGGTTGGCTTCGGTCAGCCTTTTTTTATCGCCCATTCATTTTGCCGTCATTAAAGTGCAATATTTCTGCAATAAAATTCATCGCAACACCTAATTCGAAGTAGTAGGAAACAACGATGAACTTAAAACTTGCACTTGCTGTACTTTTAATCGCACCATTAACTTTGACAGCTTGTGCTAAAAAAGAGTCTGCACCAACGGAATCAGAAGCATCTGCTGTTGCCGTAGACAATGCTCAAACAACGCCAGAACAACAAAAAGCCATTGATGAACTTGATAAGCCAGTATTGGATGAAAAGAACCAAGATGTTCCTGCTGAAATTGCAAATGCACCTGCAGACGAAGCAACAGCTGACGCTGAAACAGCCGCTTCAGCAACAGCAGCTCACTAAGATTGTTGTCTTTATTTAAAAAGTCCCTGCAAATGCAGGGATTTTTTTTTAAATAGTGTTATTTGTTGCTGAATTGAAATGATTGAGCATGTAGAATATGCGGCATTACCTGGGAGGATATTATGGCTCTTATTTCATTGCGCCAGCTCTTGGATCACGCCGGCGAACATGCTTACGGCGTACCAGCATTCAACGTAAACAACTTAGAACAAATGCGTGCAATTATGCTTGCAGCAGATGCAACAAATTCACCTGTAATTGTACAAGCATCTGCGGGTGCACGTAAGTATGCAGGCGCTCCGTTCTTGCGTCATTTGATTTTGGCAGCAATCGAAGAATGGCCACATATTCCTGTGGTTATGCACCAAGACCATGGTACTAGCCCTGATGTATGTCAACGTTCTATTCAACTTGGCTTCTCATCAGTGATGATGGACGGTTCTTTAGGTGAAGACGGTAAAACGCCAACTTCATACGAATACAACGTAGACGTGACTCGTCGTACTGTTCAAATGGCACATGCGTGTGGCGTTTCAGTAGAAGGCGAAATCGGTTGTTTAGGTAGCCTTGAAACTGGTATGGCTGGTGAAGAAGATGGTGTAGGCGCTGAAGGCGTACTTGATCATTCTCAGCTTTTAACTTCAGTTGAAGAAGCGCGTTCATTTGTAGCTGATACCAATGTTGACGCACTTGCAATTGCAGTGGGTACTTCACACGGTGCGTACAAATTTACTCGCCCACCTACAGGTGACATCTTAGCGATTGACCGTATTAAAGAAATTCACGCTGCGTTACCAAATACGCATCTTGTAATGCACGGTTCAAGCTCTGTGCCACAAGAATGGTTAGCTGTAATTAATGAATTCGGTGGTAACATCGGCGAAACTTATGGTGTTCCAGTAGACCAACTTGTAGACGCAATCAAACACGGTGTTCGTAAAATTAACATCGATACTGACTTACGTCTTGCATCTACAGGTGCTATGCGCCGTATGATGGCTGAAAAACCAGCTGAATTTGACCCACGTAAATTCTTCTCTGCAACTGTTGATGCGATGAAACAAATTTGTATCGATCGTTATGAAGCATTTGGTACAGCGGGTAATGCTGACAAGATTCGTCCAATTTCTTTAGAGAAAATGGTGAGTCACTATAAATAATTTGTCTTGAGATAGATTATTTTTGAAGAAAAGCCCACAATTAAGTGGGCTTTTCTTTGATTTGAACTTAGAAAAATTGCTTTAAATACAACTCAAGAATAAGAGCGTGTCATGGAATTGATCTTTGCTGCCGCGATTTGCAGTGTTCTCGTTTCAGTAATTCTAAAACTATGTCGTGATCGGGGTTTTAACCCTGCACAAATGATCACATGGAATTATGCATCTGCGAGTATTTTATGTTTTCTATGGTTTAAGCCGGATCTAGCTCATATTTCGATTAATAAAACGCCGTGGGTTTTAATTGCGGCTTTGGGTGTATTACTGCCGACGATTTTTTATTGCTTAGCACGCTCACTGCAAACAGCGGGTATTTTAAAAACCGAATTGGCTCAGCGCTTATCTGTTGTGCTTTCTCTTAGCGCAGCCTATTTTATTTTCAGTGAATATTTTAATGCCATTAAGCTCATTGGTATCGCACTTGGTGTACTTGCGGTATTGCTGATTTTATTTTCACAGCGCAAGGGAAGCATTGATGGAAAGCAGGGGATTTTATTTTTATTGAGCGTTTGGGCAGGCTATGCACTGATTGATGTGCTATTAAAATTTGCTTCAGGTTTGGGCATGCAGTTTGCGGTGACTTTAAATTTGGTGTTTATTTGTGCATTTTTACTTTCGAGCATTTATAACATCGTACAGCACGGCAGTTTGGGGCAGACCAAAAACATCCTTGCAGGATTGGGCTTAGGTCTCTTAAACTTTGCTAATATTGCACTGTATGTGAAAGCCCATATGTTGCTTAAAGACACACCTGCAATCGTGTTTGCTGGAATGAATATTTTGGTCGTGGTTTTAGGTGTGGTTGCGGGCCTTATCATCTTTAAAGAAAAATTGAGAGTCGCAACCGTATTTGGTTTGATTGCAGGGATCATGAGTGTGGTTTGCTTAGCATATGCCATGTCTGTCTAAGATAATTTTTAGCAAAAACGATCGGGTGTTGTAGTAAATCATCCCATTCAGCCACGCCCATGAGCAGTCCTTGATCTCGACAGGTTGGACACTCTGGGCAGTGATGATCTGTATATTGATAAGTATGCAGATACATTTGATGGCAATGACCGCATTCAAACTTCATCGGCATTTGTAGTAAATATGACATGTCCCACCTCTGCTTGAATTGTTGTTTTGATTCAAATTATTCAGCAAAGTTCAGACCAATTTATAAATTTTCTATTTTCACATTGTTGCTAAATATGTCGTTATTAAAAAAGCCCTCGTATTGAGGGCTTTTAGTTTTAGAAGCTTAGTTAACGTGTGAGTTGTTGAAATCGTTGTAAGGTATTTTCAAAATAACATTTACCCACTGCAACGGGGTGTTTTAGGAAATCTTGAGTTTCAATCGTGCCTTGTAACTGACCCGGTTGTTTACAGTTTGGGCAGTTTGGATAGCTATGAAGCATATCGCCCGCATATTTTTGTAAATAAACCGTATTGCACGCTTCGCAATGAAATTTCATGGGTAATTTTATAGCTGTAGGCATAGGGAGAGACCTGAGTATATTTTGAGCAGAATATACTCGATAATTGTTTAAATAATAAGTCCCGAAATGACAAAAAAGAGGCAAAATTGCCCCTTTCGTCGGTTTTATGGAAAGCTTAGAGGTGTGTAAAAATTTCTTCAGCATTCAGACGTGATTTAGGTAATTTCGCATTGAAATCATTTTCACTTCGATAACCTAAAGTCATCAGTACAGAAGGAATCAAGTTTTGTTCAACTAAGCCCAATTCTTCAGTGATGATCGCTTCGTCAAATCCACCAATCGGTGTTGCATCGACACCTTCAATGCCTGCTGCCAAAAGCATTTGACCTAAAGCAATAAATGTTTGGTTTTCAGCCCAACGTTGAATATCACCTTTTTCATTACGATAATAATCGACATAACCTGTACGGCTGTCTTTTTGACCTTGTTTTGCTTTGTCATCTTTAAAGCGACCACTACGATCATCCTGATTTAAAAGATTATCTAAATGCTCTGCAGTGATGTCTGCTTTAGTACAGAATAAAATCGTATGTGATGAATCTAAAACTTTTGGGGCATTGTAGGCATATTTTCCTACTAAGGCTTTGGCAATGCGTTGTTTGGCTGCATCATGATCTGCAATAAAAAAATGCCAAGGCTGAATATTAATGGAAGATGGTGTTAAACGGAGTATTTGTAATAAACGCTCAAATTGTTCCTGTGGAATTTTTTTAGCAGGATTATATGCTTTCGTGGTATAGCGTTGTTTTGATACGTTTAACAGATCCATCGAATATCTCCAGATATAGTTTGCTGTAGTTTAGCGGATAAATGGACAAATGGTCTAAGGAGAAAATTTTCCAAGGATAGATCTTAGTCGTATATGCTGTACTCATTGGCTAAAAATTAACAGATTTAAGCTGTATGAAGTGCGAATTAGAGTTATATAAAATCATAAGATAGATAAATGCTATTGGTAGTTTTTGCCAAAAGGCGTTTAATCAATTGTAGTTAATCATAGTTTAAGCATGAGACAGCAGCGATGGATTACACCAATCATTTCAAGAAAAAATTAAAAACCGAACAGCAGATTGGTTTGTGGGTCGGTTTAGCCGATGCTTATGGTACTGAAATAGCTGCAAATGCAGGTTATGACTGGTTGCTCATTGATGGTGAGCATGCGCCAAGTGACTTGCGGACGACATTGTCGCAACTGCAAAGTATTGCAGCATATCCTTCGCAGGCTGTGGTTCGACCTCCAATTGGTAGTGTGCAACTGATTAAACAATTGTTGGATATCGGTGCGCAAACCTTGCTCATCCCTATGGTCGAAACTGTTGAACAAGCTCAACTTATGGTTAAGGCAGTACGTTATCCACCCGAGGGTATTAGAGGCGTTGGTGCAGCATTAGCACGTGCAACACGTTGGAACAGTATTGCTGACTATTATGCAAATGCACATGAAAATATCTGTTTACTGATTCAGATTGAGTCGGTTGAAGGGATTAAAAACTTAGATGAAATACTGAAAATTGATGGCATCGATGGGGTGTTTATTGGTGCCGTGGATTTGTCGGCGACGATGGGTTATCAAGGGAATCCGAATCATCCTGAAGTACAAAAAACCGTGATTGATGCGATTCAGCGCATACGTAAGGCGGGTAAAGCTGCAGGTATTTTGTCAACACAGCATGATGCGACTCAAAAGTATATCGAGTTAGGCACAGAATTTGTTGCCGTGGGTGTCGATACCAGTGTGCTCATGAATTCGTTACGTGAACTTTTATCGAAATACAAAAATGATACCCCAGTTACGAAAACAGAAGGTGGTTACTAAGCGATACAGCCTTCGTTATATTATTCACTGTATGGGTAATTAATTTACTCGATGGTTAAAATTTTAATTCAATAATTTTAGCAAAAGTAGTAGCTTAGAGTATATGTAAACTCTACTTTTGCTAATCAAAGCGCAATATTGTATACTTCTGCTTAACTCGAAGCGGGTAATGTTCCTGCTTATCTTTTTTATTTAGCTGATTGTGATTTATCTGTATTCAAGCTTCTGACTTGAATCTTATCTTTGTAACTACAGAATTATTATTCCAAACCCGATTGATTAATCTCTTTGTTCTGTCACAAAAAGCTCACATGTTGAGTAAATCTTTTGAATATTTTAAATACTTGGCAAACTGCCAAAGCTGTAAATGGCGATGAAATTAATGTGAAATTGGTGCCTTTGAAACGTCAACAAAATACCAATGCTGGTTTAATTTGGGTGGATGTTGGGCAAATGATTGAATTAGAAACAGGCGAGACATTTAACCTGAATCTAGATGGCAAAAGCTTCTATACTGGCCCAAACCAGCTATATCGCTTAGCCTGAAAGCAAAAAACAGCAGATCATCTGCTGTTTTTTTTTGCCTAAATAAAGCGGCTTAAACCATTTCTACGTGTTGATTGATGTTCCCAACTTGAGCGTGGTTTTTATATCGGTATTGCGCCGCACGGTGGTTGTCGGGCAATTTCGCGCCTTGGCCGAAGAGTTTTTCACGCAAGGTTCCGTCAGCATATTCTGTTTGATATACACCACGACGTTGTAATTCTGGTACCACGTATTCCACAATATCTTCAAAACTCTTATGCGCCAATATGTAGGCTAAGTTAAAGCCATCGATACCAGTGTACTCAATCCACTCTTGTAAGCGGTCTGCCACGGTTGCTGGAGAGCCGACAATAACAGGTCCGTTACCGCCGACACTGGTCCATTTTGCAATTTCCTCAATCGTCCAAATTTTATCAGGATCTGCCTCTACATAAGATTGCAGCATAGATTGAATGGCATCGGTTTGAATGTATTCCACTTGATCTGTTGGTTTAAACTGAGAAAAGTCGACACCTGACCAGCCAGAAGCCAGGGTCAAGCCGCCGTCATAGCTGCCATATTGCTGATATTCACGGAACTTAGCTTGGGCTTTTTCATCGGTTTCATCAACCACTATGGCCAGCATGGTATAGATCAGAACAGAATTCGGATCTTTGCCTTCTTTCACTAAATTATGCCGAATACCATCTGCCAGTTTTTTTACAGCAATTTGAGTTGGTGCAGAGATGAAAACACATTCCGCATTTTGACTAGCAAACTGTTGTCCGCGTGCTGAAGCGCCAGCTTGATATAAAACCGGTGTACGCTGGGGTGAAGGTTCGCAAATATGAATGCCAGGAACTGTAAAGTATTTTCCTTCATGTTGAATTGGATGCACTTTGCGGTGATCAGCAAAGATACCATTTTGTTTATCGCGTAGCACAGCATCATCATCCCAAGAACCTTCCCAGAGTTTATAGAGGACCTCTAAATATTCATCTGCGATATCATAGCGGTTATCATGGCTGACTTGGGTTTTCAGACCTAGATTTTTAGAGCCACTTTCTAGATAAGAAGTCACAATGTTCCAACCTGCACGGCCTTTCGTTAGATGATCCAAAGTACTCATACGCCTTGCGAAAGGATAGGGGTGCTCAAATGAAATTGAAGTCGTGACACCAAAGCCTAAATGTTTGGTGACGGCTGCCATTGCGGGAACAATTTGCAAAGGATCATTCACTGGCACTTGCACTGCGCCAGTCAGCGCATGTTCAGCAGAACCATGATAGACATCATAGATACCCAAAACATCTGCTATAAAGACACCATCAAATTTTCCGCGTTCTAAAATTTTTGCTAAGTCAGTCCAATATTCTAAGTCTTTGTATTCGGTGGAACGGTCTAGGGGGTGACGCCATAGACCGGGTGACTGATGTGCAATACAGTTCATTTCAAAGGCATTGAAGCGAATATTTTTAGACATGATTTTTTACTGGGTTATTTAATCTCTTGCATAAGAGGGTATATAAAAATACAGCTGCATTTATTAATAAAAAGTCAAAAACAAATCTGAATAAATGCTAATCATAATTTTTGAATACTTCATATATTCATATGGATAAGCAGATATTTTTTTGTTTGGTACGGCTTATAAAGATTTTGTTTGACAATTAAAAATGTAAATTCCATGTCATGAAAACTGATTTGTTTTGATGATAATTCTATAAATAATCAAAATAAAAAGTGCTAGCTTATTTGAATAATATCTAAACTGAGCATTTTAATAATGACTTCAAAAATTGAAATTAAATTAAAAGAGGCGCAAAACATTCCGCGCGATTTCTATCAACCTAACGGTTTAGCGCATATTATTCGATCTGATCAAGAAGCTATCGAGGTTGCTGAACAATTAGCTGTGGAATTTACAAAAGAATCAGCTAAACGCGATCATGAACGCCGCTTACCTTTACAGGAAGTACAGCAATATTCAGCATCAGGTTTGTGGGGCATTACTGTACCGCGTCAATTTGGTGGTGCAGGAGTGAGTTATAAAACCCTTGCAGAAGTGGTCAAAATTATTTCTAGTGCAGACTCATCCCTAGGACAAATTGCTCAAAACCATTGGGCCTTTGTCGAGCATATTCGTTTGGATGCAAATCCATCACAGCAAGAGTTTTTCTTTGATCAAGTCTTACAAGGTAAACGCTTTGGCAATGCATTTTCAGAAAAAGGTTCCAAAACAGTTGCAGAATTAACAACAGCCATTGAGTTTAAAGATGATCATGCGCTCATTAATGGTCAAAAATTCTTTGCAACAGGCGCTTTGCTTGCACATTGGATACCTGTTGTTGCTGTGAATGATGGAAAGCCTTATGCAGCCTTAGTACCCCAGCATACGCCGGGTTTAACCATTATTAACGACTGGAGTGGTTTTGGACAAAGAACGACAGTCAGCGGTTCTGTACTGTTGGACAATGTCAAAGTGGATTTAAATCACATTGTACCCATTCATCAAGCTTTTGAACGTCCAACGGCTGCGGGCGCTATTTCTCAATTCATTCAATCTGCTGTCGATGCTGGTATTGCGCGCGGTGCGATTAATGAAACGATTCAATATGTGCGCCAGCATGCACGTCCTTGGATTGATTCGGGCTTAGAAAAGGCGGTGCAAGATCCGTATACGATTGCCAACATCGGCGAGTTGAAAATTAAACTCCGAGCTGCAGAGGCAGTGTTGGCTTTGGCGGGTGAAGCGATAGACCGAGCCGTAGAGAACCCAACAGAAGAAACGGTGTCAGAGGCAACACTACTAACAGCAGAATCTAAGGTCCTGACGACTGAAATTGCGTTACTTGCGGCGAATAAACTATTTGAACTCTCAGGCACACGATCAACGTTGTCTGAGCTGAATTTAGACCGTCATTGGCGTAATGCGCGCACGCATACTTTGCACGATCCCGTACGTTGGAAGCTGAATATTGTAGGCAACTACTATTTAAATGATGTACCACCGCCGCGCCATGCTTGGAGTTAAGAGGAGAAGATTATGACGATTCAAAATAATAAACAGCCCTTATCTTTAGGTGCTGACTATGATCAAGTGGCCGCTAAGTTCCGTCCGATTTTTCAGAGAATTGCAGAAGGCGCTTTGGCGCGGGAACAAAATAGGAAACTGCCGTATGATGCAATTTCATTGTTAAAACAAGCTGGATTTGGTGCGGTCCGTGTACCCGTGGCTTTTGGCGGTGAAGGGGTTTCACAAAAACAGTTGTTTCAGCTGTTAATTGAATTGGCTAAGGCCGATTCTAATGTTGTACAGGCATTAAGAGGTCATTTTGCTTTTGTAGAAGACCGTTTAAATGCGCAAAAAACACAAGATCAAACGGTTTGGTTTAAGCGCTTTCTGCAAGGCGATTTGGTCGGTAATGCTTGGACAGAAATCGGAAAAGTTGAAATTGGAGATGTTGTTACCCGAGTTACTGAAAATGCGCAAGGTCAGCTAAGGGTCAATGGTCAAAAATACTATTCTACCGGAACAATCTTTGCAGATTGGATCGATCTATTCGCTTTAGATGAAACAACGAATCAACATGTTATAGCCGCAGTTTCAACATATGACGCTGGCATAAAAGTATACGATGATTGGGATGGCTTTGGCCAAAAAACCACAGGCAGCGGCACACTGAATATTCAAGATGTTAGTATTGATCGTGATCATATTTTGCCGTTCGATCAGCGCTTTAAATATCAAACGGCGTTCTATCAGGTCGTGCATTTGGCAACGCTGGCAGGTATAGCACAAAATGCTGTGGACGTTTTCAGTAATGAAGTCCGTGAACGCACACGTATTTACAGCCATGGTAATGCTGATTTAGTTCGAGATGATGCACAAATTTTACAAGTGATTGGTAAGGCGTCGGCACAGTCTTATGCAGCTGAAGCAATTACACTTCGTGCAGCAGAAGCTTTGGATGTCGCATATTTAAGTCATTTTCAGTCTGATACCCAGTTGGATCAGCAAGCGAATGACCGTGCGGAGCTTGAATCCTCTAAAGGGCAAGTGGTCATATCAGAGTTGGTACTAAATTTGAGTTGTGAGTTGTTTAACGCCTTGGGTGCTTCAGCAAGCTCGACAACTAAACAGTTAGACCGCTTTTGGCGTAATGCTCGTGTAGTGTCATCGCATAATCCACTTATTTATAAACAGAAAGTCATTGGTGATTGGGAGATTAATCAAACGCCGCTACCATATGTATGGCAAATTGGTAATAGTCCAGCAGTTAAGCAACCTGTCATTGCTGCTTAATTAATATCTGAAGATGTTCACTGTGGATGAAAGTAGTCCATAGTGAATTCCTTGTGAAATTATTTTTAAGTTTAAACTTTGTTTTTTTAAGTTTTAAATGACGTTAATCTGCTATATGTAGGATGCAGTTCAATTGATAATCTGTTGAGATAGTCTGGTAAAAGGCTATGTCTTGATATATGGATGTGTTGTTTTAACCAAATTTGACGACAGGATTAACTAAAGTCTAAGGGTTAGTAAGACCATTTTTTTAATTTTAAATCACTCACAGATGGGTTTTCACCAACCTCTAATATTTGAGCTTGTTCTGTGCGCCAGTCCCCTAAAACGATACGTAGTTTGCCATGCACATCATGTATTTGGGGCCGGTGGGTATGTCCATGAATTAGTAGATCGGCTTGCTCTAAAGCTTTTTCTACAGCTTCGGCATTTACATCCATGATGTCATAGGATTTAACTTGCTTGGTTTCTGTACTTTTTTTGCGAAAGCCATTGGCGATTTTTTGTCGAATGCTAAGCGGTAAGCTCTTTAAGAAACCTAAAAGGAAAGGATTACGAATCACTTTACGAAACTTTTGGTAAGACACATCATCGGTGCAAAGTAAATCGCCATGTTCGAGGCGAATTTTATAGTTGCCAATGTGGAGATAATCCACGTCTTGTAATAATTGACCGTGAAATTTATCTAAAAACTTTTGACCCAATGCAAAGTCACGATTACCCACTTGGAAATAAATTTGATTTCCCAACGCAGTAAAATCTTTAAGCGCTGCAATGATTTCGTCTAACCATGGGGCATTAAAGTCATCACCAATCCAAGCATTAAACCAATCACCTAAAATATACAGCTGGGTATTTTGAGTTTTGTATTGTTCTAACAAAGCTAAAAACCCCCGAACGAGTCGAGGGTGTTCAGGTGACAAATGTAAATCAGCGATAAACAGATAGGTCACGAATCTTTTCCTTATTCTAAAAATCCCTCCCAGCCTCCCTTTAGAAAAGGGAGGAGTTCCGACATTTATTTCATATTGAAACTCCCTCCGTTATTAAAGGGACTTGCGCAGCAATGCTACTCAGGGAGAATTTAAAAATTACTCAGAAATGATTTTAGCTGATTCGATTACAACGTTCTCTAGAGGAACGTCTGCGTGGTAGCCACGGTTACCAGTACGAACGCTTTTGATTGCGTCAACAACGTCAAGACCTTCAACTACTTTACCAAATACTGCATAGCCCCAACCTTGCGCTGTTTTACCAGTGTGGTTAAGGAAGGAGTTGTTTTTCACGTTAATGAAGAATTGAGCTGAAGCAGAGTGAGGTGCTTGAGTACGTGCCATAGCGATCGTACCAACATCATTGCTTAAACCGTTGTCAGCTTCGTTTTCAATAGAATCACGAGTTGTTTTTTCTTTGAAGTTTTCATCCATGCCGCCGCCTTGGATCATGAAACCATCAATAACACGGTGGAAAATCACGCCGTCATAGAAACCATCGCGAACATACTGTAAGAAGTTTTCAGCAGTTTTAGGTGCTTTTTCAGTGTTAAGCTCAAGAACAATACGACCTTTATTGGTGTTTAATTCGACTTGAGGAAAACTCATTGTGTAATCTCCTGTACATGGACATGAAAGCCATGGGTTTTTTGGTTGTGAGAAGCATAAGCAAACTGTAAACTACAAGGCAAGTAAAAACGTTACTTTCTTTGTTAAAAATAAAGAAAAGCGTTTTAATTATCCTAATTTTATCTTTATAGAAGTGATTTTATTACCATGAAGCCAAACGATGTTGTTTCATCCCTGCCTAACAATCCGACAACCAAGAACAATGCCCCTGTCGAAGCTGCGCAGCAGGAACAACAGCCAGGCTTAGATTTTGTACGTCAAGTCATTACCGATGATTTATCTGCAGGTCGTACCGAACAAGTTGTAACACGTTTCCCACCAGAGCCAAACGGCTACCTACATATTGGTCATGTAAAAGCTATTTGTCTAAACTTTGGTATTGCTCAAGAATTCGCAGGTCTATGTAACCTCCGTTTTGACGATACAAACCCGGATGCCGAAGAGCAAGAGTATGTAGACGGTATTGCCAATGACGTGAAATGGCTAGGTTTTGAGTGGAACGGCGAGCCACGTTATGCATCAAGCTATTTTGATCAGCTTTACACTTGGGCAGTGCAATTGATTGAACAAGGTGATGCTTATGTGGATTTGCAGAGCCCTGAAGAAATCAAACTAAACCGCGGTAATTTTGTGGAGCCGGGTAAAAATTCGCCGCAACGTGATGCTAGCGTAGAAGAAAACTTAGCGCGTTTTGAACAAATGCGTAATGGTGAGTTGGGAGAAGGTCAGGCAGTACTACGTGCCAAAATTGATATGACTTCACCTAACATCCATATGCGTGATCCTATTTTGTATCGTATTTTGCATTCTGAACATCATCAAACTGGTGATAAATGGAAAATGTACCCAATGTACGACTATGCGCATCCATTATCAGATGCCATTGAAGGGGTTACGCATTCACTGTGTACACTAGAGTTTGTTGATCACCGTCCATTCTATGACTGGGTTGTCGAGAAAGTTAAATCACCATCTGTACCACATCAGTATGAATCAAGCCGCCTAAATGTAGATTACACCATTACCTCTAAACGTAAATTACGTAAATTGGTTGAAGGTGGTTTTGTGAATGGTTGGGATGACCCACGTATGCCGACCGTTGTGGGTATGCGCCGTCGTGGCTTTACTCCAGAAGGTCTACGTGACTTCTGTAAACGTGTAGGTGTAACGAAAGTTGATGGCAGTATCGTAGATGTTGCAATGCTTGAATACTGCATCCGCCAGTCTCTAGAAAATACTGCTGCTCGTGGTATGGCTGTGTTGAATCCACTCAAAGTGACTTTAACTAACTTGCCTGAAGCAATGGATTTGGTGCATGCACGTCATCCAAATGTAGACATGGGTGACCGTATCATTCCGTTGACTCAAGACATTTACATTGATCGTAAAGACTTTGAAGAAGTTGCGCCTAAAGGCTTTAAACGTTTGATTCCGGGCGGTGAAGTGCGTTTACGTCATGCGTATGTGATTAAGTGTGTTGAAGTGATTAAAGACGAGAACGGTGAAGTGGTTGAATTGAAATGTTCAATCGACCCTGAAACTTTAGGTAAAAACCCTGAAGGCCGTAAAGTGAAAGGTGTTGTACATTGGGTTTCTGCAAGCAAGGGTATTGCTGCGGAAGTTCGTATCTACGACCGTTTATTCACTGAATCAGACCCTGAAGTGGGTGATGACTTCCTTGCAAACTTAAATCCAGAATCACTTAAAGTGGTTCAAGCGGTCATTGAGCCTGCATTGGCAGAAGCAAAACCTGAAGATCGTTTCCAATTTGAACGTGAAGGTTACTTTGTTGCAGATCAGTTTGATCATACAGCTGAAAAACCAGTGTTTAACCGCATCTTAGATTTGAAAGACAGTTTTAAACCGGGTAAATAAAATCTTAGTTTTTAAAGGGATTCATCTTTGAATCCCCAATAGGTTAAGATCAAGTAGGTTAAGATTAAGCTCAACTTCGGTTGGGCTTTTTTCATGCTTGAGATGGTTCATTAAGGCAGTACAGAGGGGAAATAAGTGATCATTCGAAATAAAAATAATAGCTTTAAACTTTTATTTGCATGGCATGGCACGATACTCCCAAAAGTCATGCCTGCGTTGGCTGTCGTCGTGAGTTTGTCGGCGATTTTGGTGTATCTTAGCGCTGCACATTACCTGAATACGCCCGAAGTTCCAGCCATCGGGTTTACTATCTTTGGGGTAATTCTGTCGATTTTTTTGAGCTTTCGAAATACTGCCTGTTATGACCGTTGGTGGGAAGGTCGCAAGCTTTGGGGCACATTGATTGCCAATACACGCCACATGATTCGTAATAGCCATGTCCTTGAAGATGAGCAAAGAAACGTGTTGATGTACCGCATCATGCTGTTTTGCAATTTGTTACGTGATCGCTTACGCCATGAATCACAAGATATTGCACATTTTAAAGACGGCGTAGCTTTGACGGATCAGCAATGGCAGCAATGCCGAGACAATATCAATGCACCACAGTATTTACTTGAAATTATTCAAAAAGATTTAGTCAAAACCTATAAACAAGGTCAGATTACAGACATTATTTACAGCACGCTCACATGTTATACTGTAGCGATGGGTGATATCCATGCAGGCTGTGACCGTATCATGACCACGCCATTGCCATTTTCCTATTCGGTGCTTTTACATCGCGCAGTGTATTCATTTTGTCTGATTTTGCCATTTAGCCTAGAGGCCAGTTTAGGGATATGGACACCTGTCATTGTGGCTTTGATTGCATATTTATTTTTAGGTTTGGATGCGTTAAGTGCAGAACTGGAAGAGCCTTTTGGCTTGCAGGAAAATGATTTACCGCTGGACTCGATTGTACGAAACATTGAGCGTGAAATGTATAGCAGCTTAGAAGTTGAACTTCCGCCGCTGATTAAGACTTTTAACAGTAATTTAAGATAAATTCTTGGCCTAATTTTCAGATAAATTCGGCGATACGTACCAAGCATATTGATGCTGAAAATAATCGTCCAAGTGTCGCATAAAAGCCTGTACTTTAGGCGGAACAAAATGTCGATGCGGAATTACCACATAGATTGCAGTACTTTGAACAGGGATCTTGGGTAGAACTTGGATGAGCTTGCCAGATTGTAAATCTTCCTCCACATGCCAGATGGAGTGGTTTGAGATGCCTAAACCTGCAAGTGCTGCTTGGCGTACGCCTTCACCTGAGTTGATATGAACTTGTCCTGAAACAGGTATATTTATGTTGTGTTGATCTTGGACGAATGTCCAAAGCTGCGAAACACCCTTAGGGTATTTCTGTAAAATGCATTGGTGTATAGAGAGCTCTTCTAGGGAGTGAGGTTCGCCATGTTGTTCGATATAGCTAGGCGAGGCACACAAAATACGACGGTTTAAGCTGAGCGGTTTAGCAATCAGTGATGAGTCTTCTAACTGTCCAATACGTATCGCAACATCTAAACCTGCGGAGACCAAATCTAAATTTTGATCGGTCTGTTCAATATCCAAAGTCAATGTTGGATGCAACTTGGCAAAGGCTGCAAATACTGGCCCTAAAATACGATTTCCAAAAACTTCTGAACAGGTGATTTTTAATACGCCGCTGAGTTGTTGTGGTTCAGGCTGAAATTGGCTCAGGAGAGAATTAAATTGTTCGAATAAGGGAAAACCTTGCTGCAATAAAACAGCACCTTCCTGTGTTAAATGTAGCTGCCGTGTAGTGCGATGAAATAAGCGCAGCCCTAAACTATGTTCAAGTCTGTGTAGACGGCTACTAGCGACAGAAACAGAGAGATTGGCTTCTTTGGCAGCTTGACTGATTGAACCCAGTGCCGCCATTCGTGTGAATAAGTCAAAATCTTCAGTTAGCATTATCAATATAATCAAGAAAGTCTTTCTCGATATTCAGGGTTTTTCTGATAAATATCTGTGCCTATTCTGTGTATAAATTAAACACAGGAATTCACCATGAACTATCACAACCTAGGGCAATCTGGCTTACAAGTTTCAGAGTTCGGCTTTGGTGCAGGTACATTTGGCGGGCAAGGCCCTATTTTCTCTGCATGGGGGCAAGCGAGCTTAAATGATGCTCAGCGCATGATTGATCTGTGTATTGATCAAGGCGTGAATTATTTCGATACCGCAGATGCTTATTCAAATGGTGCCTCTGAGCAGATGCTCGGTGCATTACTTCAATCAAAACGCCAAGAGGTGATTATTTCCAGCAAAGTGGGTATCCGATTGAATGATGGAATCAATCAAGGTGGATATTCTAGAAGCTATTTAATTCAAGCCGTAGAGGCGAGTTTAAAGCGTTTAGGCACAGATTATATTGATGTGCTGCAACTGCATCAGTTTGATAGCACGACGCCACTTGAACAGCTGATGCACAGTTTAGATGACTTGGTACGTAGTGGAAAAGTTCGCTATATCGGTACGTCGAATTTTTCAGGCTGGCAGCTCATGAAAGCTCAGTCGATTGCCCAACAGCATGGCTATGAAAAGCTGAGTGTGCATCAAGTCTATTATTCTTCGATTGGACGTGACTATGAATGGGAGTTGATGCCTGCGCAGCATGATCAACAGATTGGTGCAGTGGTTTGGAGTCCGCTGGGCTGGGGGGAGATTAACAGGGAAATTTGATCGTGAGCACGCGATTCCAAAGCAAAGCCGGCTGCATGAAACAGCACAATTCGCACCGCCAGTTCAACACGAGAAGTTATATGCGGTGTTAGATGTAATGCAAGAAATAGCCTTGGAAACAGGGCATTCTATCCCGCAGATTGCATTGAATTGGCTGAAAACCAGACCGACAGTTTCTAGTATTTTGATAGGCGCACGTAATGAACAGCAACTGTTGGAGAACCTTGCGGCGAAGGAATGGTCATTAAGCGTAGAGCAGTTAGCTCGATTAGACGCAGTCAGTGCAGTGTATCCACCTTATCCATACTATCCGTATTGGAATGGGCAATTTGCAGAGAAAAATCCAACGCTAGTGACATCAGCATTTATTTCAGAACATACAGCAGAATAGGGCAATAACAATTCAGTGGTAGGCAATGATCAGTGCTCTGTGCTATCACTGAATAAAATTAAAATACTGTAGGAATGCTGATGAGTGTCGTGATTGAAACCCAGATGTTAATTCGTAAGTCAATCAATATCGTATTTAATGCTTTTGTTGATCCTTTAATAACACAGCATTTTTGGTTTAGTGCATCGAGTGGCTATCTAGAAGAAGGTAAAACCGTGCAATGGACTTGGCAGAAATATAATGCAGTCGCCGATGTAGACGTGCTGAGTATTAAGGAAAACAAATTAATTCAAATACAGTGGGGAGAACCAAAAACTCAAGTCGATTTTATTTTTGAGCAGATTAGCCCGATGGAAACCTACGTTCGTATCAAAAATTCAAAGATTCCTCTGCAAGGTCAGGCATTAATTGATTTTATTATCGATAGTACAGGTGGTTTTACAACGGTTTTGGATGCAGCCAAAATTTATTTAGAACATGGCCTGCAAAGCAATTTGGTTGAAGATAAATTTCCACCTTTTAGCAATGCGAACTTTTAGCAATGTGAAGAGTGACCAAAATTAAGCATGACATCTGATACGCGGTAAGCAGAATCTTGTGTATTGGCACAGGATCTCGAAGCAATGTGCTGATGTATTGAAATTTGATAAAGCCACGGTTCAATGCTGCTGCAGTGAATTAACGATTTTTATGTTCTTCACGCTTTAAATAGGTATAAACCGGCATTTGCATTTTGGCTTTTTCGCGCAGTTTCTTTTTAATATAGAACACCAGTGCAAAGCAAGTGGTGGTCACGGTTAGCATCATACTGCTCATAAAGCTCATCAGAGAACTGACATAGCCAATCGTGGTGAGTCGGTTCATCATACGGAATACTTGTGGACTACTTTCAACACCAGTAATGGCCCAGGTGCATAAGTGTTCACAGTTATTAATAATCAGATGATAGTTGTTTTCATGCATACGTGAGCGCATGCGACGCACCACTTTACGACCTTTAAATTTTGGATTGCTATATGACTGAACGATAATTTTTTTGCCGTGGCTGAAATTTTCGATAGAAGTCATTTCAATTGGATGTTTTTTGAAAAGGTGTGCAAAACCAGAGTAGTGAATGACTCTACCGCGGCCGGCATATATGCCATGATGGCTATAACCGAAGTGTTTAACAATCAGATGTGTTCCAAGAGGAAAACCATCTTTCTGCACGTGCATGAATTTACCAGTCCTACTTTAAATCCGAATTATTTTTAAAGATTAGTCTACTTTTAATCTGTGAATTAATCGACTATTTTAGCGATGATTTAGCTAAAATTTGTTCGATTTTTAACGTGCACTATGGATAGGGTCATGCTTGGTCTTCAATCAACCTCAATGTTTAAAAAAATGCGTTTTATGATGCTGCTCAGTCTGATTTTCTCACCGAGTATTTCCTATGCCAATATTCAAGCGAAACGTGTCAGTCAGCCCATTGCAGTGGATGTGGTTGAAATTTCGGATCTGAGTCAACTAAAGCTCTATTTATATGATGCAGAGCAGCAGCCATATCGAGACCTACAGCGTTTAAAGCAGTCATTAGCGCGTAAGTGTAATACGATGAACTTCGCAATGAATGCAGGGATGTATCATGCAGACTTAGCGCCTGTTGGTCTTTACGTTGAAAATGGGCTGCAGAAAAAAGCCTTGAATCGTGCAACACGAGGCTTTGGTAATTTTTTAATTCAGCCGAATGGTGTTCTAGCATGGAATGACAAGCAAGCGGTGATATTAACTACACAAAAATATGCTTCCACAAATTTTAATGCACGTTATGCGACGCAGTCAGGCCCGATGCTAGTGGTAGATGGAAAAATCAATTCAAACTTTATCCCACAGTCAGATTCATTGAAAATCCGCAATGGTGTGGGGATCAAGAACGGGAAGTTGTATTTTGTGATCAGTCGTGAAGGCGTGTCATTTTATGCATTTGCACAATATTTTAAGCAGCAATTATCGATTAACAATGCCTTGTATTTAGATGGATCTGTGTCTAGTGCAGATATCCAAGCGTTGAATAGACATGATTCAAGTTTGAAAGCTTTAGGGCCAATTGTAGCGTATACAACAGCATCTCAATGCAAACAATAAAAGCCCGAATAATCGGGCTTCATCTGTACAGTGTTTAGATTGATAGAATCTACTGTTTATTTGCCGACTAAACCTAAAAAGGTACTTTGGGTTTGGCACATTTGAATGGCTTGTTCTTTAGATTGTTTTTTAATACTTTCTTCAAACTGTTTTTTCTGTTCTTTGATTTGCTCTTCATTTAAGCCCATTTGTTTCGATAAGGCTTCGAGTTTGTCCCAAGATTCTTCGCATTCTTTGGGAATTTGGCTACAAGCACTTAGACTAAGTATGCAGCAGGCGATTAGGCAAATTGTTAATTTATTCATGTTCATTCCTTTAGTTTTTATATTAATCCAGTTTAGTGGTTATCTGCTTTTTATTTGATGCAATATTAGGTTTTATTGTCGTGTGTTTAAAAATTAGACATCACTGAGTTGCCTTAGAGCATAGCATAAAAGCTGTAAATAGCGATGTGGCCAATCCACAAAACCTGATCTGTAAATAAGCGGCATACTTTTGATTAGACTAAAAAATGAAAAAGGCACTCTGTAAAACAGAATGCCTTGTTTGAACATTGAATGTTCAGACTCTACTGTAGAGGTAGATGCTGGATTTCATTTAATTCCTTACGGCTATAACCGCGCGAAGCGAGTACTTTTTTGATACCGAGGATAACATCTTCATCCGTTGCCTTTGTAAGAGCAGCAATAAGCTGTTCATTGGTTTTACAAGAGCAATCATTTTCAACACAGGCAATTTGATTCTTATGCCCGTTTTGCTGTTCTTTAGCGAACAACTTATGCCAAAAACTCATAGAGCCTTCATTTGCGACCTAACATAGGACGAAATATAACCAATCCAATAAATAAAGCAAGACTACTAAAGTGATATTTTAGCCAGTTGAATGATCATTTTTTCGATTGGACTTTTAGAATCTTTGCCTAATTGATATAAAAAGGCATCCATTGCACTGCATGTGGCGAGAAAATAAAGCTTTTTTAGCATATAAAAAAGGAGCTTTTAGAAAGCTCCTTTTATGACAACAACATGACTTGAAATAATTTGTTTAAATCTTTTCAAGAAACACACCAGACTCTATATGGTGTGTATAAGGGAATTGATCAAACAAGGCAAATTTACTGATTTTATGCGTTTGTGAAAGCAGTTTAAGATTGTCATGCAAAGTATCTGGGTTGCATGAAATATAGATAATGCGTTCAAAACGTTGCAACAGTTTTAGTGTTTCATCATCGATGCCTGCACGCGGTGGATCGACAAATACCGTATCGAAGTTATAGCTTGAAATTTCAATTTCAGCTGCTTCAAGGCGGCGGAATGTACGTTCAGCATTGTAGGCTTGGGTAAACTCTTCAGCTGATAGACGAGCCACTTGAATATTATCAATGCCATTTTGCTCAATATTCCACTGTGCTGCATAGACTGAAGACTTGGCTAATTCTGTTGCCAAAACGCGATTAAAGCGTGTTGAAAGAGGCAGCGTGAAATTACCATTACCACAGTAGAGCTCAAGTAAGTCTTTGTCTGAATGATCGGCAGCCTGACACGCCCATTCCAGCATTTTTTGACATACGCCGGCATTGGGCTGCGTGAAGCTACTTTCGATTTGTTTGTACTGATATTTACGGTCAAACACTTGGAGTTCTTCAATCACATAGTCATCAGTCAAAATCACGCGCTGACCACGACTACGACCATAAATCTTGATATTGAGCTTTTCAGACAGCGCTTTGGCAGCAACTTCCCATTCAGCATTGAGCGGGCAGCGGTAAACCAATGAAACCAGCATTTCACCTTTCAGCGTCGCTAAGAAATGAACCTCAAATAAACGGCTCGATAAGATCTCTTGCGCCTTGAGTTCATATAATAATACGGGCATTAAATCATTAATGCTTTTATCTGCAATCGGGAAATCTTTAATTTCGACAACTTGTTTTTCATTGTCTGCATTGCGTTCAAACATTGCATAGAACATATCATTTTCAGTATGCCAAATTCGGAATTCCGCTCGCATACGAAAGTTTTGTTCAGCAGAAGGAAAAACTTCTAAAGAGGGAGGGTTGTATTCTGAAAATTGAGCCGTAATGCGGGCAACTTTGGCATCAAGTTGTTGCTGATAAGTTGAAGTCATATGCAGTAAAAAATCGCAAACATATTAAAAAAAGTCATGTTAGCAAAATTCACCTTATAAGACTAAATTAATTCCACTTTTGGCTGTATTTATCTGTCGAGAAAATGAGTCTGAATGCGCTAAACAGAATATTTATCTAGGGGTAGTTAAAAAAACGCTCAATCTTTATGGAACATTCATAAAGATTGAGCTAAGTGAGGAACTGATTAGTTGGAGTTCATTCCCATGTTTAATTCATCGTCATTAAGCTGGCATTACCACCGGCTGCCGCTGTATTGACACTGATTGCACGCTCAATCACGAAACGCTCTACAGGGATGTCATATTGGCCTGAAGCTAAATGCGTAATGCCAATAATTGCACCTTCACGAGAAGCGATAACCTGTTGAATCTTTAATAACTCAGCTTGTTCACCATGGTGTAAAACCGCATCAAAATTGCCATGATAAATATCCGTGATCACTTTAAATTGGTCTACGAGGATTTTTGGCATGCTATTTAAGTGTTTCAACACAAAAGTATTGTCTGCAAGTACAACAGGCTGACTACCCACCGATAAAATCGCAGCAATTTGATTCAGTTGATCTGCATCATTATTAGCCAATGAAAGCACACCCTTACGTGCCAAAATGGCATATTGGTTGTTTTCACCGGTTGGTCCTTGCAGTTCAAAACTTTGTCCTGCGGCTATGGCCTGTGGTGTTTGAATCGCAATGCCTGAAAAATGCTGCTTCGCCCAAGCGTTAAAAGCTTCATATGCAGGGAAGTGTGCAGCTTGTGTTTCTGCCTGAGCGGCATAAGGTGTAGCTAATTTTTTCTCAGAAATTTGATGCATTAAACGGTAAAGATATAAAGGACCGCCAGCTTTTGGACCTGTACCTGATAAGCCTTCGCCGCCAAAGGGTTGTACACCAACCACAGCACCTACAATATTACGGTTAATGTACAGGTTGCCGACTTCTGCATGACCGATGACTTTTTGAATCGTGTCATCAATACGTGTATGCAAGCCCATGGTTAAACCATAACCTTTGGCATTAATTTGTGTTAATAGGTTTTCAATCTCACCATATTTGTAGGTGATTAAATGCAATACTGGCCCAAAAACTTCGCGCTCTAAATCATTTAAATTTGGCAGTTCAATCAAAGTTGGTGCAACGAAAGTTCCCGTACTTAAGGCATTGTCATCAGTATTAAACATGATTTGATGTACTGGATAGCCTTTGCTACGCATCTTCTCAATATGTTTTTCAATATTTTGCTGTGCTTCAAGGTCGATCACTGGGCCAATGTCAGTTGCTAAAAGTGCAGGATTTCCGACACGAAGTTGCTTCATCGCACCTTGTAACATGGTACGGACAACGTCCACATTATCTTCTTGTACACAGAGAATACGTAGGGCAGAACAGCGTTGACCTGCACTGTCATAGGCAGAGTTAACGACATCCAATACCACTTGTTCTGTCAATGCTGATGAGTCAACAATCATGGCATTTTGACCACCAGTTTCAGCAATCAATACCACGCTCTCACCAAATTGGTTTAAGCGCTGTGCCACGGTTTTTTGCAAGATACGTGCGACTTCCGTTGAACCTGTAAACATGATGCCTTGGACACGTGAGTCCGCGCTGAGTTTGGCACCAATGGTTTCGCCACGGCCAGGAAGGAGTTGCAATACATCAAACGGAACACCTGCTTCCCATAAAATATGTACAGCTTGAGCAGCAATTAGCGGTGTTTGTTCAGCAGGCTTGGCAATCACGGTATTACCTGCAACCAAGGCCGCAGCAATTTGACCTGTGAAAATAGCCAACGGGAAGTTCCACGGGCTAATGCACAGCACAGTACCAAAGGGTTCAATTTGCGTATTTTCAGCTAGATCAATCATTTGAGCCGCATAATAACGTAGAAAATCTACAGCTTCACGGACTTCAGCAATAGCATTGGCGTAGGTTTTACCGCTTTCACGTGACAACAACACCATAAGAGATTGCAATTGTGCTTCCATCAAATCTGCCGCACGGTTTAAGCATGCTGCACGCTGATCTTTAGCTAAAGTTTTCCATGAAGCTTGGGCATTTACAGCATTATTGAGAGCGATTTCCGCTTGCTCTAGACTAGCTTCACTGACACTGCCGACCACATCACTACGGTTTGCAGGATTTGTAATGTTGATACTTGCAGTATGAATTTCTTCTAAATTAGCGCCCATTGCACTAGCATGCCACTGGGTATGTGCATGCTGTACTGCCGTGGTATTGAGCTGAGATAAGTCGCGATCATTGGCTAAATCGAGTCCTTTTGAGTTGCGACGTTCTGTGCCATACAAATCTTGCGGAAATGGGATAGAAGGATGCTTAGCTCCAGTGATACCTTCTTTTTCAGCCGTCGCTAATATCGTCTGTCTTGGATTTTCAATTAAATCTTCAATTTTTAAATTTTTATCTGCAATACGGTTGACGAAAGAGGTATTCGCACCATTTTCCAGTAGACGTCGAACCAAATAGGCCAATAAGGTTTCATGGTTACCCACTGGTGCATAAATACGACAAGGCACACCCAGTTTGTTATCAGACTTCGAACCCACCACTTGTTCATAGAGGGGTTCACCCATGCCGTGAAGGCACTGAAATTCATACTGGCCTGGATAGTAAAGCTCTGGCTGTGCTAATTGGTAGATCGTAGCAACGGTTTGCGCATTGTGTGTTGCAAACTGAGGATAAATTTGCTCAGGTGCTGCTAAAAGTTTTTTAGCACATGCAATATAAGACAGGTCGGTATGAACTTTGCGCGTAAATACAGGATAGTCACTCATACCTTCAATTTGCGCTTTCTTAATTTCGCTGTCCCAGTATGCACCTTTCACTAAGCGGATCATTAAACGTTTTTGGCTACGCTTAGCGAGGTCAATAATATGGTCGACCACATAGAAACAGCGCTTTTGGTAGGCTTGAATCACAAATCCAATACCTTTCCAATCCGCTAATTTAGGCTCAAAACACAGGCGCTCAAGTAGTTCCAAAGAAATTTCTAGGCGGTCAGTTTCTTCAGCATCAATGTTTAGACCAATATTGTAATGCTTGGCTAATACTGCAAGTTCAAGCACTTTGCCATAAAGTTCGTTATGTACACGGTCGATCTGTGACCGTTGGTAGCGTGGGTGTAGGGCAGATAATTTGATCGAAATGCCTGCTCCGTTATAAACATCCTTACCTTCAGAAGCTTGACCAATCGCGTGGATCGCATCGGTATAGTCTTGATAATAACGTTCTGCATCAGGTTCAGTTAATGCTGCTTCACCCAACATGTCATATGAATAGCGGAAGCCTTTGTCTTCTA
Organism: Acinetobacter sp. YH12094; assembly: GCF_013419295.1. NCBI lineage: Bacteria > Pseudomonadati > Pseudomonadota > Gammaproteobacteria > Moraxellales > Moraxellaceae > Acinetobacter > Acinetobacter sp. YH12094. The sequence goes on from NZ_VPAK01000003.1 coordinate 394,022, forward strand.
AAATTTCTGCATGTTTAAGTGCTTCATTGATGGTCTCGCCTGTAACAAACTGTTCGCCCATCATACGCATAGCCACGTCGACAGCTTTACGGATAATGCCACGACCACTGCGTGCTAAAATACCCGTCAATAGACTAGACAGACTTTTTTGTTGAGGGGTTTCCATCAGTTTGCCCGTCAGCATTAATCCCCAAGCAGCAGCATTAACGAACATGAGGCTACTTTGGCCAACATGATCTTTCCAGTTACCTTGGTTGATTTTATCTTTGATCAGTAAATCACGTGTTGCTTTGTCTGGAATACGGAGTAGCGCTTCAGCTAAACACATGAGCGCGATGCCTTCCTGTGAAGACAATGAAAACTCTTGTAGCAAGCCTTGTACAATGCCTGCTTTACCTGTACCACTTTTACGTTCACGTAATGAATGGGCTAAGTCAAAAGCCAATTGTTGAATTTGTTCGCTGATCGGGGAAGGGATTTCACTGTGTGCTAATAAGTTTTCAATGCACTTAGTTTCAGCACGACGCCATGCTGTATTAATAGATTGTTCAAAGCTATTCTTGTCTTTAAATTCGGTGATGTAGTCATCGCTTCCCGTGACTTCAAATACTTTTCCATTCATGTTTCAAATTTCCGTGTCAAAGTTCTATGACGAGCAAATAAATCTTGAGCTTGATCCTTTATTTAATTTATCATCACAGAATATTTAGCGAATAACTCACTATAGTTTTAATAATATTTAGAGAAAAATTCAGATGAGTAGCCAATATTTGAGCTTAGACCGTATAGATATTCGAATTTTAGAGCTGCTGCAACAAGATGGAAAATTGTCCAATATTAAGCTTGCAGAAATGGTGAATTTATCACCTACTGCGGCGTTGGCACGTGTGCAAAAATTATCGAAGGAAGGCTTTATTTTAGGCTATGAAGCACGTTTAAATCCGGTCTTACTCAACAATGGATTTGTGGTTTTTGTGGAGATTTTACTAGATAAAACCACGCCCAACGTATTGGAAGATTTTTCGGATGCAGTGCGTCAAATTCCAGAAATCGTAGAATGTCACATGATCAGCGGTGGTTTTGATTTTGTGGTGAAAATACGCTGCGCAAATATGGAAGAATTTAGAAAAATTTCAGGGCAGGTGCTTTGGCAATTACCTGGTATCAAGGAAACGCGTAGTTATCCTGTGATGGAAGTGATCAAAGAAAGTATGCAAATTAAGCTGAAACCTGCGGCTCGGCCGAAGTAGCTAATCATCAATAATTGAGTACTAAAAAGGGGCATTTAGCCCCTTTTTAGTGTCAAAAATTTTAGATTTCAGACATTTCTTTTTGATATTGCGCTTCGGCTTTTTCAAAGCGTTCAACCACATCCGCCTCTGGTGCTTTGCCCAATAAGCTCACGACAACGATACTGATCGCAGAGAAAATAAAGCCTGGAATGATTTCGTATAAACCAAGGTGGCCTAAGTAGTTTTTCCACACGATGACAGTCACAGCACCCACGATCATGCCAATGATAGCTCCGTTAAGCGTCATACGTTTCCACAGCAATGAAAGAATAATCAGCGGGCCAAATGCAGCACCGAAACCTGCCCATGCATAAGCCACTAAGCCTAAAACTTTACTTGCAGGGTTCATTGCAAAGGTGATTGCAAATACGGCAATTGCCAAGACCATCGCACGTCCAATCCAAACCAATTCTTTTTGCGATGCGTTTTTACGAATAAATCCTTTGTACAAATCTTCCGTCAAGGTGGTTGAACACACCAATAACTGACAGCTAAGTGTGCTCATCACCGCAGCTAAAATTGCGGCTAAAATAATCCCTGCAATCCACGGATTGAATAGAATTTTAGTCAACTCCATAAATACCGTTTCAGGGTTGGCATTAACGACACTTGCCAGTTCTGGGTGGACTTGGAAGTAAGCAATACCGATATAACCCACTGCTACAGCACCGCCTAGACACAGGATCATCCATGTCATACCAATGCGACGTGCATTCGGAATGGATTTAACAGAATCGGCTGCCATAAAGCGAACCAAAATATGCGGCTGACCAAAATAGCCTAAGCCCCATGCCATGCTGGATAAAATCGCAACTGTACTTAAGCCTTCAAATAAATTGGAAGCTTGTGGGCGAGCTGTTTCCAAAATAGCAGCAAGATTTTGACTGTTATCACCTAAAGCAAGGTAAGCGATGATCGGTGTGATCAGTAGTGCAAAGATCATCAGACCCGCTTGGAAAGTATCGGTCCAACTAATCGCTAAAAATCCACCAATACAGACATAGCTGATGGTTGCAATGGCACCAATCCACAGTGCTGTTGTGTAGTTCCAACCGAATAAACTTTCGAAAAGTCGTGCGCCAGCCACCATGCCAGAAGCACAGTAAATCGCAAAGAAAACTAAAATAACTACAGCTGAAATGATACGTAAAATCTTTTTACGGTCTGCAAAACGGCTTGTGAAATAATCGGGCAGGGTCAGGGCATTATTTTGATATTCGGTATGAACACGCAAGCGTCCTGCAACGATCAGCCAGTTCAACCAAGCACCGATAATTAAGCCGATTGCAATCCAAGCTTCAGAAAGACCAGATAGATAAATTGCACCAGGGAGACCCATGAGTAACCAACCACTCATGTCGGATGCACCTGCTGAAAGTGCGGTCACAACACTTCCTAAACTTCGTCCACCTAAAATGTATTCGTCAAAGTTATGCGTAGCTCTGTAGGCATACAAACCAATGGCAAGCATTGCAAGAATATAAAAAATAAAGGTGACTAATGTCGGGTTTAAATGGCTCATAGGCGGTTCGTCCTTAATGAAAGCAAATCATCTCTGTCCTAGATGAAAATTTGTACTTCTGTCGTAAGTCGCAGATTCAAGCACGATTTAAAAATTACACTCTGTAACCTTTAAGCATATTTTATGTATGTTTTACGTAAATGATATTTTTTCTTATTACAAATCGAATTTTTTATTGTACTGCTGAAATGTTGTCCAGAAGGGAATTTAAATTTTGTTAAGTAAATCTACCTAAGACTTTTCATCACAAAAAGAGAACTAATGAAATTAGGTAAAAATTACACAATGTTACATAGTGAACAAGAAATGTGCATTTGAAATATTTGGTTGCAAATGTGCATCACATCATCTGTAGTGAGATGATTTGAACAGGTCGAATATGAGGTATGCACAGTCTTGGTGCGTAATTAGAGGGAATGCGCAGTGACAACGGTTCAAATGGAAAAAACGAGAATAGAGCATGATTTATTGGGGGATAAAGCAGTCCCGCAGTCATGTTATTACGGCATACATACATTGCGTGCCATCGAAAACTTTCAAATATCAAAGCAGCATGTCGGACAAAATGTAAACTTTGTACGCGCTATTGCTCAGGTAAAAAAAGCATCAGCAGAAACCAATTATCAATTTAACTTAATACAAGATGATATTCGCCAAGCGATTCAGCAAGCGTGTGATGCATTGATTGATCATCCTGAACAATGGGCAGATTCATTTCCAATTGATATTTATCAAGGTGGAGCAGGCACTTCTATTAACATGAATGCCAATGAAGTCATTGCCAATATTGCCCTTGAGTCGCTCGGAGATGCTAAAGGCAGTTATCAACGGATTCATCCAAACGATCATGTTAATAAGTCACAATCCACCAATGATGTCTATCCAACAGCGCTGCGTCTAGCAACATTTAGCGCTTTTGATGCTTTATTTGTGGTTTTAAATCAGCTAATTGGAAGCTTACATATTAAAGCCGATGAGTTTAAACATGTCATCAAAATGGGGCGTACACAGTTACAAGATGCTGTTCCGATGACTTTGGGGCAAGAGTTCCGAGCATTTGCAACATTATTAAAAGAAGATTTGAAGTTGATTGAGCAAAATCGACAGCTTCTATTGGAAATTAATTTAGGTGCGACGGCAATTGGCACTGGCGTGAATTCTCCTGCGGGTTATGCAGCGAAGGCCGTTGAAAATCTAGCTCATTTGACCGGTCTAAAATTGCAAGGTGCAGAAGACTATGTCGAAGCAACCAGCGATTGTGGCGTATTTATTTTATTATCAAGCTGCTTAAAACGTTTAGCTGTCAAACTTTCTAAAATTTGTAATGACTTACGTCTTTTAAGTTCGGGGCCACGAACAGGTTTAGCGGAAATTCGTTTACCTGAGTTACAAGCAGGTTCGTCGATCATGCCTGCAAAGGTTAATCCAGTGATCCCAGAAGTGGTCAACCAAATTGCATTTCGAGTAATGGGGAATGATTTAACCATTACTTTGGCTGCAGAAGCAGGGCAATTACAATTAAATGTCATGGAGCCGGTCATTGCATTGTCCATGAATGAATCGATTGAGCTTTTGGTGAATGCCGTAAAAACATTAGACAGCAAATGTATTCAAGGGATTCAGGCAAATGAGCAAGCGTGTTTTGATGCTGTGATGCGTAGTGTAGGAATCGTGACCTTACTCGATCCATATTTAGGTCATGCAAAATGTGATGAAATCGGTAAGCAATGTATTGCCGAAAATAAAACCATTCGCCAAGTGGTTTTAGAGCAAGAGCTGTTAACTGAAAGTCAATTGGATGAAATTTTCTCGATTGAAAATTTAGTTTCTGAAGTGACACCATTTAGTATGCCACTCGCTCAAGTGAGTTAAATGCTTATTTAAGACTTTTAAATAGCCCAATGATGAGTAAATGACGAAGGTTAAACCTTCGTTTTTTATTTGAAGAAATCAGTGGTAAAGCTAGAGAACTAATCTGATGGCAGTGATGTATTAAGTCTCTAATAGGAACTTAATTTCTAAAAGAAAGTATTGGGTTGAAAATAAAACGCTATATTTGCTTAAGATCGTAATTATAGTTCTATATATAGTCTTGAAGGTTTGGATGAAAAATTTAGCGAATAGATAAAGTCAGAACAGCTTTAACTTGCCCAAAAGAGGACGTAATCGAAGTACAATAGGTTTTTTATCATGTTGTAGATAGTCAGATGTTTAATAAGTTAGTCGATTTATTCAAAGGCGCTAAAGAGTCGCCTGAGCAACTTTACTTAGAACAACACCACATTCAATATGATGAAACACAGGGCTATATCATTGAAGGCGTAGTTTTAAATACATTGTCTGAACGTATGGAATATCTGTCGAATAGAAAAATGACAAATTTCGATGATTTAAAACAGCTCTATGCAACTGCAATGATTATCAATGAAAAAATAGACTTGGAAATTGCAAGTCAACGCTTTGTTGCACGATTAGGCAATACTGAAGAAAATCTGTTGCAGTTTAAACTCTATGTCAAACTATTGAATGATTATTATCGTCAATTCATCCGTGATCGTAAGTAAGTGAAGGGACTGCAGTGTTTGAGTTTGATGGGTGCGTTAAGGGTACTCATCAATAGAAAATTCAAACGCAAATCCATATTGGTTAAAACACTGTATATAGTTGCTTAAATCTCGGAATGTAAAAAGCATCGTGTTAATATGATCACCAAGTGATTAAAACATTAAAAGCTATTTACATCATGTTCCAGCAAGAAATTTCACAACTCAATCTTAAACAGCTCAAAGCTGGCGAAAAGCGGTGGGTCGGAAACTTACAAGGCTCATCTGCTGCATTATTATTTAAAGAAATTAGCAAACAATCCAAACAGTTGTTTGTGATTGTAGCACGTAATAATCAGCATCTCGGGCAGTTAGAAAGTGAGCTGGAATTTTACGGAATTAAGCCGACTATTTTCCCTGATTGGGAAATTTTACCTTATGACCGCCTATCGCCACATCAAGACATCGTTTCTGAGCGCTTGGCGATTTTGTCCAATATGCCACAGCAAGGTGTGTTGTTGGTTTCAGCAACAACTTTAGCGCAGCGAGTTGCGCCTGCATCTTGGGTATTAGGTGAACACTTTGATATTAAAGTAGGTCAAAAATTTGATATAGAACAACAAAAATTAAGATTAGTACAAGCGGGCTATCACTTGGTGGATACCGTTTATGATCATGGTGAATTTGCAGTACGCGGCAGCATCATGGATATTTACGCTTCGGGGCAAAGTTCACCGATTCGTATTGACTTATTTGATGATGAAATCGATACCCTCAAATTCTTTGATCCTGAAACTCAGCGAACCACCCAAAACTTAGATCATTTTACGGTTTTACCTGCAAAAGAATTTCCATTAAAAGAAGCGCGCTCACTGTTTCGTGATCGATATGCGGAAAATTTTCCGACGGCAAATCCAAAGAAAAATCCAATTTATCAGGATGTACAAGATGGCATAGCTTCACCGGGTATTGAGTTTTATTTTCCGTTGTTCTTCTCTGAACAAGCCATGAAAGAGCAAAGTACGCTATTTTCGTACTTACCAGAGAATGGCATTGTCATTACAGATAAAGCTATTGATGACACATTGATTCAGTTTTGGTCGGATATTGTGCGTCGTTATGAAGACCGCCGTCATAATGTCGACCAACCGATTTTGCCGCCAGAGCAGATTTTCCTACAACCAAATCAAGTGTTAGAACAATTAAATCTTTGCCGTCGTATCGTGGCTTCGCCTGAGGCTTTTGATGAACGCAATGGCGTGATCAATCTTGCTGCTGAGATTCCACCCCGTTTACCTGTCGATCCTAAACGTGAAAAGCCATTTTATGCTGTTAAGCAATATATCGATGCGGCAAATTATCCAGTGCTTTTGGTGGCTGAAAGCGCTGGTCGACGTGAAACTTTAAAAGATGCATTGCGTCCAAGTTTGGGTGATATCCCAACGGTCGAAAGTTTTGATGATTTTATGCATTCTATGCATGCGATTGCGATCACCAATGCGCCCTTAGATCGTGGTTTATTGCTAACTGACAAACTCAGTGTAATTTCTGAAAATCAGCTTTATGAACACCGTGTGGTTCAACGTCGTCGTAAACGCCAACAGGAAGTATCAGAAGAGTTTCTTGTTCGTAGTTTAACCGAGCTAAGTATTGGCGCACCTGTGGTTCATATTGATTATGGTGTAGGGCGATATGCAGGTTTAATTACCTTGAGTATCGATGACCAAGACCATGAGTTTTTGCAGTTAGACTATGCCGATGCAGCCAAGGTGTATGTCCCTGTAACAAATCTGCATTTAATTAGCCGATATAGTGGTGGTGACCCGGATCTAGCACCATTACATAAATTGGGCACAGATGCATGGTCTAAAGCCAAACGCAAAGCTTTAGAGCAGATCCATGATGTGGCAGCAGAACTTTTGCATATTCAAGCACGTCGTCACTCGAAGCCGGGTTATGGATTTGAACTGGATCAAAGTCTCTATATGCAGTTTGCCAGTGGCTTCGCCTATGAAGAAACTTTAGACCAAGCCAATGCTATTGAAGCGACACTGTATGACATGCAACAAGCGAAGCCGATGGATCGCTTGGTTTGTGGTGATGTCGGTTTTGGTAAAACAGAAGTGGCCATGCGTGCTGCATTTGTGGCAGTACAAAATAACAAACAAGTGGCTGTACTTGTTCCAACCACGTTGTTGGCGCAGCAGCACTACGAGTCTTTCAAAGACCGTTTTGCGGACTGGCCTGTACGTATTGAAGTCCTATCACGCTTTGGCTCATCAAAATCACATACCAAAACCATTGAAGACCTCGCAGAAGGCAAAGTGGATATCGTGATTGGCACACATAAAATCTTGCAGGAAAGCGTGCAATTTAAAAATCTCGGTCTCATGATCGTGGATGAAGAGCACCGTTTTGGTGTACGTGATAAAGAGCGAATTAAAGCCTTACGTGCCGATGTTGATATGCTAACGCTAACTGCAACGCCTATTCCACGTACGCTGAATATGGCTTTTAGTGGTATGCGTGATCTATCTATTATTGCAACGCCGCCTGCACGTCGACTTGCTGTGAAAACCTTTGTACAAGAGCATACTGGAGATTCAATCAAAGAAGCGATCTTGCGTGAACTATTACGTGGCGGGCAAGTGTATTTCTTACACAACGAAGTCGAGACCATTGAACGCACGGCAGAGACTTTACGTGAATTGGTTCCTGAAGCACGAGTCGCGGTAGCACATGGTCAAATGCGTGAGCGTGAGCTAGAGCAAATCATGCAGCAGTTCTATCACAAAGAATATAACGTGCTGGTGTGTTCAACCATTATTGAAACTGGGATTGACGTACCAAACGCCAATACCATTTTGATTGAGCGTGCAGATAAACTTGGACTAGCGCAGTTGCACCAACTACGTGGTCGTGTTGGTCGATCGCACCATCAAGCCTATGCTTATTTACTAGTGCCTTCGCTCAAAGGTCTAAAAGGTGATGCTGAAAAACGCCTAGATGCCATTTCTCGTGCATCGACTTTGGGTGCGGGTTTCATGTTGGCTACAGAAGACTTAGAAATTCGTGGTGCAGGTGAGTTGCTGGGTGAACAGCAAAGTGGCTCAATGCAAACCATCGGTTATAGTCTATATATGGAAATGCTTGAAAAGGCCACCAAAGCCATTCAAAAAGGCAAAACACCTAACTTTGACTCTCCATTATCATTAACGGCTGAAATTAGCATGCATATGCCAGCCTTAATTCCAGATGATTATTTAGGTGATGTACATCAACGGTTATTGTTCTACAAACGCATTAGTAATACGGATACTCAAGAGAAACTTGATAACATTCGTATGGAGTTGATTGATCGTTTCGGCTTGCCTCCGCAAGCAGTCAAGCAGTTATTCTCTGTCCATCAGTTGCGTTTAAAAGCGGAACAATTGGGTATTACTAAAATTGATATCAGCTCACATGGCGGCAGTATTGAATTCTCGCCAGATACACCAGTTCAAGCCATATCCATCATCCAAATGATGCAAAAGCATCCGACTTTCTTCCGAATGGAAGGTGGACAGCGTCTAAAAGTGATGGTCATGCTCGAAGAATATGACAAACGCATTCAATTTATAAATGACTTATTAGACAGTTTACTGAAGGAATTAGCGCCAAATCACTAGATTTGGCGTATAAATTGCTTGTTTAGAATGAGTAGATTTTTATGCGTGTTTTTTCTATAGAAGAAACGCTTGATTTTTTTGAAAAATTTATTAGAGTCATAAGCAAGCAACGTTTTATTCAAATGCGGTTTATTTGTAATGAAACGTTCTGTACTGAATATTCACACCCATAAGGATGTGATAGTATTAGCCATCATTCTAATTTTGCATCATTTATAAAGATATGTTTAGTTTACATCCACAACTTGCTCAAGATACGTTTTATGTAGGCGACTTTCCTCTGTCAACATGTCGTTTGATGAATGATATGCAATTCCCGTGGCTTATTTTGATTCCACGTGTTCCGGGAATTACAGAGCTTTATGAATTAAGTCAGGCAGACCAAGAGCAGTTTTTACGTGAATCAAGCTGGTTATCAAGCCAATTGTCACGTGTATTCCGTGCAGACAAAATGAATGTAGCTGCATTGGGTAATATGGTTCCACAATTACATTTTCATCATGTTGTTCGTTATCAAAATGATGTGGCTTGGCCGAAACCAGTTTGGGGTACGCCAGCAGTTCCTTATAACAATGATGTCTTGGCACATATGCGCCAAACACTAATGCTTGCACTACGTGGTCAAGGTGATATGCCTTTTGATTGGCGTATGGACTAATCCCGATTTACGGACAATATCAGGATAGTAGAAGAATGAGTGTCCGTATGGGGGCGATCGAGTGCCGTTAGACAATTTAATCAGCAAAGAGCCTAAACAGTTTGAATATTTTCATCGTTTGATGGGATATATCATGCTGTCTTTGGTGATTGTTGTCTATCATTACACTCAGCCAGATACGCAATATCAAATCTATATTCCTGCATTTTTATTTTTTCTGATTTTAGTCGTTCCTAAGTTTTCTCATTGGTTAATTTATCGATATAGCAATCAAGTTAAGCGTAATGTGCTTTTTCTGATCGATATCATCGTTATTGCTGTACTGATGTCTGCAGTACATTTAAGCCTCGTTTTAACCTTTCTTGCGGTCTTTGCGCTGCTATATACAACCATTTATAACAAAATTAATTTCTTAATGATGTCCTTGGCTGGGATTGTTGGTGTCACTGTATTTTATTTATGTAATATTTATATCTTTGGTTTTCAAGAATATTTTGAGTCAACCAGCAGTGAGTTAACCGTTCTAGGTTTTTTGTGTCTTATTACATATTTCAGTGTGGGGACATTTTATCAACACACCCAAGTTCAGTCTTTGAGCAATAAAAAGAACCACTATTATGATCAGATGAATCGTTATATGGAATTCGCTAATCAATTGAGTCGTTATGCGCCAATGCAGCTTTGGCAATCGATTATGAAAGGTGAGTCTGAAGCTAAAATCGAATATAAACGGAAAAAACTCACGATTTTCTTTTCAGATATCCAAGGGTTCACAGAACTTTCTGAAACATTAATCCCAGACGATTTAGCATTTCTACTCAATGACTATTTGAGTCATATGACTGAGATTGCCAAACAGTATGAAGCGACTGTCGATAAATTTATGGGTGATGCAATTCTAATCTTCTTTGGTGATCCACATAGCCAAGGTGTAGAGCAAGATGCAAAAACTTGTTTAGAGATGGCAATGGTCATGCGTCAGCAAATGAAGTTGCTGCGTGAACGCTGGATTAAAATGGGTTATCCGCCGCTACACATTCGTATGGGTATTTCTACAGGGTATTGTCACGTTGGGAACTATGGTGCGGCTCACCGTATGGCTTATACCATCGTTGGACGTGATGCAAACTTGGCTGCAAGATTACAAAGTGCGGCCGAAGTCGATGAAATTTTGATTTCAGACGATACGCATCATTTAGTGAAAAATGACTATTTATGTGCACCTAAAGCACCGATCTTCTTAAAAGGCATCAAAGGCCCAGTACGTACTTGGCAAGTGATGGAAAAATACACCTCACAGAAAACAGATTATCAGCGTTGGTTCGATTACGAATATAAAGGCTTTAATCTATTGTTGAACTTAGATGAAGTACAAAACTTTGAATATCCTGAACTAATACATGTTTTAGAACGTATGATTCAACGCTTACAAACTCAGCAAAAAATGACCAACTCTGCTGGTATTGTTAAACTGAATTTAGAAGACGAAGTGATCGAAGAAGTCAAAAAAACTGAATCTCACTCTTAATTTCACATATACATTATAAAAATTAGATCTAATCGTATTGCCTTAAATTGTAAAAATAACTCAATTCATTCTTTTATCAAAACGTCTTCTTTTTTTTTGAATTGTTGAATAGTTTTATGCATAAAAAAGCCAGTGACGATGAACTGGCTTTTTGATTATAGAAAATTATCTATAAATTAATGATTTTCTGAAGCATGGTTGATGGTGTATTTAGGAATTTCGATTTCCAAATCTTCATCTTCAATTTTTACTTGGCATGATAGACGAGAGTCTGGTTCTAATCCCCAAGCACGATCGAGAAGATCTGCTTCGACATCATCCATTTCATCTAGACCATCAAAACCTTTACGTACAACCACATGGCAAGTGGTGCATGCTTTAGACATGTCGCATGCATGTTCAATTTTGATGCCGTTTTTTAACATGCTTTCGCAAAGGTTAGCATTTGCTTCGACTTCAAACTCAGCGCCGTTTGGGCAGATTGTTGCGTGAGGCAGTACTTTAATACGTGGCATAATCTTGACCTATAAATTAATTTGAGTTTGACCAGTCATCGAGTTTTGTGCCTTTCAGTGCGGCATCAATGTGCTGATTCATACGAGCTGCAGCAAATGCATCGCTATGTATTTTAAGCTGTTCTACAGCATGTTCAATAGCTTTGATATCTGTCGTTTCAAGTGCAGCATCTAAAACACTGCGTGCAGCAGTGAGGGAACTGTGTTGCTCTTGGCTGAGGAGTTGAGCATCCACTTTAAGTGCTTGATCAAGTGCTTCAAGTTCACGTTTTGCTTCAACCTTGGTTTCTTGAAGATGACGTAAGTTTTTGTCTTCTTCAGCAAACTTATAACCATCAATCAGTAAGCGTTCAGTGTCGGCATCAGATAAACCATAAGAAGGTTTGATGTCAATTTGGGCATGCACACCAGAAGTGGTTTCTTTGGCAGACACCGTGAGTAAACCATCTGCGTCAACTTGGAAAGTCACTTCAATGCGCGCTTGACCCGCAGTCATCGGTGGAATACCACGAAGCACGAAACGACCTAGACTACGGCAATGTTCAACTAGATCACGTTCACCTTGTACAACATGAATCAACATCGCTGTTTGACCATCTTGATAGGTTGTGAATTCTTGGCGACGAGCCACTGGAATAGCTGTATTACGCGAAATAAGGCGCTCAACCAAACCGCCCATGGTTTCCAAACCTAAAGAAAGCGGTGTGACGTCTAAAAGCAATGAACCATCTTTAGAGTTACCAATAAGCTGGTTCGCTGTAATCGACGCGCCAATGGCCACAACTTCATCAGGGTTAATAGTGCAGAGCGGTTCTTGATTGAAGACATCTTGAACAGCTTTTTGTACAGCATACGAGCGGGTAGAACCACCGACCAATACCACATTTTGAATATCGCTGAGTTCAAGCTTGGCATCACGCATGACACGTTTACAAACGCTGATGGTTTTATCCAAAGCAACTTTGATGATGGATTCAAAAGTAGGGCGGTCTAAAGTCAATGATTGATCAAGAACTTTAAGCTCTACAGATTCAGCCTCGGTTAGAGCTTCTTTTGCTTTACGAGCAGAAACGATGAAATGTGCATATTCAGCATCATCTAAAGTTTCAATATTCAGTTGTTTTTTTGCCCATTTTACAATCAGACGGTCTAAGTCATCACCACCAAGCGCCGTATGGCCACCCGTTGCTAGAACTTCAAAAACACCTTGAGAGAAACGTAAAATTGAAACGTCAAAAGTACCGCCACCTAAATCATAGATCACATAGTTCTGATCGTGTGCCAGATCGGTGTCTTGGTCTAAGCCATAAGCCACTGCAGCAGCAGTCGGTTCATTTAATAAACGCAGTACATTTAAGCCTGCAAGCTGAGCTGCATCACGCGTTGCTTGACGCTGTGCTTCATCAAAATAGGCAGGCACAGTAATGACAGCACCATTTACTGGATTATTTAAGCTGCTTTCTGCAAGGTCTTTAAGCTGTTTTAAAATTTCAGCAGAAATTTCAACGGGTGTTTTACGACCTTGTGCAGTTTCAAAAGCAGGCATTTCATTCGCTTCACCGACTAAGTTGTACGGGTGTTGGAATTTGATATCTGCTTTAGAGCGACCCATAAAGCGTTTTACAGAAACGATGGTGTTTTTAGGATCAGTCGTTAAGAATGCCTTTGCGTCGTCACCATATTGCGTAGTGGATTCGCCATAGTGTGCAATAGATGGGAGTAACACACGACCATGTTCATCGTTAAGCACTTTCGCTTTACCAGAAAGTACCGTGGCTACTAAAGAGTGTGTAGTCCCAAGATCGATACCAATTGCGATGCGGTGTTCATGCGGCGCACTTGATTGACCAGGTTCTGCAATTTGCAAGAGAGCCATGTGTGTTACATCCTTTGAACGTCAAATATAAAAAATAAATTAAAAATCATCGTCTAAATCAAAGCTATCGTCGTCTAAGAAGCGATCTTCAGCTTTATCGATATCAGCCATTACTTTTTGGAAGAAGCGTAATTTACGTACGGTATCACGTGCTTCAGCCCAGTCTTCGTCGTCATAATCAATTTTAAATTCACGAACCAAACCGTCAATCCATTGCTGAACTTCAGTTTTAAGTGAAGTGAGGTCATCAGCAGAGCCTGCCTCATCTAACTGTTCACGAATTTCTAAGGCATCTTGTAGGAACTCAAAATCACTAATCGATTGATCAAGGTGATAATCTTGTTTTTTGAGACTTAAAAGATATGCAGCGCGGCTATCAACATTGGATAAAGCTTTAAATGCTTGATTAATCTCACTAGATTTTATCAGGGCTAGATCTTTGTCTTCGGCTTTATCTGGATGATATTGTTGCTGCAACTTTAAAAATTCAGCTTTTAAAACTGCTAAATCAATATCGAGTGCTACAGGTAAGTTAAACAACTCAAAATGATTCATGGGAGATGGTGTCCGCAATAGAGGTGCAAAAAGTGTTGCTTTAAATGCAATTAAAACAGTGAATTTTACACTGTTTTAATGCGAAAAAGGAGCGTGGAAATGGCTTAAACCGTAAACGATTCGCCGCAGCCACATTCGCCTTTTTTATTTGGGTTATTAAATTCAAAGCCTTCGTTTAAACCATTTTTCACATAGTCCATCTCCATACCTTCAAGATAAACTAAGCTTTTTGGGTCAACGAATACTTTTACGCCAAACTGATCGAATACTTGGTCATGCGTGTCAATTTCATCGACAAACTCAAGTACATAAGCTAAACCAGAACAGCCAGAAGTTTTCACGCCAACGCGAATGCCTTCACCCTTACCGCGATTCTTGATGTAATTGCTGATATGAGTTGCAGCATTTTCAGTTAAATGAATCATGAAAACTCCGTTAATCTTTTTTAAAACACGTAAACAATTAAGCTTTTACTTTCTTGCTACGGTAGTCTTCTACAGCAGCTTTAATTGCATCTTCAGCAAGTACAGAGCAGTGTACTTTTACTGGTGGAAGTGCAAGTTCAGTTGCAATATCAATGTTCTTAATTGCTTGAGCTTCATCAAGAGTTTTGCCTTTTAGCCACTCTGTTACTAATGAGCTAGATGCAATTGCTGAACCACAACCGTAAGTTTTGAAGCGAGCTTCTTCAATTACGCCGTTGTCATCAACTTGGATCTGTAGACGCATAACATCGCCACAAGCTGGTGCACCGACCATACCTGTACCAACGTTTTCTGCATTTTTGTCTAAAACACCAACATTACGAGGGTTTTCGTAATGATCAATTACTTTTTCGCTATAAGCCATGATGCTTCTCCAAACCTCGGGGTCAGCCTTAAGATTAATATGGGGGTGAAATTACGTTAATCAATGAGATAGCCTTAAAATAAAAGCTATCTCACCGGGATGAATTAGTGTTCAGCCCATTCTACAGAATTAAGGTCGATACCTTCTTTGTACATGTCCCAAAGCGGTGAAAGATCACGTAGTTTTTCAACTGCTGCTTTGGTAATTTCAAGTACGTGGTCAATATCGGCTTCAGTGGTGTATTTACCAAAGCTGAAACGAATCGAGCTGTGAGCCAATTCGTCTGAAAGACCCAATGCACGAAGTACATAAGATGGTTCTAAAGTTGCTGATGTACATGCAGAACCAGAAGATACTGCGCAATCTTTAAGTGCCATCATTAACGATTCACCTTCAACAAAGTTAAAGCTGACGTTTAGATAGTTTGCAACGTTGTATTCTGGGTGACCGTTGAGGAAGACTTGTTCAAGATCTTGCAAGCCATTCCAAAGTTTGTCACGAAGTACACGAATACGAGTTTGTTCAGCATGCAGGTTTTTGCCGGCAAGTTCGAACGCTTCGCCCATACCCACGATTTGGTGAGTCGCTAACGTACCTGAACGCATGCCACGTTCATGACCGCCACCGTGCATTTGCGCTTTAATACGTACACGTGGTTGACGACGTACATAAAGAGCACCAATACCTTTAGGACCATAGATTTTGTGGCCAGAGAAACTCATCAAATCAACTTTCATTGTTGAAAGATCAATTTCTACTTTACCAGCAGCTTGCGCAGCATCTACATGGAAATAAGTTTTGTTTGCACGAGTCAATTCACCGATTGCAGCTACATCTGTAGTTGTACCGATTTCATTGTTCACCATCATCAAAGATACAAGAATTGTATCTGGACGAAGGGCTACTTGAACCATTTCAGGTGTGATTAAACCTGTTTTTGCTTCTGGCTCAAGATAAGTAATTTCGAAGCCTTCTTCTTCAAGCTCGCGGCAAGTATCAAGAATTGCTTTATGTTCAATTTTACTTGTAATAATGTGCTTGCCTTTAGATGCATAGAACTGAGCAATACCTTTAAGCGCAAGGTTGTCAGATTCAGTTGCACCAGAAGTCCAAACGATTTCGCGTGGATCAGCTTTTACTAGATTAGCAACTTGTTCACGTGCATATTCTACTTTTTCTTCTGCCTGCCAGCCGTAAGCATGAGAACGAGAAGCTGCATTACCAAAAGTACCGTCAAACGTTAGACATTCCATCATACGTTCTGCGACTTGAGGGTCTACAGGTGTAGTTGCTGCATAGTCAAGATAAATAGGACGCTTCATGTCAAATACCTGTAACCGATAAAAGGGCTGAATCAAAGTTTGCTGAATTTTGACGAATAGATACGGTTTGAACGTTATCGCGTGCTACAAGGTCAGCAAGGGTGATTTTTGCAAGATAATCGGCAATGTGGTGGGAGAGTTCCTGCCATAAATCGTGAGTCAAGCACATTGCACCATTTTGGCAGTTGCCTTTGTGGTCACAACGGGTTGCATCAACTGTTTCATTTACAGCTTCAATAATTTCCAAAACAGTGATGTCTTCAGCACTACGAGCTAGGTGGTAACCACCGTTTGCTCCACGGATGCTGGAAACTAAGCCGTGACGCTTTAATTTTGCAAATAACTGCTCAAGATAGGCCACTGAAATGGTTTGACGAGCTGCAATTTCTGCAAGAGTGATCGTTTGTTCAGTTGGCTGCAAAGCTAGATCAAGTAGAGCAGTCACTGCGTAGCGACCGCGAGTTGTTAAGCGCATGATTCGATACACATGTTAAGTCTAGATGTGCAGATTTTATGAATCCTGACTAAAATAGTCAAGTTTTTTTGAGATTGTTTATTTGTTTTATTTTGTCTGAAAAATTATGTATTTATTTGAAACACACATTATACACTAATAACGTTATTAAAAGAACAGATATTAGACTAAAAGCGATATTAATCCGCTTTTGACGACGTTCGATACGCTTAATACGGTTTTTGTATTGTTTAACTTCAACTTGTAGCGTGTTTATTTTAGAGCGTTGCTGTTCAATTTTTTCTAAAAGTGGGGCAATACGTTTTTTAGATGCAACGATATCGTTTTCTTCGACAGGTTCAGACAGCCAGTGTTTCCAGTCAGATAAAATTTTCGGCACACTAAATAAAGAAACCAAATCACGAAATTCATCTTTTAAAACCACATCGCCATCGATACGCATGGTTTTGATGCTTTTACGATTACCAAATACAAAAATTTTCACCAAATCCATTAATGTCGTACGGACATCAAGGTCGATCGGTTTATCTGGAGATTTCGTGTCGAAAAGGATACCGTGCTCAGTAAACTGAACATAAAAGTCAAAATAAGGGATGTAGCTATTTATTTTTAGTGCGACTTTTTGATCAACAAATTTTTTAGCTTGTAATGCTACAACACGGTCATGTTTTAAAATGAAGGTAAAAATCGTTTCTAAAACAATCAGGGTCATAGTAAGCAACAAATGTGGTTGAGCTTGTGTTTGTTGCGTATCGCTCATAAAAAAATGTCCTTGTTAAAATCTGAAAGCACTGGAAACTGAGCGTCCTGCTCTAGAGGAACTTAGAATATACCAAAAATTTGGTAATTCACTAGCTTTGTAGAACAGTTTAATCAATCTATCAAGTTATATGTTTGCTATTATGTTGTTAAAATGAAGAATCACATGTTGATGTGCACATAAAATAATCAGGAGAAGTGCGGATTATGGAAAATACAGAAAGCATAATTGATGATGCACAGGAAACATCAGAAAAGCTGGCTAAACCTCGGGTACGTAGTCATTCTGATCGTCGCTCTAAAATGGATTTTCGTAAATATACCAAACAGATTTGGTTGGCTGGATTAGGTGCTTTTTCACGTGCTGAGGGAGAGGGAAATAAGCTTTTTGACTCTTTAGTCAAAGTTGGAGAGGAGCTTGAGTCCAAAACGATTGATATTGCAGATCAAACTGTCGAAAAAGTTTCAGAAAAAGCCAAGGAATCTGTAACCGATACGAAAGATAAGGTAGAAAAAATTTTAGATAATGGTGTTAATCATTCTTTAAACCGTTTAGGATTGGTGACTGTAAAGGATTTACAGCACTTAGAAAGGCTTATACTTCAATTACATACTAAAGTTGACCAATTGGCCGAAGAAAATGCCCAACTGAGGGCCGAAATATTAAAAAAACACTAACTTTTTTAATATTATCGAATTTTCAAGGTTTTTTTCGTCAAAAAATTCTATAAAAAGAGGTTGAGGAGTATTGCGTTTAACCCTAAAGCATTGCTATAAAGGCGTTATGGCGTTTTATACAAATTCTTGAACCTTAAATAAACGATATTAAGAGGACGTAATTTTCATGAATAAATCAGAATTAATTGATGCAATTGCCGAAAATGGGGGATTATCTAAGGCCGATGCCGGTAAAGCTTTAGATGCTACAATTGCTGCAGTTACCAATGCATTAAAAGCTGGTGATACAGTTACTTTAGTTGGTTTCGGTACTTTCAGCGTAAAAGAACGCGCTGCACGTACTGGTCGTAACCCACAAACTGGTGCGACTTTAGAAATCAAAGCAAGCAAAGTTCCTAGCTTCAAAGCGGGTAAAGGCTTGAAAGATTCTGTAGCTTAATCTTATTAAGCACATGAGACGCGCCATAAATTGGCGCGTTTTTTATTGGTAAATGTGATTAATTGATATATCGCATTCATTCATCTCGGGTTTTCGGTTAAAATTCACCGCAAATAAAATATTGGAATACTTATGGAATCGTTTCGTAAAGTCATTAAGGGTTGGCTGGGCAAGGTCTTGCTCGTTTTGTTTTTGACCCCTTTAGCACTTGTAGGTATTGAAGGATATTTTAGTGGTGGATCTAAAGATGCAGCAAAGACTGTAAACGGTACTGAAATTTCTCAAAAAGAACTCGAGGCACTGACGAACTCATTAAAAGAACAATATCTGGCATATGCTCAGGGTGATGAAACATTATTGAATCAAAATTTCATTAGCAATAAAGCGATGGATACTTTGGTTTCACGCCAATTGCTATTGCAACAAGCTGATAAATTAGGCATTAGCTTGAGTGATGCACAAATTGTGCAAATGATTCATCAGCAGCCAAGCTTTCAAGTCAATGGTCAATTTTCTGATGAAGCGTTTGCGCGATACCTCGAATCGATTGGTATGACGAATCGCACATTCATTGATAATTTACGTAAAGACCATGCTTTAAAAATGTTGTCTACAACATTTCTGGAATATGCATTGGTGAGTAAGCTTGATATCTTGCAAATTGCGAACTTACAAACGGAACAACGTAGTATTCAGTTGGCAAGCATTAATCTTGAAAATTACAAGAAAAATGTAAAAGTATCTGATGCAGAAATTGCCGCTTACTATGAGCAGCATAAAAACAAATTTAAGCAAGCAACTAGTGTTGATGCAGATTTTGTCGTATTAACACCTGCCAATATTACTGCACCTGTAGAAGCTGCAACTGATGCTGAACTGAAAGAAGCGTATAACAGCTTTGTTGAGAATGCACAGAAGTCAGTTAAACCTATCGTTAAGCACATTATGATCACTGCGGACAATCGTTCAGATGCCGAAGCTAAAAAACTGGCTGAAAGTGTTCAAGCTAAAATTAAAGCGGGTTTAAGCTTTAACCAAGCTGCTGCGCAATTCTCTGAAGATCCTGAATCTAAAGCGAAAGGTGGTGAACTTGTTGCTTATGAAAAAGGTGTATTTGGTGATGCATTTGATGCAGCAGTTGAAGGTGCTCAAGCTGGTCAAGTGACTGCTCCAGTGAAAACAGACAGTGGTTATCACTTGATCGAAAAAGTGGCGCCAGCTGTAAAAGTGGCTTCATTTGAACAAGAAAAAGCACGTCTGCAAGCAGAAGTCGCTGCTTCGAAAAAAGCCAATGTTTTTTCTGACACTGTAAACAGCCTTAATGATATGGTTGTGAGCAGTGATGCCCTTGATGTCGTGGGTCAAGAAGTGAAAGGTGTAAAAGTTCAATCATTGAATGGCTTAACATTAGCATCGCAACATCCTGTTCTAAGTGATGCAAACGTCAAAGTTAAATTGTTTAACGATGATGTTAAAAATGGTGAACGTAATGTTTCATCTAGCATTCAGTTGAAAAACGGTGATGTAGTTTGGGTAAAAGTGCGTAACTATCATGCTGCAGGTGTTCAAACCTTAGCTGAAGCGAAAGCGCATGTGAAAACTCAGCTGATTGAAAAGAAAGCGTTTGATGCTGCAAAAGCCCAGATTCAAGCGACATTGAAAGAGTTTGCTGCAAAACCTGCTGCTTCAGTCGCGAAAGGCAATTTAAACTTTGAAAATGCGGGTACCTTCACTCGTGCTGATGGTTTGTTGAAACGTGAAATTCAACGTGCTGCATTTAGTGTAAAAGCGCCGAAAGCAGGTCATTGGTCTGTTACGACCACAAATCTACCAAATGAGTTGGTTGTGGTTGCTGTGACTGCAGTGAACAAACAATCTGATGCGGCATTAACGGGTGAGCAGTTAGATGAGTTAAAAAAACTTTATCAACAGCTTCGTGGTCAGCAAGAATTTGATGACTACACACGTTATCTAAAAGATCATGCCAAAATTAAATAATTAAGGCAGCTTTAAAAAAACCAGCTTTCGAGCTGGTTTTTTTTTTGACTTAAATTGACAGATATAATTTTTATTTAAAAGATTTGGCAAATGAAATATCGGCTCTAGCATCGTAGATTGGTGTTCTCAAAAAAATAATATGAAGAAGAAATAACTCATCACGACAAGGATTAAGCGGATGATATCTATGTATATGCCTCAATTTAAACGTTTAAAGAACCCGTTATTGCGATGGATGGATCATTATTTTAAGCACATGATATTAATGCTATTAACGATTTGCGTTGCAAGTAGTATTCAAGCTGCAGAACGAAACTTTCAAAATGTTCTAGAGCAGGAAAGAGCTTGGGCGGGCTTGACCAGTAAAAAAGTCAAAAATAATGAAATCGAATGGACATACAGTGAAGGAGGAGATCCACGAAAACCGACGCTGTTGTTGCTGCATGGTTTGTCAGGCACGCGTGATAATTGGAACCGCGTTGCCCGTTATTTAACGCCAAATTATCATGTCATTATTCCTGATCTGCCAGCACATGGAGAAACTATTGTCGCAGATCAATTTGATCTATCGATTCCAAATTTAACTGAAAAATTACGACGATTTATTGATGCTACAAAGTTAGATCCAAATTTACATATCGCAGGGCATTCGATGGGTGGTGCAATTGCCATGCTCTATAGCGCTCAGTATCCCTTAGAAGTGAAATCTTTATTGTTGGTGGATTCGGCAGGTGTCTTTAATTCGAGTAATACAGTGTATTTAAAAGATACGGCAAAGCTTGTAGAGCTAGTGGTCAGAAAAACTGGTGATTTTGATCGCGTGATGAAGATCGTGATGCAATCCCCGCCTTTTATTCCACAAGAATTAAAAATTGGGCAAGAAAAGTTGATGATAGTTCAGTCTAAACAAACCAATAAAATGGTGGAGCAATTGCAAAAAATGGCGACCTTGTATACGCCAGAGTCCTTTGCTTTGGCTGCACGAGGCATTGATGCACCTGTGTTTATTATCTGGGGGAAGCAAGATCAGATTATCAATGTTGAAGTGGCAGAAGAACTGAGAAGCTTATTTAAAAAAGCCGAAAAGCCTCTGATTTTAGACCATGTTGGTCATATGCCTATCTTAGAAGCGGAGCAGTTAATGGCGTTGCCATATTTAAAGTTTCTTTCAACTGTTCAATGAATCAAATCGGTAAAGTGTGTGAAAAAAAAGCGAGAAATATCTCGCTTTTTTAAACTTAATTAGACACGTTAAGTCGATTTAAGTACGTACTTTAATTTCATAGCCCGTGTATTTTCGAATATTAATCACACCGGTATCCAAAATCAGATACTGACCTTTAATCCCTTGTAATTTTCCTCGAATAATTGGTGTTTTGTCCAAATTATGTGATTTGATTTTTTCAGGATATTCATCTACCGGGTAGATAAATTGGCGTGGCAACTCATCTTCTAACAGTTCAACAGTTTCATTAAACTCTAAATTTTGGCTAAATTCTTCACGAATGGTCTGAATTTTAGGTGCAAATTCTTCCACCAATTGGTCGCGAATTTCGATCAGGTTGATGGGTTCTGCTTCACCTTTGAGCAATTTACGCCAATCAGTTTTATCGGCCACTTGCGTTCCAAACATGACTTCAAGCTGACCAGATAGACGACGTGAACCAACTTTCATAATAGGCAAAGCTTGCGTCGCACCTTGGTCCAGCCAACGTGTAGGCATTTGACCCAATCGGGTAATCCCAACTTTTAAGGCACTTGAATTGGCTAAATAGACAATATGCGGTTGAAAGCAAACTTCATGGGCAAAATCATCTTCACGGCAAGTCCCGAGATGATAATGACAGGTTTCAGGCTTCATAATGCACATATCACAAGAAGCCTTAGTCTTCATGCATTTGAAGCAATGACCTTGTGAATACGATTTAGGCGTTTTTGCGCCGCAAGAAATGCAGTAGATATTTCCAGTGGCTTCAATTTCAATTTCTTGGCCAAGGCTAAACGGTAGATCAACTTCTGAGCGATCTAGAATAAATTTATACTCAACATTTGCCTTGTGTGTATGTTGATCAGTTACACTAAGGTCTTTAAGACCTGCATGCATTTTATGGCAAATGCCTTGTAGTTCCATACGAATACTCACTTCATTATTAAGGATGCGGTCAATGGCTGAACAAAATGTCATCACTTCTATGCTAGACGATTTGTCAAAAGAGCAGTCCATTTCAACCGCAATCTGTATTGGTCAGGATCTTGAGCAATACAATCAATTTCATCCAATTCAATGGCAACATTTTAACGTAACTGAGTTTTTAAATCTGCCTTTTACCCAGCGTTTTGACCTTGGATTTGTGATTCTTGATACTGAAACGATGTTGAGTTTGGATCAGCAGCATAAAACTCAGATGTTGGTAAAATTGCGTGACCTATTTGCCAAACGCATCGTGGTGGTGAGTAAATTACACGATGAACAATTATTACGTGCTTTAGGCTTTACTCAGCTCATTGATAAAACCACGCATGAAAGTGATTTTGCTTTATGGCAGTTTAATATTTTGACTTATAAACATATTCCAGATTGGTTTAACTCTAAATTTTGGGCGAATCCTGAAAACTGGGATAAATTCCGTTGGTAACAAATACTTAGCCTGCGAGAAATTGCAAAAATTAACAAACAATTATGATAAATCTGTGTTTTCCCACGTATGCTGTAATTAAGTTTATCTAGGTTTCACTGGGAAAAATAAAATGACAAATTTAAATAATATTGTTGAGATTTTAGCAAAGCAGGCCCTTGGTGGTGCAAACAATCAAAATCAACAAGGTGGTTTGGGTGGTATTTTAGGTTCGGTGCTGGGTCAATTGGGCGCAAATGCAGGCACTCAAAATACCCAAACCAATGCTCAAAACCAAGCGGGTGGTTTGGGTGGAATTCTAGGCTCTGTGTTGGGCCAACTGGGTGGTGCAGCGCAGCCGCAGCAACGTAGTAGCGGTGGTAATGCATCAACCATTTTAGTAGCAGTGTTACCTCTGGTGCTGGCTTGGATTCAAAAACAAGGTGGCCTACAAGGTGCTTTGGATAAATTACGTGGACAAGGCTTGAGCAGTCAGGTTGATGATTGGGTATCTACAGGCCCTGGTGATAATGCTGCTGTGACTAATCAACAAGTACAAAATTTATTTGATGATGCCGAAGTGGAGCAAGTTGCACAAGAAACACAAACTCAGAAACAAGATGTATATAGCGCAATTTCAACGGTATTGCCGCAAATTATTGACTCATTGACGCCACAAGCTGGACAAACCAATCAGCAAGAAGCGAATGCTGATATTCAACAAGTGATGAATTTGGTCTCAGGTTTCCTGAAGCGTTAATCAAAATATCGATTTAGGTATTTGATTGAATACAAGCCAGTGAACACTGGCTTTTTTATGATTTGAAAAATGATAACAATGTGACGCTTAGATTGTCACTAGGATGGATTAAATAGACGGTTCGACACACTGATTTTTTTGCCAATATAGTGTGATTTTTTTTGACGAATCAAAATGATTTTCGACTGAAACTCTAACTCACCAAATTCTGGCTCAACTTGCACATAATGTAGTTGACCAAACTCATCACGCACCCGCGCTTGAGCTGAAAAGCCGGGACGGGCATTTCCACTTGAAATGGTGGCTAGACGACCCAGTAGGTTAACGGTTTGTTTTTTATATTTGGGTGGGATAACCTGATCCAAACAATGAATCATAAATACCGTAAAGAATATGGCAATAATCAACGCAGGTAAAATCAGATAATAAGCGGGAACGAATTGACCTTCTTTGGCATGGATGCAAAACTGAAGTACATAGCCTGCAAAGCTAAAATTCATCAGTAAAAAGAACAAAATCAGAGACTTGGAAAATTTGACATTCAATAATGCCAACTCTTGTATGCGCTGAGGGGCAATTCTTTTTAAAACTTGGCTAGGACTAATATTGATATAGTAGCCAATGGTTTCAACCATGCCCAATAACAGTACGGCCAATAAACTTAAATGAAAGGGTATTAAGTTATAGTCTGTTAAAAATGCGGACATGGTTGTATTCCAGTGTTTATTCTTCTGTGAGGTAGATTCCACCATCAGAATGCACGTTAATGTTCACTTTTTCAAGGGCTTGACCTTGGCATGGACCAGAAATACATTCCCCAGATTCGACCATAAACAGTGCGCCATGTGTTGAGCACTCAATAAATTCTTGGTCACGATCTAGAAATTGATTTTCTAGAAACTCAAGTTCTACGTGCAAGTGTGGGCAGTTATTTTGATAAGCGTAAAACATGCCATCACGTTGGGTGATAAAAATCGTTTCACCTTCAGGCGTTTCGAATGATCGTGCTTCACGTTCAGGCACATCATCAGTCATGCAAATTTTAAACATTAAGCACATTCCTTTTGAAATGATTGTAAAAGCTGAGCATAGTCTTCAACTGCTAGGCGTGGACCAAACTGAGCCACAACTTCACTTGAAATCAAGATGGCCAGTTCAGCAGCCGTTTGATAGTCATGACCTGCATTCAGTGCATATAGGAAAGCACCAGCAAATGCATCACCTGCACCATTGGTATCTACTGCGGTAACTTTACGACCTGGCACGGTAAATGTTGCTGCTTCATTATGGATTAAGGCTCCTTTGGCACTTAATGTAATGACAATGTGTTTGCTTAGTGATTGCAATTTAGCAAGTGCAGCATCTAAATGATCTGTTTCTGTGTACATCAGTGCTTCTTGTTCATTACAGAACAATAAGTCCACGCCATCATCGAGTAACTCATCTAGACCTTGACGTGCATATTGCACCATTGCTGGATCAGATAAGGTCAATGCAATTTGTACACCATTGGCTTTGGCGATTTGACGTGCTTGTTTTACCGCAAGACGCGCGCTATCTGATGTAGAAAGATAACCTTCGATATATAACCATTTGGCAGTATTTAAGCTGCCAAAATCAATTTGGCTATCAGTTAATTCAGCAGTAATACCGAGGTAAGTATGCATCGTACGTTCAGAATCAGGGCTGACCAATACCATACATGTGCCAGTTACACCTTCACTGATTGATTGAGTTGCAGTTTGGATGCCAGCGTCGTTTAAACCATTTAGGTAAATTTGACCTAAGTCATCATTGCCGACACGACAACCATAAAATGCAGTTCCGCCTAAAGCACTAAAAGCAACCGTAGTATTTGCTGCAGAACCACCAGAAGCTTGACCTTTATATTCTTGAGTCGCTTTTAGATTGTTATAAAGGGCTGCTTGAGTATCACCATCAGTCAGTTGCATCGTACCTTTTTGCAGATTGTGTTGAATTAGGAATTCGTCAGAGACTTTAAATTCTTGGTCAATAAGTGCATTACCAATTGCAAAAAGGTCAACAGTTGCCATGTTGTATGTTCACATCAAAAAAATGAAAGTGCTAAGTTTACACGAATGCTCAGGATTGCTGTAGTTTGTTGAAGAAAATTCAATTAAAGGACAAGTGTGTATAAAAATCGGGCAAATCCATTATATTTTTACATTTTTTTTGAATTAGTTGCCGTTTTAATCAGCTTTGCTATTGTGTAAATCGAAAAATTTTACTTTTATAGAGCTATAGGGTGTTCAGACTGAATCAAGATGATTTGGTCATCATAAAATAGATAACAGATTAAAAGTGTGAATATATGGAAATTACGATTCGTCCAGCAGAGCAACTTCCTGCTCAAATCGAAAATATTGCTGCTTTGGCGCAGCATGAAGGCTATACATTTATACACCGTTTAATTGAAGAATATCAAAGTGGTAAAAATCGTTTTGACCAAACGGGTGAGCAATTATTGCTTGCTTATGATGGCGATAAATTGATTGCTTGTGGCGGTTTAAATCAGCAATGGGGTGATACTGGTGTAGAAGAACGGATTGGACGAGTTCGCCGTTTCTATGTGCATCCGCAGTACCGTCAGCATGGCGTGGGTAAGCAGCTATTGGTGGAATTGGAAAAGGGTGCAAAAAAACACTTTTCTGCACTGTGCTTAAATACAGAACTTAAAAATGCTGCAAAATTCTATCAAAAACAGAATTATGTCTATGTTGAAAGCCATCCAAATTATAATTATTTCAAATATCTGGTTTAGTTTTCAATCCAAAAATAGACAGTAAACACTTTAAATGAAGCATCCGATATCGGGTGCTTTTTTCTTGTGATAATTCTAAAAAAGAGCGCCTTATTTTAAGCAAATTTTTAAGCAAAAATTCATTTTAGTTATCGAAGATATAAGCATCAAAATAACTGCATAGAGTGATGCATATGCAAGTGTCTGAGCTACAAGACTACGTTAAAAAAGTTCCTGAGATTACCGCACTGTTTTGGTTGACCAAAATTTTTGCGACCACCTTTGGGGAAACCAGTGGTGATGCATTGTCCATGTCCTTAAATTTGGGCTATCTACTCAGTACATTTATTTTCGCAGGCATATTTATCAGTTTGCTGTATTTTCAAATAC
Source organism: Acinetobacter sp. YH12094 (assembly GCF_013419295.1). Classification (NCBI taxonomy): domain Bacteria; kingdom Pseudomonadati; phylum Pseudomonadota; class Gammaproteobacteria; order Moraxellales; family Moraxellaceae; genus Acinetobacter; species Acinetobacter sp. YH12094. Next base: position 421,225 of record NZ_VPAK01000003.1, read on the forward strand.
AGTCCAAAGCCTATAAACCTTATTTATATTGGGCCACGATTATTGCCAGTACCACGGTCGGTACGACCTTAGCGGATTTTGTAGATCGTTCTTTAGGTATTGGCTACTTGGGTGGTAGTTTGCTGTTACTGAGTTTGGTGCTCATATCGCTTTTTAGTTGGTATCGAGTCGAAGGATCGATCAATCCAAGTGTAGTGAATTTGCCGCGAACACAGATCTTTTATTGGTTGACGATTACATTTTCTCAAACGCTAGGTACAGCTTTGGGGGACTGGACTTCCGATAGTGCAGGATTAGGCTATAGCGGTGGCATTTGGCTATTTGGTGGTCTAATTATCTTGATGGCATTGTTGTACTTTTTTAGTCAGGTCTCAACGACGATTTTATTTTGGGCTACTTTTGTTTTGACACGTCCATTGGGCGCAGTTGTCGGCGATTTTCTAGATAAGCCAATCAGTTCAGGTGGATTGGATTTAAGTTGCTTTATGGCTTCCTTTGTATTGTTATTGGCGATTGTGATTTGTGTCTATTGGTCAACACGAAATGATAGGCAATCCATAAAACCAGTCTAAATGTTTTAGTGCGAAAACAAGTGATTTTTAAAATTAAAGTTCAAGTTGATTAAAACAGTCGGAAATGTTGTTTCGGTGAATCTAGTTGTGATTTTTTAAGGTATACTTTGCCTAATTTAAATGAATAGATTAGGAGCACACATGACTGTAGATGTCACTGAAACCATTTCTCAAACTGTACATCCCGCGTTTCAGTTGATTCGTCAACATCATGTTGAAGCTTTAGACATTTTAGTGTCTGAATATAAACACAAAGTGACTGGCGCAGTGCATTATCACTTAGCCACAAACCATGACGAAAACGTATTTTTAGTTGCCTTCCGTACGCAGCCGATGGATTCAAAAGGTGAGGCGCATATTCTTGAGCATACGGCACTTTGTGGCTCAGAAAAGTTCCCTGTACGTGACCCATTCTTTTTAATGATTCGTCGTTCACTCAATACGTTTATGAATGCGTTTACCGCAGCGGATTGGACGGCTTATCCATTTGCAACGCAAAACAAAAAAGATTTCCAAAACTTGTTAGAAGTTTATATGGATGCTGCTTTTGCTGCGAATTTGAACCCGCTTGATTTTGCGCAAGAAGGGATTCGTATTGAGCTAGAAAATGGCGAAGCTGTATATAAAGGCGTGGTATTTAATGAAATGAAAGGTGCAATGAGTTCACCTTCAGATCAGTTGTATCACCAACTTGCCCATCATTTATTCCCAGAAACAACTTATCATTACAACTCAGGCGGTGATCCGAAAGACATTCCTGACTTAAGCTATGAAGAGTTGGTAAGTTTCTACAAATCACATTATCACCCAAGTAATGCGGTGTTCATGACCTTTGGTAATGAGCTTGCATATAATTTACAAGAACAGTTTGAAACGCTTGCCTTGTCAAAATTTGAAAAAGGTCAAACGCTATATTCAAAACCTGAGCGCCGCTTAACTGCGCCTGTAACTGTAACTGAAACGTATGCAGTTGATGCTGAAGACCTCAAAGACAAAACATATCATGTGCTTTCTTGGTTATTGCCTGAAGCAAGTAATATTAAATTACGTTTAGGTATGCGTTTGGTTGAAGGTGTATTGCTTGAAGATTCTGCTTCGCCATTACGTCATTACTTAGAAACCTGTGGTTATGCACAGTCTACTGGTCCATTCATGGGCGTAGATGACTCAAACTATGAAATGACGTTCTACTGTGCAATTCAAGGTTCAAACCCTGAGCATGCAGAACAATTTAAAAATGGCGTGTTTAAAGTATTAGAAGACGTTGCGGCTAAGCCTGTTGACCCGGCTTTAGTTGAGGCGATTTTGCATCAGATTGAATTGCATCAGCGTGAAATCAATGGTGATGGTACACCATATGGCCTAAGCTTAATTCTGAATGGTTTAAGCAGTGCGATTCACCATTCAGACCCTGTGGATGTCTGGGATGTGGATACGGCCATTGAACAAGTGAAGGAAGAGTTGAAAGACCCAATGTGGTTATCTAACTTAATCAAAACTTACTTGCTTGATAATCAACATCGTGTGCAATTAACTTTGGTTCCAGATGCTGAAAAAAATGCGTTGGAAGCGGCAGCAGAAAAAGCACGTTTAAAAGAAATTGATGCGAACTTAACTGAAGCGCAAAAAGCAGAGATTATTGCGCAGACTGAAGCACTGAACATTCGTCAAGATACCCCAGATGATTTGAACCTATTGCCTAAAGTAGGTTTAGAAGACGTTCCTGCACAATTACAGATTGTACAAGGTCAATTACGCGAAATTATCAGTAATGGCTTGGATACGCCGTTAAATCTTTACCACGCAGGCACCAATGGTCTTTATTACCAACAAGTTTTGATTCAGATTCCTGATGAAGTGGTGCAATCGCCGTATTTCAACCTCTTGTCGATTTTGATGGGTGAAGTTGGTGCAGGTGAATACGACTACTTAGAGCTACAACAGTTGCAAACAGCTGTGAGTGGCGGTTTAGGTATGGGTGCATCGCTGCGTTCAAAAGTGGACGATAAAGGTCAAATTAGTGCTTGGCTGACTCTAACCACCAAATCATTGGTGAATAATCTTGAAGCTATTCGCTTATTGAAATTGGCTTTTGAACAGCTACGTTTTGATGAGAAAAACCGTATCGTAGAGTTATTGCAACAACGTAAAGCACGTTGGCAGTCACGTGTATCTGGTTCTGGTCATAGTTATGCAATGCAAATTGCAGGTCGTCAACATAGTGCATTGGCGCTACGTGATTATCATAATACAGGCCTAGGCGCGCTGAACTGGCTGTCAGAACTTGTCAGCAAAATTGAGCAAGACGACACGGCTTATAATGCCTTGATTGATGAGCTTAAGTTAATTCACAACCGTTTGCTTAAAGCACCAAAACAATTCTTGGTGGTGTGTGAGGAGCATCATTCAGACCGATTGGTTGAAGAAGTTCAAACCATTTGGGATAAAGTGGCGATTGATGATAACCCACATGCTTTAACTCAAGTGAATTTTGCAGATAGCAACAATGACGAAGCTTGGCTCATTCAAGCCAATGTTCAGTTCTGCGCTTCAGCATATCCTGCGGTGGAAGTGTCACATCCAGATGCAGCACCTTTAATGATTTTGGCGGCTTATTTGCGTAATGGCTTCTTGCATAGCGCGATTCGTGAAAAAGGTGGTGCTTATGGTGGTGGTGCAAGCTATGACGGTAATGCATGTTCATTCCGTTTCTATAGCTACCGTGACCCACGTTTAGCTGAAACGTTTAAAGATTTTGACGCAAGTGTGCAGTGGCTACTGAATGCTGAACAACAACCGCATCAGCTTGAAGAAGCGATTTTGGGTCTAATTGCCAGCATGGATAAACCCGGGTCACCAGCGGGTGAAGCCATTACAGCTTGTTATGCTTTATTGCATAAACGCACGCCAGCTTTCCGTCAAATGTTACGTGAACGTCTGTTGAATGTGACTTTGGAAGATCTTAAACGTGTTGCTGTGGCGTATTTGGTTGAACAACAACCGACAAAAGCTGTGGTTGCACCGGTGGCTAAGCGAGATGCTTTGGTTGAGCTTGGTTTCGAAATAAAACAAGTGAATTAAAACAAAAAAGGGGTTTTTATGGCGTTCAAATCTCTTGAGCGTACGACATTGCAACTGAGCCTCATTGCGCTCAGTTCAATGTATGTCAGTACTGTAAATGCACAAAATGCGGATGTGGCTGCTAAGCCTGCAACCGCAGAAGCATGTGTGGCACTTGAGTCAAATGCAGAGCGATTATCGTGTTATGACGCTTTGTTTAAAGTGCAACCTGCTGAAAAAGAAATGTTGGTCTCTGAGCGTCAAGCCGCACAAGAAATTAAGCCTGAACCGACAGAGAAGCTGACTTTGAAAGAAAAAGTCAGTCATGCGTTTACGGACCGTTTATTTGCTGTAGAAGCACCGAACCTCAATCCAAATCTTTCATTATTGGATAGTCGTTGGGAACTGTCTCCAGAAAGTAAATTGGGAACATGGAATATTCGCGGCTATCAACCTGTGTATTTAATGCCGGGATACTGGACTTCAGATAAAAATGAACGTCCATCAAGCCCGAATGAAAACAACACGGTACAAGCCGATCAGGAACAAAACCTGAAATCGATGGAAGCCAAGTTCCAATTGTCATTAAAAACCAAAGCTGTTGAAAACTTATTTGGTGATAATGGCGATATCTGGTTGGGCTATACCCAGTCTTCTCGTTGGCAAGTCTACAACGAAGACGAATCACGACCATTCCGTGAAACCAACTATGAACCTGAAGCTAGTCTGGTTTTTCGTACCAACTATGAACTCTTAGGTTTGAATTGGCGTATGTTGGGTCTAACCTTTAACCATCAGTCTAATGGACGTTCTGATCCCTTATCGCGGAGTTGGAACCGTGTCATGTTAAATCTAGGATTTGAACGTGACAATTTTGCACTGATGTTACGTCCTTGGTATCGTTTCGAAGAAGATACCAAAGATGATAACAACCCTGACATTACCGATTATGTGGGACGTGGGGATTTAACAGCATTTTATCGTCATAAAGATCATGATTTTAGTTTGATGTTACGTCATTCACTGAAAGGTGGTGATGACTCACATGGTGCTGTGCAGTTTGATTGGACTTTCCCAATCAATGGTAAATTGCGCGGCACAGTTCAATTGTTTGATGGCTATGGTGAAAGCCTGATTGACTATAACCATCGGGCAACCTATGTCGGTGTCGGTGTGTCATTAATGAATTGGTTCTAAAGATGCGAATTTAAAAAAACCACGCTAAGGCGTGGTTTTTTATAACTGTGAGAAAATGTACAAATCAACCGATTTGGATCTCAGAAGGCGGGTGTTTTAAACGACTCTTCTTTGGTGTAGCAATCAGATAAGCGAGTGTCAAGGGTCCAAGACGGCCTGCGAACATCAATAACATTAGGGCGACTAAACTGGCAGGTTGTAAGTCGTTGGTGATGCCACGAGATAGACCAACGGTGCAAGCAGCGGATACCGCTTCAAAGAGTAAGTCTAAAAAGCGTTTGTCAGGCTCTAGTAGCAATAGACTGAAAAAACCAATGAATATCAACGTCACTGTAATGAAAATCACAGCTAATGCTTTAAAGGTGGTTTTTTTAGAAACAGAATGGTTAAACACACGCAGTTCGTCTTCACGTCTTAAAAAACTGACAACACTGAGCACAACAATAATAAACGTTCCAACTTTAATGCCACCGGCCGTACTGAGCGAGCCACCACCAATAAACATTAGTAACATCGTGACGAGTGATGATGCATCGCTCATGCTTTCCATGGGCAAGCTGTTAAAACCCGAAGAGCGCGGAACAGTTGCATGGAACCACGCGTTGAGGGCTTGGTCACCAAGTGGCATCGTGGCTAAGGTCGCAGCATTATTGGCTTCTAATAACCATATGGTGATGAAGGCGAAGACATTTAGTCCTGCAATGGTAGATAAAATCAACTTGCTATTGGTACTGAGTTTTTTCCAACTTTTATTGCGCTTAATGTCCATTAGTACCAAAAAGCCGATACCCCCAATAATGTAAAGCATACTGATGGTAAACGTAATAAAATAACGGTCAGCAAAGCTCATTAAACTATTGGGAAATAATGAAAATCCACCATTATTAAATGCAGAAACACTATAAAAGGCAGCATAAAACAGGGCCTGGTTAAAATTGTATTCTTGCATCCAAGCGATGGTCAAAATAACCGTTCCCACCATTTCAAAAAATAGCGAATACAGCAGTACGCCTTTGATGGTCATGGTCACTTTGGCAAGGCTGGTTTGTCCAATGGTTTCTTGAGCCATAATTTGTTGTTTTAGCCCAATTTTAGGGGACAAACTCATAGCGGCCAATATCGCAAAGGTCATAAAACCGAGACCACCGCATTGTAGTAACCCCATAATCACGACTTTACCAAACACCGTATAGGCTTCGCCGACATTCACAACCGAAAGCCCTGTAATGGTCACGGCAGAGGTCGCTGTAAAGAGGGCATTGATCCAACTTAAATCCCCATGATGTGAATAAGGGAGTTTTAACAGCAAGGTGCCAATGATAATGAGCCCAAGAAAACCCAATGCCAAAATACTGGGTGGGCTGAGATTAATGGTATTACGCTGTTTATTGTGCAGTTTCATGTTTTTCTACTGTCATCTTGCGCGCTTGTGTGCAAATAGAGCACGACGCTGATTACAAAGTTGCTTTAAAGTGTTTAGCCAGTCGACGTAAATGTTCGAGTAAACCTTCAACCACTAAAATATCGCCTGTTTGTAAAATCAGGTTCGGATCTAAACTATATTGAAGCTCGGTGCCACGTTTATGCAGAATCGTCTTCACTTCAGGGACATGATCCATTATTTGATTTAAACGCGTGCCTTGTTGTGACTCTTTAATTTCAACTTTCACCAAATAATGGTCATCTTCGAGCACCATGTAGCGGCTTACCATTGGATAACTTAGTGACTGAGCAACACGGACACCCATATCTTCTTCAGGATGGATGATTTTGCTGATGCCTAAATGGGTTAAAATCATGTGATGCGCTTTGGACTTGGCTTTGGCCCAAATTTTGTTGATCCCCATGTTTTTAAGATGGAGCACACATAAGATGCTGGCTTCAATATCTTCACCAATTGCGACTACGACTGCTTCACAATTTTGAATATTGAGTTCTTGTAAAACGTGCTCATCTGTTGCATCAGCAATCACTGCATGGGTCAGCTGGTCCGAAATACTTTCAACAAACTTTTTGTTGCTATCGATTCCAATGACATCGTGTTTTAAACCCATGAGTTCAGTGGCAACAGTTGCGCCAAAACTTCCTAAGCCAATCACAGCGAATTGAGCCATGCCGTATTCCTAAATTATTCTAAAGTTATTGAATATGTTGATGTTAGCTTGTTCAGCCTAGAGCGGCTATGAAAATTTACATAATCCATCTAAACCGAAAAGCTCTAATTTTTAATTTCTTCAGTGTTTTGATAGGCATAAAGTTCAGCAATATTGGGACAATTATCCATAACTTGTTGGTATTTAAAAATTTCATAGCCTAGTTTATTTTTTAGAATATATTGAAATTGATGTTGATCTTCTTTAATGACATTTAGAGTGGCTTTACGAACAAGCTCGGAATTATTCTTTAAACGGTTTAAGCCATCGCATGAAAATTCACGGATGATGGCTTGAACAGGTTCTGGAGCGGTTTGATCATTTAGCTCATCAAAGCGAATATATACAATATAATTTGGATATTGATTCAGCATTTCAGCCTGCGCAGTATATCCGTAAATATTTTCTAGATTTTGCGTACGGGACTGATTTTGAATTTGTTTCATACTTTGACGAATCTTATCTTCCTCTTGCTTAAGTTGATAAGCCGGATATGCATAAAAATATCCACCTAAACCCACAATAGCGATTATAAATAAGGCATAAAAATTCAATTTTAAATATCCATTTTGTTTTATTTTCAATGGATTATAGTGTGTGATGAATTTAACAACAATGACAGCGTTGATGAATTAAATTGATGAATATATTTATTTTGATGTAGAAAAGAATTGATGCAAATAAAAAAGCTGGAATCTAGATTCCAGCTCTTTTATAGGAGTCTCATTTATTTCAAGAAACGTTGATAACCGAGGTTATTTGTAATCTCAACATATGGATAGGTAATATTTTCCAATGTTTCAATCAAGCCATCTGGGTTTTGTTTCGCATCCGTTGCTTCCATACCCACCAATACACGACCTTCAGCAGCACCGTGGTTACGGTAGTGGAATAGGGTGATGTTATGTGTAGGTCCAAGACGTTCTAAGAAAGTCAGCAATGCGCCTGGACGTTCTGGGAATTCCACGCGGAATAGGCGTTCATTTTCAATGTCTGCATGTCCGCCAATTAAATAACGGATATGAAGCTTAGCGACTTCATCATCAGAAAGATCATCTACATCGTATTGGAATTTTAAAGTTTCAAAAATTTCCTGACGTTCTTTTTCGCCATTTTTGAGACTGATTCCCACAAAGACTTGAGCAGCAGAAGAATTACTAGCACGGTAGTTAAATTCAGTGATGTTACGGCCTTGTAGTGCGCGGCAGAATTGGAGGAATGAACCTTTTTCTTCTGGAATGGTCACAGCAAAGATCGCTTCTTTGCGTTCACCCAGTTCAGTACGTTCCGCAATGTAGCGCAGACGGTCAAAGTTCATATTAGCACCGCATACAATCGACACCATATTTTTATTTTCTAGACCATGCTTAGCTACATACTTCTTAATACCTGCAAGCGCCATTGCACCTGACGGTTCTACAATGCTGCGGCATTCATCAAAGGTATCTTTAATCGCTGCACAGATTTCATCTGTATTTACCAGTACAACTTCACGCTCAACAATTGGGCCTGAGTTATCTGATTTTTGTAGCTGAATCACTTCAAATGGTTTTTCACCAATTTGTGCAACTGCTGTACCGTCGGCAAATAAACCTACAGATGGCAGAATGACACGTTCATTGGCTTCAAAGGCTGCTTTTAAACATGCTGATTCGTCATATTCAACAGGAATGACTTTAACATGCGGTGCCACATCACCAAGATAAGCAGCTACACCGGCAATGAGACCGCCACCGCCCACAGCAACAAATACATAGTCTACATCACGCCATTGACGCAAAATTTCGTTGGCAATGGTTCCTTGACCGGCCATAACGAGTTCGTCGTCATAAGGGGGAATAAAGGTCATACCTTCATCTTTTGCACATTGGATTGCGTATTTATTGGCTACGTCAAAAGAATCGCCATGCAGAACCACTTCACCGCCTAAGCGTTTAACCGCTTGTACTTTAATGTCTGGTGTGGTTTTAGGCATAACGATAATGGCGCGAATACCCAACTTTTTACCAGATAACGCCACGCCTTGAGCATGGTTACCTGCAGAAGCAGTAATAACGCCACGTTCCAACTGAGATTTCGGTAATTGACTAATACGGTTGTAGGCACCGCGTAGCTTGAAAGAAAAGACAGGTTGTAAATCTTCGCGCTTAAAGCGAATGTTATTGTTTAGTTTTTCACTAATTCGTGGCGCTGCTTCGAGTGGGGTTTCGATTGCAACGTCATAGACCGTTGCCTGTAATATTTGTCGAACCAAACGAGACAGCATGTTAATTTTCCATCTAACAGTTTAAAATAGGCGTTCATTGTAACAAACACCCGTACATTTGGGCTGTAAAATCAGCAACAAATGTCAAAAAATAGTTGAGCCAAGTTATGAGTCTGTATGCAACCCAAGATGAAAAGAAACAAGCTGCCGCAAAAGCTGCGTTAAAGCATTTGCCAAAGGGCGGTATTTTGGGTGTTGGTACAGGAAGTACTGTGAACTTCCTCATTGAATTATTGCCAGAACTTCAATTGGAAGCGGCTGTTGCGAGTTCTGAAGCAACTGCACAACGTTTGAAAAAATTAGGCATTGAAGTGGTTGATATGAACCATGTTGGTGGTTTAGATGCCTATGTGGATGGCGCGGATGAAATTGACCGTCATATGCACATGATTAAAGGCGGCGGTGCTGCGTTGACTCGTGAAAAAATCGTTGCTTCAATTGCAAAAAAATTCGTTTGTATTGTTGATGATTCTAAATGGGTTGATCAGTTGGCACGTGAATTTCCGCTTCCTGTAGAAGTGATTCCAATGGCACGTTCTGCTGTGGCACGTAAAATCGTTTCTTTGGGCGGTGACCCTGTATACCGTGAAGGCGTAGTAACAGATAACGGTAATGTAATTTTAGACGTACACAACTTAAATATCCTAAATGCATTGGAACTTGAAAAGACTTTGAATGACATACCAGGTGTAGTGTGTAACGGTATCTTTGCATTAAACAAAGCGGATATTGCTGTTGTTGCGACCGATAACGGTATTGAAGAGCGTACTGCGGTTTAATCTGTTCTATTAGAATCCCCCCTAAAGTTCCCCTTTGATTAAAGGGGGACTTTTCACCTGAATTTATTTAGGTGATTTTCCCTCCTTTGTAAAAGGAGGGTTAGGGAGGATTTAAAATTAATAAAAAATATGATCCCAAACCTTCCTGAAATTCAAATCACCCGAAAATTACGTGCCACACGCTTAAGGCTGCGTGTAGAACCAACTCAAATTAAATTAACGGTTCCCCAGTTTTGTACACAGCGCCAAGTTCAAGATTTTCTTAAACAATCGGAACAATGGATGATTGAGACATGGCAGAAGCAGCAGGAAAAAACAGGGCAGATTGATAAAACGCTACCAGTAGAATTAAAACTATTCAATTTAGAGCAGCCTCTAAGCATTGTTTATAAAGTACAAAAAAACTCATTCATCTTAGATGAAGAAAAGCATCAGCTTTTCATCAGTGTTCGGCAGCCTGAGCAATATTTAAAAAGCTTTGTGATTGCTTATGCCAAAGAGTATTTACCAATTTATTTAAAGCAAGTGAGCAGTGAAACAGGCTTGAAATATGGTGATTGCTCAATTCGTCAGCCCAAAACTCGCTGGGGCAGCTGTTCTGCAAAGCATGACATTATGTTGAATAGTGGGCTGGTACTTTTTCCGTTGGAAATCACGCGTTATGTGGCTGTACATGAGTTAGCGCATACTAAGCACTTTGATCATAGTCTAAATTTTTGGGCTGAAGTGCAAAAGCATGATATAAATTTTCAGCAGCATCGAAAAATACTAAAAATGACGGCAATGCCTTGGTGGTGGGTGCTCTGAATTAAAGGCTCTAAGTTGTAAACACTAAAGCATTTCTTAATATATTATTTCAATTAAATCAAATCCTTCTTGGTATTTAGGTGGTTCTAATGCGTAATAAACATTGGTTAATGCCGTCAGATCGACTATTTCATCTGAAGGTCGTTGAGCGTTTCTTTTTATGCATACTTCGAGCGGGATTTGAAACCATACAGCAACGCATTTTTTACCCAATTGTTTAGCTTGCTCAATAATCGGCAGACGTTCAGATTGCTTTACTAAAATAGCATCAAAAATAATATTTTCAGGTTCGCAGGATATTTGGTTTTTGGCCCAAGTTGATTTCCCAGCCCCTTGGCATCCGATCAATATATAAATGACTTTAACCTTTGGGTTAGTTTTTAATTCATGCTTAAAATCGTCAAAACAGCATTGCCATGCTTGAATATTTCTTTCTTTAGTGAAGACACGACCTTGAGCTGTGGATAGGTAATGATCAGGATTTATATGCATGATCTGACTTAATAGGATTCAGAAGATAAGCTAACATTATAAAGTGAAGCTTTATATGTCAAAACAGTTCAGAAAACCGTAACTTCCTGTCATACTACGCAGTCATCAAATGGATACTTTGAATAGAGGTAAAGAGCGTGATTTCAGTAGGTATTGTCGGCGGTACAGGTTACACAGGTGTTGAATTACTGCGTATTTTACTGCGACACCCAAATGCAGAAGTGAAAGTTTTAACTTCGCGTACTGAAAATGGCCGCCGTGTGGATGATATGTTCCCAAGCTTGCGTGGACATACAGACCTTTGCTATTCAGATCTAAATATTGAAGAACTAAAACAATGTGACGTTGTATTCTTTGCGACGCCGCACGGTGTTGCAATGAAACACGCAGAAGAGTTAGTTGCTGCAAATACTAAAGTGATTGACCTTGCTGCTGACTTCCGCTTGCAAGACTTAGCTCAATTTGAGAAATGGTATGGTTTAGACCATGCCTGTCCAGAGCTATTAAAAGATTCAGTTTATGGTTTGTCTGAATTAAACCGTGAAAAAATTCAAAAGGCTTCAGTGATTGGTAACCCAGGTTGTTACCCAACAACTGTTCAGCTCGGTTTAGCGCCAGTATTAAAAGCCGAAGGATTAGTGAAACCAGAAAGCATTATTATTGATGCAAAATCAGGTGTGTCTGGTGCAGGTCGTAAAGCCAGCCTAGGTATGATCTATTCTGAAAATGCAGATAACTTTAAAGCATATGGTGTAGCGGGTCACCGTCATCATCCCGAAATAGTAGAAGCCTTAGAAAATATTTCAGGTCAAAAAGGTGTGTTTAACGAAATTTTATTCGTACCGCATTTAGTACCGATGATTCGTGGCATGCTCAGCACTATCTATATTGATTTGACAGACGCAGGTGCTTCTGCGGATTTACAAAGCATATATGAACAGTTCTATGCCAATGAGCAGTTTGTAGATGTTATGCCTGCAGGAAGCTCACCTGAAACACGTACTGTGCGTGGTGCGAACCAATTACGTATTGCGATTTGTAAACCTCAGCCGAAAAAATTAGTGATTTTGGTGGCTCAAGACAACTTGGTGAAAGGTGCAGCAGGTCAAGCCGTACAAAATATGAACTTGATGTTTAGTTTTGCTGAAAATGCAGGACTTCAAGGCATTGGTTTATTACCATAAGAAACGATTTAAAACTTCACACACATTTAAAACTGGATTTAAATGTGTGCCTTGAGTGAACTAAAAATAAGAGATGACGATGTCGAATACAGAATCTAATTTCAAGTCAGAACCTGAAAACAGTGAAAAAACGCCTTTTATGAAGACGAATATGCCACTGGCGATTGGTGCAGTTGTACTTGCATTGAGCAGCGGTTTGCTCGGATATAGTATTGGTCATCGTCAGGGCTTAACTGTGGTCGGTTATGATGCAGATGCAGAGCAACTTGTTGATGTGGTGCAAAAGCAAAAAACTGAATTAGCAGGCCTGAATAAAAGTTTGAATGCGGCAATTCAAGAGCGTGATGTTGCTGTAAGTAATTCAAATGATTTATATTTGGCTGTTAAAAAAGCACGTGATGATCAAGAGTTAACCGGTAATTTGGGTGTTTTGTATCGTGAAGTATTGCGCCAACGTGGTGGTATGCCGCTTGCAGTACAACATTTAGCGATTAAACCGTTACCTGAAAATGCGTATGAATACCAACTTGATCTCGTTCAAGTAAGTCCGTCAAAAAGTAATGTATCTGGAAGTGTTGAGCTGCGTCTAATTAAGGGTACAGAAGTACTTGCAGTGCCTTTAGAAGACAAAAACTTTAACTTTAGTGAAAGTGAGCGACTCACTGGACGTTGGACCATGCCAAAAGGCTTTAGTCCAGACTTTATTGAAGTGCGTTTAACCGGTTCTAAACCCGTTATTCGCCGTTTTAGCTGGTCGAAAGGTCAGCCTGTTGAAAATCAATCTGCCTTCCTTTCAGAAATTCCTCAAACTGAAGCAAGTGCAAACTAAGTGTGAAACCTAAATCCTATGCGAACCAATAAGCGTCAAACGTGTTTATCTGACATTAAAAATTCATTTTACCAATCTGGTTTAGTGGACTGGCATCTAAACCCGACTCTCAGCCAAGGTACGCAGGATGATGGTGATTCAGACATTCAAGTATTGACTGCGCCACCTGAGTTAAAGCGTCCTCCTATGTATGCTGTCGTTTTAATGAACGATGATTACACCCCAATGGACTTTGTAATTGAAATTTTACAACAATACTTTGCTTTGAATCTTGACCAAGCCACTCAAGTAATGCTAACTGTACATTATGAAGGAAAGGGTGTTGCAGGGGTTTATCCGCGAGACATCGCAGAGACTAAAGCAAATCAGGTCAATAATTACGCTCGGTCGCAAAGTCATCCATTACTTTGTCAGATTGAGCCAAAAGATTAATAAGGGGATTACATGCTCAGTCGTCAATTAGAAGTATCACTACGTTTGGCTGTCAGCATGGCTCGTCAAAAGAGACATGAATTTTTGACGGTAGAACATTTATTATTGGCTTTACTGGATAATGATTCCGCTGTTAATGCATTGAAAGCATGTGGCGCAGACATTATTGTGCTTCGCAAAGAACTTGAAGAATACGTAGAACAACATACCCCTAAGCTTGGCGAAAATAGCGATCAAGCACCACATCCTACAGAAAGTTTTGATCGCATTTTGCAACGTGCAATTTTCCATGTGCAATCGAGTGGTAATGACCGCACTGTAGAAGGTGCAGACATTTTAGTTGCGATGTATTCAGAGCGTGATTCATTTGCGGTGTATTTACTTAAACGCCATCAAATCAACCGTTTGACATTAACGCAGTATTTGTCACACGGCACACGTAAAGATGAAGTCCAAGCTGAAGAGGAAATTGAAGAGCTCGATGGTGAAAGCACCACGTCTTCAAATTCTGGCCCATTGGAGCTATATACCACCAATCTCAATGTTGAAGCTCAAAAAGGCAAAACAGATCCACTAATTGGTCGTGAAAAAGAGATTGAACGTACAGCCCAAATTCTATGCCGCCGTCGTAAAAACAACCCACTTTTGGTGGGTGATCCGGGTGTAGGTAAAACTTCGATTGCTGAAGGTTTGGCTTGGCTCATTGTAAATGGTAAAGCACCTAAACCGCTTGAAAATGCAGAAGTATTTAGTTTAGACATTGGTGCTTTAGTTGCTGGAACTAAATACCGTGGTGATTTTGAAAAGCGTTTAAAACAACTGCTAAATGCCTTGAAGAAAAAGCCCGAAGCTATTTTATTTATTGATGAAATTCATATGATCATCGGTGCAGGCTCAAGTATGGGCAGCACGATGGATGCATCAAACCTCATCAAACCAGCTTTGGCGAATGGTACTTTACGTTGTATCGGTTCAACGACTTTCCAAGAATACCGTCAAGTCTTTGAAAAAGATCATGCATTATCTCGTCGTTTCCAAAAAATTGATGTCAATGAACCATCTATTTCAGAAACGATTGATATTCTGCGTGGCTTAAAAGGTAAATTTGAAGAATTCCATCATGTGAAATACGAAGATCAAGCGTTGGTTTCTGCGGTTGAACTGTCAGCGAAATTTATCAATGATCGTTTCTTACCTGATAAAGCCATTGATGTGATTGATGAAGCTGGTGCGCAGCGTCGTTTAAAAGCTGAGCAAGATGATACGGTCATTTCAGTTGAAAACATTGAAGATATCGTTTCGAAAATTGCCCGTATTCCACCGAAAACTGTGTCTAAAGATGACAAGAGCGTCCTTGAAAATCTTGAGCGTGATCTGAAACGTGTGGTGTTCGGTCAGGATGAAGCGATTGAAGCGCTTGCATCTGCGATTAAATTATCTCGTGCAGGTCTAAAAGCACCAGATAAGCCAGTGGGTAATTTTGTCTTTGCGGGTCCTACAGGTGTGGGTAAAACTGAAGTCACTAAGCAATTGGCGAAATTGTTAGGCGTTGAACTTGTACGTTTCGATATGTCGGAATACATGGAACGTCATGCCGTATCTCGTTTAATTGGTGCGCCTCCGGGTTATGTAGGTTTTGATCAAGGTGGTTTGTTGACCGACGCGATTCATAAAAATCCGCATTGCGTACTTTTACTAGACGAAATTGAGAAAGCACATCCAGATGTCTTTAATTTGTTACTTCAAATTATGGATCATGGTTCATTAACGGACAACAATGGTCGTAAGTCTGACTTCCGTAACGTCGTGTTAGTGCTGACTACCAATATTGGTGCAGAATCAATTTCACGTGTGAGCATTGGTTTCATGGATCAAGATAACAGTAATGATAACCAAGACGCGATGAAAAAAGCCTTCTCTCCGGAGTTCCGTAACCGCTTAGATGGTGTTATTCAATTTAAAGCATTGCCAACAACTGTCATTGAAAGTGTGGTTGATAAGTTTTTAACAGAGCTTCAGGCACAGTTAGATGACAAAAAAGTGGTTCTTGAGGTTGACCAAGATGCACGCGAATGGATGGCAGAGCAAGGATACGATCGCTTGATGGGCGCTCGTCCAATGCAGCGTTTAATTCAAGAGCATTTGAAGAAACCGCTTGCTGAAATGATTTTGTTTGGCGAGCTTGCGGAACATGGCGGTAATGTTGGTGTTTCAGTGAAGAAAGAAAATGGCAAAGCTGTGGGCTTAAAACTCGAAGTGTTTGAAGACCAAACCGCTGAACCTGCTTAAGTAATTTAATTAACGAAAAACCCGTGCTTGCACGGGTTTTTTATATTTATTCGACGCTAGATTTGGGTTTCTCAATGATGGACATACCATTAACAAAAGTGCTGACCACATTTGGTTTATTTGCACTGACAGCACTGATGGAAATTTTAGGCTGTTACTTCCCATATTTGATTTTAAATCAGCAAAAATCGCAGTGGTTATGGATTCCAACAGCGCTTGCATTGGCTGCATTTGTTTGGTTATTGACGTTGCATCCAGCAGCTTCGGGTCGTATCTATGCAGCCTATGGCGGAATCTACATTTTCTCTGCATTGCTGTGGTTGCGTTTTGTCGATCACGTAGTTCTAACACGTTGGGATATGCTAGGTGGCGTCATTGTGTTGGTGGGCGCAGCTGTGATTGTATTACAGCCTCAAGGTTTAATTCGTTAAGTTAAACAATGCAAAAGTTAAACCAAGAGCTGTAAGAAATTAGATATTTATTTAAATTTGCACTCTGTATTTTTAATGATAATTTCGTATTGATTGCTACTCGAGCTTAGATCCATTTCAATTTTATATGGATTAACACGTTGAAATTGATGCTCGAATAGTAATTCACAGTTTTGGAGTGAATTATGCTTGATGAGTTGCTTCACCTTATGTTCACCGACTGATTGTTCAAATTGCGCAAAATCAGGGGTGGTGATAATACCATCAATTTCAATCTTATCCGCTTCAATTTCCATTTTTTCCATCAACATATTCTGATCAACTTGATAGGGAAGAGTGCGTGAATCTTCATCACTAATGGCAGCCAGTATTTCGTTTAAACCTGTTTTATTTTTAATTTTAAAATTGCTATCTAAAATCTGATTTTTCACCAAGTATTGATCTAATTCACTTGGTTCACTAGCAAAGCTAAAAGTAGATAAGCTCAATCCAAGAGCCAATAAGCAAATATTTCTTAAACGCATAATCTTAATCACTTATAAAAGTTATGGTTTTATTAAAGCATGCAAAAACAAAAAAAGCACCCGAAGGTGCTTCATTTATCTAAGTAAAACCTTAGTCTTTTTTAAGATTTTCGTTAATTAAGAATTCAACAAGTGCTTTTTGTGCATGTAAGCGATTTTCAGCTTCATCCCAAACCACAGCATTTTTGTGGTCAAGCATATTTTCAGAAATTTCTTCGCCACGATGCGCAGGTAAGCAGTGCATAAATAGGCAGTCAGCGTGAGCAAGATCCATCAGGCGTTCATTCACTTGATAATCAGCAAACGCTTTTTCACGAATTTTTTGCTCTTCTTCTTGGCCCATACTTGCCCAAACATCTGTAACGATTAAATCTGCATTAACTGCAGCATCTTCGGCAGAATCAACAAGTTCCACACAGTGTGCAAATTCAGATAGAAATTCTGCTTTAGGTTCATAGCCCTTAGGTGCAGCGATTTTTAATTTAAAGCCCCACATATGAGCAGCTTCAATATATGAGTTACACATATTGTTGCCATCACCAATCCAAGCAACCGTTTTACCTTCAATAGAACCACGGTGTTCAACAAATGTTTGAACATCGGCAAGTAATTGGCAAGGGTGGTGATCATCTGTTAATGCATTGATGACAGGAACTTTTGAATAAGAAGCAAAGCGTTCAACAATGTCATGACCAAAAGTACGAATCATCACAATATCAAGCATGCTTGAAATCACACGTGCAGAATCTTCCACTGGCTCACCACGACCTAATTGAGAGTCGCGAGATGAAAGGAAAATTGCACTACCACCAAATTGGCTCATTCCTGCTTCAAACGATACACGTGTACGGGTGCTCGATTTCTCAAAAATCATGCCCATGACTTTACCAACGAAAGGTTGGAAAACTTCATTGTTATGCTGTTTGCGCTTGAGTTCGATACCGCGCTGTACAATTTGGTTAAGTTCTAAAGTCGATAAATCGCGTAAAGTTAGAAAGTGACGTAGAGCCATTGTTACTCCACAATAATTGCTGAATCAAAAAACAAAACAACAATTAGTTGTTGGTTGGTTAGAGAAAAAGGAATCGATTAATATACTATAAGAGAGGTAAATTGCAAAAAATCTAGCGCTTTTGGTGACCGTCTAGGAAACGATCGACGCAATAACTGATGTAATTGATGGTTTCTTGATCATTTTCATCAATGGTGATGCCCATGAGAACGCGCCATTCTAAATTTCGCAAAATTCCAAAATAAAATTGAGCCGAAAACAGCGGGTTTTCACAATACAGCAAACCGTGTTGATGTGCTTGATATAAAATTTCCGCAACGGTGTTCTGAATTTGTTTCGGACCTTGCTCATGAATATAACGTGCTATTTCAGGATTACGTCCAGTTTGTTCTAAGACTAGACGCATGAATGCCGCATTTTCAGGCATCACAATATGCTGATGAAAGTCACTTAAAGTATTGATGAGATAAGCGCGAATATCGGTGTCAGGGCTGACTGTAAATGGTAGGCAAATATCTTTGAAAAATAAGCAGCGACGATAGTCACAAATAGCCTTAAATAACCCGTCTTTATTACCAAAATATTTATAGATTGACGCTTTTGAACCACCCGCATGATTCACGATGTCATCTAATGAAACTGCATCAAACCCACGTTTTAAAAAAAGCTCCGTAGCACTTTCTAAAAGCGCAACACATCGTTCATGTCCGCGCCGCGTTTGTGGCTGGTCATGCGTTAAAGGTTCAATGTGTATTAAATCTTGCATAAAGTGATAATATTTAACAAAAAAAGGGCTGATTTGACGATAATTATAGCAAACAATTCAGTACTTTTCTGCTTTGCTCATAAATAAGAGATCTTTGACTAAAGAATAACAACAGATAGGTGACAAGTGAAATATTTGACTAAAGTTTTAGAGTTAATATTCTACAAAGCCATAGAGTTGGAAAAAAATATGGATATACTCAAACTTCGAAAATTAAAGTAAATGCCGTGGAAAGGAATATGACACAACAAACGTCTGCAGGCTTAAGATTTAGACAAGCATTGGAAATCGAAAAACCATTACAAATCATTGGCACAGTAAATGCCTATGCAGCAATGATGGCAAAAGAAGTTGGCTATAAAGCCATATATTTATCTGGTGCAGGTGTTGCGAACTATTCATATGGTTTACCTGACTTAGGCATGACCAGTTTAGACAATGTTTTGGAAGATGTTCGTCGTATTACTGAACGTGTAGATACGCCATTACTTGTCGATATCGATACAGGTTGGGGCGGTGCATTTAATATTGCCCGCAGTGTGAAGCAAATGATTGCAGCAGGTGCAGCAGCGGTTCATATCGAAGACCAAGTCGCACAAAAGCGTTGTGGTCACCGTCCGAACAAAGAAATCGTGTCACAACAAGAAATGGTTGACCGTATTAAAGCGGCTGTTGATGCAAAAACCGATTCAAACTTTGTGGTGATGGCGCGTACAGATGCATTACAAAAAGAAGGTTTGCAAGCAGTGATCGACCGTGCATGTGCCTGTGTAGAAGCAGGTGCAGATGCGATCTTTGCTGAAGCAATGACTGATATTACCATGTACAAAACTGTCTGCGATGCTGTTGGTGTCCCTGTACTGGCAAACATTACAGAGTTTGGTGATACCCCTTACTACACCAAAGAAGAACTAGGCGAGCAGGGTATTGCAATGGTGCTTTACCCATTATCACCAACACGTGCAATGCAAAAAGCGGCACTAGAAGTAATGCATGCGATCCGCAATGAAGGTACACAAGTCAATGTACTGGATAAAATGCAACAACGAAAAGAACTCTATCAATTCCTCGATTATCACACTTTTGAAAACACCTTAGATAAATTGTTCACTGAAGGAAAATAAAAATGGCTGAAGGAAAAGTACTCACGGGCGCAGGACTGCGCGGACAAGTAGCTGGTAAAACTGCATTGTCAACTGTAGGCAAAAGTGGTGCGGGCTTAACCTATCGTGGTTATGACGTTCAAGACTTGGCAGAAAACTGTCAGTTTGAAGAAGTCGCGTACCTGATTTTCTTTGGTGAATTACCAACAACAGAACAGCTTGCAGCATACAAAGCCAAACTCAAATCATTGCGTCAATTACCGCAGGCGTTGAAAGAGGTGTTAGAACGCATTCCTGCTGACTCGCACCCAATGGATGTGATGCGTACAGGCGTTTCAATGCTTGGAAATTTAGAAACTGAAAAATCGTTTGAAGAGCAACAAGATGTTGCAGACCGTATTTTGGCAACACTACCGGCAATCATCTGCTATTGGTACCGTTTCAGCCATGATGGCGTACGTGTAGAAGAAAACACTGATGATGATTCAATCGGCGCACAATTCCTACATTTACTGCGTGGTGAAAAACCAAATGAATTGCATGAGCAAGTGATGAACGTGTCACTGATTCTATATGCAGAGCATGAATTTAATGCCTCTACATTCACAGCGCGTGTATGTGCATCAACATTGTCTGATATGCATTCTTGTATTACAGGTGCAATTGGTTCACTTCGTGGTCCATTACATGGCGGTGCAAACGAAGCTGCAATGGAAATGATTGAAAACTGGACGTCTCCAGAAGAAGCTGAGCGTGAAATGTTGGGTAAACTTGAGCGTAAAGAAAAGATCATGGGCTTTGGTCATGCGATTTACAAAGATAACGATCCACGTAATGGCATTATTAAGAAATGGTCTGAACGCCTAGCAAAAGACGTCGGTGATACTGTACTTTATCCTGTATCAGTGCGCTGTGAAGAAGTGATGTGGCGTGAGAAGAAATTATTCTGTAATGCTGATTTCTTCCATGCATCTGCATATCATTTCATGGATATTGCAACTAAACTGTTTACGCCAATTTTCGTGATGTCGCGTGTAACAGGTTGGGCAGCACACGTGATGGAACAACGTGCGGACAATCGTATTATTCGCCCAAGTGCGGACTATACAGGTCCGGAATTACGTAAAGTTGTGCCGATTGCAGAGCGTTCTGCAGCATAATTTTAAAGTGGAATAAAAAAGCCTCTAAAGAGGCTTTTTTATTATTTGTTATTTAAGTTAATAATCTATTTGGTTAGTAAAACTGGATCTTCAACCCTATATCCTGTTTCAAATGGAATCCCTAGATATTTAACAGTCACTAAATAAAAGGGCTTTTGCATTACACGATAAGTTTTAGAGATTTTTAAACCTTCTTTATACGTCTCAGCCTTTTGTACAGCGCTTTTATACTGCGAATTTTTAACACGATATTGATAAGTCCATTTATCAATGGTTTCATTCGGGTCATACCATGATTTTGCAGTGCCATTCATGGTTGTTAATAACTGTATTCGAGCATTATTGTTATTTACTGGTGTTAATTTGACTAAACGTTTTTTTATTTTCGCGATTTCTTTATTAAACTGGGTGCTGTCTTGATCGTAATCAATCCGTTTTGTCTTTGGATTAATATACAAAGACTTCACTGTAATTAATTGCGTCGGCTTTTGGCTATTTAATTGATAATAATATAATTGTGGTAAACGACCACGACCATCTTCAAAATGACGCATTAAATAGATTTTTTGGTCTTTTTTATCAAAACCCAAAACCTCAATGTTTTGAGGGCCGCCTACCGTCGCGAAAGCAGAGCAGGACAGTAGGGTGCTAATTGCGAATGCATTGAAATGACGTAGCTGCATTTTCTTGTCCTGATAAGTAAATTCCTCAATACAGTATGCGATGCAAAATGATATTTAAATATGAAGTTTATGTATGTTTTATTCTGCATTTAAGATGTCTAATACACTGTGAGCAACATTTTCAGTTAACTGATCTAAGCGTTCTAAAGCCGTACCCAAAATAAAATAATGATAATTATAAATACGACCATCATGTAAAATTGAAATATAAAATGTTCCTTCGGGTTTTTCTACGGTTGCACTGCCACCGGGTTTGAGTAATCCAGTGCAGGCCACCACGAAGTCCGCATGTAAAAATAGTTGTTGTCCTTGCTCAGCCATCGCTTGAGTCACTTCTGCGGATTCGGCCGTAAATTTTTCTATTAGTAAAGGATCTACTTTTAAAATTTCACGTTTGATCGATGGATCATAGCTCACTAGTCCACCTAATAAGATATCTGCACCACTATTCTTATAAATTGAAAATTGACTACATAAATAACCAGAGCTTGCACTCTCGATAAACGCGATGGTCATGGATTTTTGTTCTAAAGCATCGCAACACAGTTTAAGCATGTGCTTACCCCAAAGTAGAATGGTGAATGATCATTAGTATTCTTAAAATTTTAGCATTGATTTCGCTCGCCTGTAATTTCACTAAAAGTCTAAGTTGGTACTGTGTGTTGTGGAATTCACGAAAATAGCGTGATTGTTTAGAAGCTGTACGAAAATATGAAATAAAGGTTTCTTCGGAAGGAAAACGATGTTAAAACTTAAAATAAAGAGCGTAACAAAAGTAGGTTTATTTCAATGAAAACGACTGTTAAATATGTAGTATTAAAAAGCCTAGACTATCAATTGGGCACGCCACTTTTTCAAGAAGAATTAGACGCAGATAGCCTGTATTTTGATCAAATTCCGGCTGTAATTCAGTATCAAAATCATCAATTCAAAGTGAAAAGCAAAGAGTTAAAGCGTGTTTATTTAGCGGAAGAAAATGAAGACATGCAAACCATTATTGTGAAAGTACTTGCCGTTTAATTTCGATCAATTTTTAGTATTAAAAATACAGTTTTCATTGAGTTGGGAGCTGTATTTTTGTATTTGACAGACTCAAATTTATAGATAAATCTAGATTTAAAGGAGATATGTATTTTTAATGGAGCATGTAAATAATTTTGTGTAATTGCTTTTCATCAATTTAAAGGTGATTGCTTAAGCGGTCACCGAATTCAATAATAAAGCGGCTCATGGCTAAACGCCAGTCGCGAATCGGCATATTCCACTTTTTAGATGCTGCATCAATGGCCAGGTAAATCACTTTACGTACAGAATCATCCGTTGGAAAGACTTTACGTTTTTTGATCGCTTGGCGTATTACGCTGTTTAATGACTCGATTGCGTTGGTAGTGTAGATGGCTTTGCGTATCTCGGCTGGATAAGCAAAGAAGGTATTCAGATTCTCCCAATGCGTACGCCAGCTTTTGCTGATCTGTGGGTACTTGTCATCCCATGTTTGGGCAAATTGATCTAGGGCCATCAAGGCTGCCTCTTCAGTGGGTGATTGATAAACGGCTTTTAAATCCTGAGTGACCACCTTGTAATCTTTCCATGACACGTATTTCAAGCTGTTGCGTAGCATGTGGATAATGCACAGCTGGATGTGGGTTTGCGGGTATACGCTGTTAATGGCATCAGGAAAGCCTTTTAGTCCTGAGAAGCGCTGCTTCGCAAGGCAGGCGATCAGAATATCCTGCAACCCTCGGTTTTTCAGCTCAGTCAGAACATTTAGTCAGAACTTGGCAACTTCATTCTCAGCCATCCACATGCTGAGCAGTTCTTTGTGTCCATCAAGATTAATGCCTAAGGCAAGGAATACAGCCTTGTTGATGACACTGCCATTATGACGGACTTTAACCACAATACAGTCCATATAAACGATGGGGTAGATTGCATCCAGCGGACGGTTTTGCCATTCAGCAACCTGCTCATTGACGGCATCAGTCACCTTGGAAATGAGCGTTGGAGATACATCGGCATCGTACATTTCCTTGAAGGTAGCAACGATTTCACGGGTGGTCATACCTTTGGCATAAAGGGATAGAATCTGGTTATCCATTTGAGTGATACGGGTCTGATTTTCTTAATCAACTGAGGTTCGAAAGTACCATAACGATCACCTGGTGTGGTGATCTCAATCTCCCCATCATCGCTAAGTACAGTCTTACTAGAATAACCATTGCGTGAATTTGAGCCAGATTTACGGGCATTTTTTTCATGTCCGAGATGTTCGGTAAGTCCGGCATTGAGAGCCGTTTCAACAGTGAGTTTAGTCAACAATCGGGTGGATTGGTTTAGATCGTCTTCTGTTTTGATTCCTTTAGCAAATTCTGCTGCAAGGTCTTTTAGTTTTTGTTCGTTCATCATATTGCCTGACTCCGTTGTGAATATGAAGGTAGCAAATTCAGGCAATTACACAATATAAATTACAGTCTCTTTTAGACCACTTGATCGTGTCGTCTTCGCTATTCGACTAACAGCTATTTAATCCCCCAGATATTATTTAACCCGAATCGCGGATAAGAAATAAACTTGAAAATAAGAAGACTAGAGCCATCAGTTGAGTTACCACACAAAACTCACAACTCTAGTCCTAATGTTCAATAGTACCGAATTATTCTGCGTAATTGATGATTTCTTTCTTAAATTTGAAGCAACTTATTGGAACTTTCTCAAACAAAATAGCCATTCTTTAAGAATCAGACGTGCTCATTTGACGATCTCAGAAATCTGCTTTATTGCCATTTGGTATAAATGTTCTTATTTCAGCAATTTCAAAGCCTTTTTCACATGGTTAAAAGAAGATAAAAGACATTTGTTTAAAAGCTTACCATGTTACCATATGACAGACAAAGCACAGGCGAAACTAGACTTAGAAATTTGTATGAAGTGTTGTAATCCTAATGCCCCGAATATGCCTAGCTAACAAAAAGTTAATTTATAAGTTATGAAATATAAATAAAATTGAAATAACATTAGGTTTATATTAAAATATTTGATATAGTGTGTTTGATCGAATCCGTAAGCGGAACGGTAGTGTTTGAGTTGTTAACGGAATTGCGTATTCCCTCCATCCTGATGTTCAAGCATCAAATTCAAACAGTTAACGCATAGCATGAATTCGCATCATGCCGATCAAGGGAAGCCTGCAGCTATCCGTGGGTTTTCCTTAAATTCTATTTTTAAGATATTAATTTAATTTTTTTTATCTTTCTTAAATTTCATAGCTACTGTAAATATCATAAGTTTAAATTTTTCTTAAGTGAACAATCTCCAAAATTAAAGTTGGTTTTATTTTTAATACTATTCTGTTTACAAAAGCTCATTATATGAGTCAATAAATGAACATATCTAACGGCTGGACTACTGCTTCAGCAACTAACGGCGATGAAATTCGTGTGAATATTATTCCGTTAAAAAAAATTCAAAGCAATTTGAATGGTAAAACTTTAGTTGAAGTTGCTAAACAAGTTGTCCTAGAGTCAGGACAAAAGCTAACTTTAAATATTGATGGTAAATCTTTTTATACTGAACTAAATAAACGATATAAATTGTATTTTTAAACTCTCACTCTTAAACCTGAACAACTTAGAGCTAAAATTTTTTAATTAAATTATTTATAAATTAATTATTTATTTTCTTAATTTTTTCAAGAACTCTATATTAAATATTATTAAAGGAAATTATTATGTCAAATTTAACTACAGGCACTGTTAAGTGGTTTAACGATACTAAAGGCTTCGGTTTCATTGCAGCTGATAATGGCGAAGAGGTCTTTGCTCATTTTTCTCAAATTATGTCAAATGGGTTTAAAAGCCTAGCTGAAGGTCAACGTGTACAATTTAGCGTATCAAAAGGTCAACGTGGTTTCCAAGCGAGTGAAATCGTTGGGATTGATGGCTAATACATGGAAACTTTATTAAACAAAGTAATGTTAGATGTGGTTGATCAACATGGCGCTGTCTATACACTAGAAGCTATGTGCGAAAAGTCATGTGATGAGCCAAATAGTTTTGGGGATTGCGTCCGTTATCTAAATATAGATGATGAAATAATTAAGCCTAGCTTTGATATGCATTTCTACAGTGATAAAACTGGAAAAATATTTAAGCTATTTTAATTTTTACATGCAATTAAATTAACCTCCTCCGGGAGGTTTTTTATTGGGTGAAATATGGAGCCTAATGTATATGAAGCGCTAACCAAAAAGATACGTCCCAAAAAGAAACCACGCACCAGGCCTTTACCTAAAGCCAGTGAAAAATACTTAGAAGCATACGAGCGACTAAAAGAAATATTAGACCAAATGGAAATGAAATTTGAGGAATACTTTCATTTCAAAAGTACCAAACATTGGCTTTTTGATCTTCACCTTATTGAATACCGAGTGTTTATTGAAATTGCTGGTGGTCCGTGGTCGGGTGGTCGCAAGGGTAAACTAGCAACAAAGGCTTGGAGTATGGATCGTTACGATCATGCTGAAGAATTGGGGTATCGATTTCACAGATTTGAACTTGCAGATATCAATATGGGGCGGGCAAAGGCCTGGCTAAAAGCTTAAAAAAAAACATGAGTTATCTTAAATTAGAGACCTTTGCACAAACCAGCGACCTACTCTCGACACCAATCTCAAACTCAACTAAAAACTGGAATTGGTGTTAAAAGATAGAAAAAGTCACCGAATTGGCATAACACTCTCCTAAATTGCAGT